>SYKU01000346.1 GCA_005808865.1 Acidobacteriota bacterium
CCAAACGGTGCTCCGTCTTGCCTTGGCGGGTCCATCCCTCTAAGGTCTTCATCTCTTCGTCGCTGAGCTGAAATTTCGCGGACTTTCGGCGCATGACTCAACATACAGTAGTACCAGAACTAATGCAACTAGACACTAGGATCAACCGCAGAACCGAGCCATGGTGCTTAATGACTCGCTGCCGCCGGTTGTTTCATCACGAAATCCCATTCCTTATTGGCCACTTCTGCCACTGCCTGTAAATCGCTTTCCAACAGGTATCGGCCCTCCACCAGTTTCCGGGCGGCGGAGCGGATCTTGCCCAGGTATGCCGTACGATCGCCGTATCGCTCGATCACCGCCCGCCGCGGAAATGGGAAGTAAGAGCCGGCCATGCTGAACAACTCGTCC
The DNA here is from genome assembly GCA_005808865.1 of Acidobacteriota bacterium. Lineage (GTDB taxonomy): Bacteria > Acidobacteriota > Terriglobia > Bryobacterales > Bryobacteraceae > SYKU01. Next base: position 391 of record SYKU01000346.1, read on the forward strand.
GGCGATCCGATCGACGGGTTCCGAAGATTCCATCCGGTATGCACCGCCAGCGGAACCGACACTTGCGGCGTCTTCACCCCGCCGATATCATTGCCATCCGCGTCCACCTGGGGTACCAGAACCGTGTAGGCCGGCCCCATTTCTGGCGGCTCAATCGTAACAATGCCTCGCGACCGGAACTCGGGACCAAAATCCAGACGGAAAACGTCATGCAGGCGCGCCGGAGAGACGACTCCGGGAAGCTTTGGGAAACGGATGTGACCGATGGCCGCAAGTTCCATTCGATCCACACGCGGGTACACAGACAGCGGAGGAGCGATATCGTCTGCAATCCACGATTGCATCGCAATCAGCAGCCCCCGAAGTATCCATTGATAGTCGTTGGCATTGTTCAGATAGCGCGTATTCGAACTCCTGACTGGCGGCAGGGAGCCCGGCCCGTGATTGCCCCCGGCCATGACGTAAAGCCGCGTTGACGCACCTAACGGCGCGTCGGCTGACCCATCGAGAGTCGTGTGCATCAGCGACGCCGCGCGTCCATAATACTCGTACGACGAGTTGGTGTAGAAGATCTTCGGCACCGCATTGTCCCGCTCGGCCCGAGCGAGTATGCTGTCCTCCAAACCGGTTGCCGGATCCGTCTGCTTCAAATCCGTGAACGGAAAGATATCCGTTGCGTAATAGAAGTTGAAGAATGGCCGTGCATCGCGCGACGGCTGTGCGAACTGATGATTGAAATTTCCGCGTCCGGCCCCAGCAACATTCGCCCAGACGCCATCGAAAACCCGGCGACCTTGCTCATCGCGATTAAAACCCTGATAGAGAAATGTCCTCAAAAACCGCCCACTCTGCGAGCTTCCCCAGGCAAGCGAGCGCCGCGCCCCTGGAGCCAACGCCGCAAGCGGAGCGGGAGCCGAGCCGGCTTTCAACGCCGAAATGAAATCGCGTATGCCGGCCATGCCTAAACCCACGACCGGCGGATCCTGTGAGCGGTACACGACCTCATAAATCTTGCCGGATTCGAATCCCGACGCCTTTCGCACCCCGCCGCGATCCTCTGTAAAGCTCCAGTCAGCGCGCGGAATTACGCGTCGCGGACCATTCGCCAAACTCCGCTCGGTAAGCGTCGCCGAAACATCCTTGGGAACGGCCCGATACGGGAAGAAAAGCCGGTCGCCCAAGGAGAAAGACGTCAACGCCTGATCGGGAACAAAATCGGAACGAACCACACCTTGAATCGGCGAGCCATCCGGATTCTTCGCCACCGGCACCGTGACACTCATCAACGGCGCCTCGCGTGGAACGTCGAACTGCCACCCGAGCCACGCCAAGGTGAATCCCTGTTTCAGCAGCAGGGCATCGCCGAACTCGGCCGCCGTCCGTGGATCGTTCGAGCCGCGTCCCAGGCTGAAGGCATGAAGCAGGCCCTTCCGCCCGCGATTTGAGACTTCAAAGAACAACGTGCCGTTGCTTCTGTTCGGGTCGACAGGTGAGAAAATCACGAAATCGGCGTAGAATTCCACCTGGCCTTTCGCATTTCGAGGGGCGAGCTTGAGGTTCACAACATCTCGATTCGCCGGCGCCATAGGGTCGACAGCGAAGTGAGCCTTGCCGATAAGCCTCTCGTAGGCTCCGGCCTTTCCGAAGGATTTCCCGTCGAGGATCGAGGATCGCTCCGAAATGTCCACTCGGACGAGAGCGGCCTGTAGGACAAATGGGGTGAGGAAAAGAAGTACTCGGAGAGCCACGCCTGCCATTGTAGTCGATGGCTGGCGAAGTTGCCCGGCGGAACGCCTGCGGCGCAAGCTAATCGGTCCGCATCGCGGCACGCTAGGAGCGTGATCGGAACGATACCGCCGCGCGGCGGACGAGGCAGGAGCTACGGGGCTGGCGCGCGACTCGACCGCAATCCAGCAACATCGCGCTGCGCTACGGCGCGAGTGCCGAATCAACTCTACGTGTCCGATCCGCACTGAGGGCGTGGCGACAGGCAGGCAGTGAGGCAAGTCCAGAGGCCTTCGGCAATGCCCGCGAATGCCAGCCTCGGCGAACGCCCTTATTGTATACTGACTTCGCCGGGGAATCTCAAAAACGGGAGGCAATACCGATGAGGCTTGTGGAACGAAGGTCCTTTCTGAGATTGCTGCCTGGCGTCGCGGCTTTAGCTGCCGCGGCGCCATCCGGGAGCGACGCCCTTACCAATCGTCCCAAGGTGCCGGGTACGCTTCGTCTACAGGCGCGCAGACGCGCGAAGGGTAAGGTCTCTGAGCAGTTGCTGGAATGGCCGGTCGCGCGTACTGCAATCATCATCTGTGACATGTGGGATACCCATACGTGCGGAATGTCGGCCCAGCGCGTCGCGTTGATGGCTCCGCGCATGAACCAGGTGGTTAGCGCCGCACGCAGCCTGGGGGTCATGATAATCCACTCCCCCAGCGACACGATGAAATTCTACGAAGGCACGCCGTGGCGCGAACGGATGAAGAATGCTCCCACCGCCGCGTCTCCTTTCCCGATCATCGCCCGATGCCCGCGCGTGCCTGAGGAGGAACGCGGATTCCCCATAGACGATGCTGCCGGCGGATGCGACGATCCGGTAGTGAAAAAATTCGCGGGTCCTCCTTATCCGTGGACTCGGGAGCATCCGGCGATCGACATCGCCGGCTTCGACGGTATCAGCGATAGCGGACAGGAGATCTACAACTTCTGCAAGTTGGAAAACATCGACAGGATCGTGCTAATGGGCGTGCACACCAACATCTGCATCCTTAACCGTTCATTCGGAGCTCGGCAGATGACGCGTCTCGGCTTCGATGTAGTCCTTGCGCGGGACCTCACGGACTCCATGTACGATCCGCGCACCAGACCGTTCGTCAGCCACACGCGTGGGACCGAACTTGTCATCGAACACATTGAAACCATGTGGTGTCCGTCAATCGTAAGTGATAATTTGATACGAGTGGTTCCCGGTTCGGCCGATTCCGCGAGCGAGCGAGGCAGCCAGTCCGGGATCACCGGATGAAACATCAGGCATCAGCACGGTCAGGCCCGCGCCGAGGGCGAATGCTGCTCCGGAGGAGAATTAACGATCTCGCTCCGACTCGGGCGTGACCGGGACTTCGTTCGGCGCCAACCCTTAGCTTAGTGCCGGAAGTGGCGGACGCCCGTGAAGACCATCGCGAGTCCAAGGCGATCCGCCGCGGCGATCACGTCTTCATCGCGGATGGACCCGCCTGGCTGGATCGCGGCTGTGATTCCGTGCTTCGCGGCTTCTTCAAGCCCGTCGGGAAATGGGAAAAAGGCATCCGAGCCGATCACCGAACCCGTGAGCGGCAGCACGGCTTTCGATGCGCCGATCTTTACCGAGTCCACGCGGCTCATCTGGCCCGCGCCTACGCCAACGGACTGCCCGTCGCGCGCATATACGACGGCGTTCGACTTCACGTGCTTGGCGACCTTCCAGGCGAATTCGAGCGATGCCCACTCCGCGTCCGTCGGCGCACGCTTTGTCTTCACCGCGCAATGGCCGCGGTCAAGCTGGTGCACATCCGCCGTCTGCGCAAGGAAGCCGCCCGCAATCGACTTTACGACCAGGCCCGGCTCGCCCGCGGGGACGCGAAGCAGCCGCAGATTTTTCTTCGAGGCGAGCGCGGCTCGCGCTTCAGCCGTGTAATCGGGAGCGGCGATGGCCTCGATGAAAGTCTTCGAGACTTCGGCGGCGGTCTCTCCGTCAAGCGTGCGGTTGAACGCGAGCACGCCGCCGAACGCCGAAACCGGATCGCACGCGAACGCCTTGCGGTAGCTCACGGCCAACGTGCCGCCTCGATCTTCCGCGCACCCGCAAGGGTTCGTATGCTTGACGATAGCGGACGCAGGCTCGACGAATTCATTGACCAGTTGCCAGGCGGCATCGAGATCAACCAGGTTATTGTAGGAAAGCTCTTTGCCTTGAAGCTGTTCTGCTCCGGCGATTCCCTCACCCGGCGTGCCGTAGAGGGCCGCGGACTGATGCGGATTCTCACCGTTACGCAGGCCGGCGAGTTTCGGCGCGCGGAGGTCGAGCAGCGGCGGCATCGGCGTGGCCTCCGTTTCGCCCACGCGGGCGAGCCTTGCGCTGATGGCGCGGTCGTAATCAGCCGTCGTCCGGAAGGCCTTATTCGCCAGTTCCCAGCAGGTATCGTGCGAAACAGAGCCGGCGTTCGCCCGCATCTCGTCGAGTAGCGGCGTGTAGTCGGAGGGCGATACGACCACGGCGACGTCCTGGAAATTCTTCGCGGCGGAGCGGATCATGGTTGGGCCGCCGATGTCGATGTTCTCGATCAGTTCGGCGATTTCGGCGCCCGGCTTCGCCGCGGCCTTCTCGAAAGCGTAGAGGTTGACCACCACCATGTCGATGACCGCGATCCCATGCGCCGCAAGGGCCGCCATGTGCGCTTCGTTCGAGCGCACGGCGAGAATCCCGCCTGTAATTTTCGGGTGCATGGTTTTGACGCGGCCGTCAAGCATTTCGGGGAAACCGGTCACTTCGGAAACATCGCGGACCTCGATCCCGGAGTCACGCAGCAGTTTCGCGGTGCCTCCGGTCGAGAGCAGTTCCGCTCCCAGATCGCGCAGCCCGCGCGCGAAATCAACCACTCCCGTCTTGTCGGTGACGCTCAACAAGACGCGTTCAATTTTCGGCATCTTTTGAAGTGTAGCGGCTCACGCGCGGAATGCCGTTCGATTACGCCGCGCACTCGCCGCGCCCAAGTTGGAGCGAGAAGGCGGTGTCGTCGCCCCAATCCTGGTAGATCTCCGGGAACAACTCCGGCGGCTTCGCGAGATCGCTCGTGAGTTCGCGGAAGAACTCCACCTTGTGGCGAAGCACGTAGTCGCGGAACTTCTCTCCCGCCTGCCGGTCTTTCGTGTAGTGATCCACCACGCGCTGCACGGCTTCTGGCGCGAGGCGCGCGGGGATGCTTTGGACCGCAAGTCCGAAGCGCATAATTCCCGTGTCGTCGTGCGCGCCGCCGAGCAGCATCTGGTAGTAGGGAATGTCGCGTCCTTCCACCTTTCGGGCGTTGCCATAGAAGCCGAAATCGGCCGTCCAGTGCTGGCCGCAGGAATTCGGGCATCCGCTTACTTTGATGGAGAGCTTGCGCACCTGCGGATCGTCAAAGTGCCGTACGGAGTTGTAGAGCGCCGCGCCCAGATTCATCGACTTGGTCAGCGCCAGGTTGCAGGAATACGCGCCGGGGCAGGTGACGACGTCCGAAATTTCCCTTGCACCGCCTTCGCCCAGACCAATCTGCGCGAGCGCAGCATGGAACGCTTTCAGGCTTCCGAGCTGAATGAACGAAAGAATCAGGTTCTGGTCGATATTGATGCGAACCAAGCCGTCTCCGGCGTCTTCCGCGAGGCGCGCAAGACCGCGCAGTTGCTCGCTCGTGAGATTACCTTGCTCGATCCGCACCACCGCCGAAGCGTAACCCGGCTGGCGTTGTTCGAAGACGTTCGTCTCAAGCCACCGGTCGTATTCGGTGTGACTCGGCGAGTGCGCGTCGAGCACGGGCAGCAGCGCGCCCTGGCCGAGCGGTCGCGGATGCGACTGGTAACCGCCAAAGCCCTCAGGCACCTGTTCCGGCGTCGCAATACCGCCATTCTCCAGAATATCTGCGTACTCCTTGTCGATCGCCTCTCGAACCCACTCAAATCCTCGCTCTTTTACGACAAACTTAAAGCGCGCCTTGTTGCGGTTGGCGCGGTTGCCGTGCTTGTTGAAGACCCGGATAACGGCCTCAATGCGGCTGACCACGTTTTCCACGGGAAGAAATTCGTCGAGTACCTGCGCTTCAACGGGGAGCGGTCCGAGCCCTCCACCGACGATCATCCGAAAACCGTGGCGTCCGTCCCTGATTACGGCGCGCAGCCCCACGTCGTGGATGGTTCCCAACATACTGTCTTCGGGATCGCCTGAGAAGGCGATTTTGAACTTGCGAGGCAGGTTGTCGGTCAGCGCCTTGCGCAGGAACGCGTAGGCGACTTTCTGAGTGTAGGGGCGGACGTCGAACGCTTCGTTGCGGCGCAGACCGGCGAGCGGATCGCCCGTGACGTTCCGGACGGTGTTGAAGCACGCCTCGCGCGTGGTCATGCCTTCGTCGGCAAGCAAATGCATGACGTCGGCGCACTGAGCAAGGGGGACGAAGTGAAACTGAATATTCTGGCGCGTGGTGAGGTGAGCGCGGCCCCCGCCGTACTCATCGGCAACGCGCGCAAGCTGCATCACCTGTTTGCTCGTAAGGATGCCGCCGGGAAACTTGCAGCGGATCATCTGAACGCCTGGCTGCCGCTGGCCGTAGATGCCATAGCGAAGGCGGAAACCGCGGAATTCGTCTTCAGTGATCGTGCCCGCAAGATAGGACGCGGCGAAGGTGCGAAACTTTTCGATTTCAACGCGAACCGTGTGATCGTGCTCACGCTCAAAAGAGTCGCGGGCCGCCAGGGTGTCCTCAGCGATGGTAGCCATAGGTGGCCAATCCCCCCTTACTCTATAGAGATTACCATCATTGGACCGCCGACACAAGGAACTTCGTGCCGGCCGGGCCGATGGAGCCGAATCTCAAAACGGCACGTCGTCGTCGGTGATGCCCTGGTTGAACGTCGAGTCGTCCACCTGGGCAGATTGGGCCGCGGGACGCGGGGCGCTACGCGGCATCGAGGCGGGCTGCTGGTAATCGTCGCCGCCGCTCCCGCCGGGACCTTGATCTCCACCGCGGCCTCCGAGCAGGATCACTTCCTCGGCCACGACCTCGGTCGCGTACACTTTCTTTCCGTCCTTGTCCTCGTAACTTCGAGTGCGCAGACGGCCCTCGACGTAAACCTGTTTTCCTTTCAGCAGATAAGGCGCGAGGTTTTCACTGCGCCATAGAGTGATATTCGCCCAGTCGGTTTCTTCTTTCCAGTCGCCGGTCTGCTGGTCTTTCCAGCGCCGGCTGGTGGCGACCGAAAACGACGTCCGCGCCGCGCCGCCGGGCGTGAATTTGGTCTCGGCGTCACGGCCGAGATGACCAACAAGAATTACCTTATTTACACTGCGGGATGCCATAGTTACCTGCAATGTAGCACACTCGACGCAGCGGGGACACTAGCCGGTTTCGAAGCGCCGAATTGCACGAGCCTTCGCCTTGACGGCCTCGGCTTCCCGGTTCTTCGGTGGCGCATCGGTCCTGAGCGACCGGAGAAGGCGGGTCGAGATACCGGCTACATCGTCAACCGCAGCGAGGAACGCGCCTTCGTTCACCTTAGACGGCTTGTTCAGCCCGCTGATCTTTCGAACGAACTGGAGCGAGGCCGCGCGAATCTCATCGTCAGTAACCGGGGGATCGAAGTTGAAGAGTGTCTTGATGTTTCTGCACATGTCAGTTGAACACGCCGCGGCGGAAGGTAAGGGTGGCGTCAGTGGCGGCATCGAGAAAACGGCCACCCTTCTCAGATGTAGCGCAGCTCGGCGACCCGACCGTACCGCCTTCCGCAAGTTCATCGAAGTTGCAGGCGGATGCGCGGTGATGGGGCGAGTGGCCAATCCACGGTGTAGGAGAGAGAACAACGGAATCCGGGGCGGCGGATTCGGCGCGACGCGCGATTTGGGTAATGATGGCAGTGTCCGTGATCATCGGCAGATGACGGCCGTGCTGTTCGAAGGATCCGAGGGAAACAACGAAAACCCTGTCGCTTTCGCGGCCGAGCGACCGGGCTTCGGGCCAGGCAAGCGTCTCAAGCTTCATTATTGGCTCACTTCCCTAACTCGCCGCAACAGCCCAGACGTTGCTCGCGCCGCGCAATGTACCATCTTTAAGACGCTCGCACGCATTGGCATGGCCGCCGACGCTATCGGCAAGCTTGACTTCATGGCCGAGGGCCTTCACTTCTGCTACCAGGCGCGGATCAAGGCTCCTGGTAACCTCGATCGGCCCTTGCTCTTCGACATGCAGGCGGGGCGCGCTGACAGCCTCGAGTCCGGTGGCCTCGTGTTCGACGATCTGGCGGCAAAGATGCGCGGCGACGCTGACGATGCGGCGTCCGCCCCGCAACCCACATGCGACGTCGCGGTCCGGCATTCGAAGGATCGTCGGGCACACGTTGTTGAGAGGGCGCTTGCCGGGCCCGACCGAATTCGGCCGGCCGGGACGCGGATCGAAGCGGCACATGCCGTGGCCCAGCGTGATCCCGGTTCCGGGAACCGTGACGCACGAGCCGAACGATCCGCCGTGAGAGATTGTGACGGCAACCATGTTGCCTTCGGCATCGGCGGACGTGAGATTGATCGTGCCTGGACTCGCCGCGGCCGCGAACGCCGTCTGACGGTCAACCGAGCGCGGATACTGGCGAATGTGCTCGACGCGGCCTGCGGCGTAGTCTTTTCCGAGGAAGCGACGCGGGTCCGCGCCGTCGCCGAAGAAGCGCAGGCGATCGCGCCAGGCGAGCTTTCCGGCCTCCGCGAGTTGGTGCCAATAGATAGCGTCCGTGGGCGCGCCGGAGGGAAGACACTCCCACATATTGAGCAACTGCGCTACGCTGAGGCCGCCGTTGGCGAGCATGGCGCTATAAACCTTCGCCCCGCGAAACGTGCTTTCGTAAGGGCGCACGATGCGCGGATCGAAGCGCTTCATGTCGTCGCGCGTAAGGATGCCTCCGAGACTCCGCACGTGATCGGCGATCTTGCGGCCAAGTTCACCGTCATAGAAATCGCGCCAACCGGTTTGGGCCAGGCGCTGAAGCGTGGTTTCCATGCCGCGCCGGCGCCATCGATCTTGCGGCGACGGAAGCCTTCCACCGGGCATGAGGTGCTTCTGCGCTTCGGGAAGCGCGCGAATTACGGATTCGCGGGCGCGGATAGCACCCGCCACGGAATCGTAGGGGAAGCCGCGATCGAGCAACTCGAGCGAGGGCTGAAAGAGAGAGGCCCACTTTGCGCGGCCCCACTTTTCGTGGATGCGGCCGATGCCGCCCATCACGCCGGGCACGCCCACCGCGAGGGGGCCATCGACGTTGGCGTTGTTCTCGACTGAGCAATGATATTCATTCTCGTTGATGCCGGCGACGGGGCCTCTTGGCAGCAGGCGGTACATGTTCTCGCTCGCCGCCGCGGGGGAAACAGAGTTGGCATCCACGTTGAAGACCTGTCCCGTCTTGCCTTCGAGTACAACCGCGCAACAGACGTATCCGCCAAGGTCAACGGAGTGCGGCTCCAGCATGCAGGCAGCGATGCAGGCGGCAGCCGCCGCGTCCATGGCGTTGCCCCCGGCTTGCAGAATGCTCGCGCCGGCGCGCGCGGCATCGGGAGGTTCGGCGGCGGTGACTCCGTAACTTCCACGCGCCTCACGGCCTTCGGCCATGGATCGCGCGGCGGCGGTGGCGGTGGTCAGAGCAAGAAATTCCCGGCGGCTGAAGTTTGACATTGGATACACTTCAAGAATTGTATCGGATGAAATGGGCCCTTATCGCGGTGTTGTGGCTGACGTACTTTCTCAACTACGTCGACCGGCAGGTCATCTTCTCTCTGCTGCCCGCCCTGCGGGCGGAGATCGCGATGAGCAACCTGGAACTTGGATTTCTCGGTTCGCTCTTCATCTGGTTCTATTCGCTGGCTTCGCCCCTCGGCGGCAGGCTGGCCGACCGCTACGGTCCGGAGCGCGTCATCGTGGCGAGCCTGCTGCTGTGGAGCGGTGCAACATTGGGGACGGGGCTTAGCGGCTCGGTCGTCCCACTACTTTTTTGGCGAGCGATGACCGGCGTCACTGAGGCTCTGTATTTTCCCGCGGCGGTAAGTCTGCTCGGCGCGGTACATCCCCAGAGCATGCGGTCGCGCGCGATCTCGCTGCATGGATCCGCGCAGTTTGCGGGCATAGCGGCCGGAGGATGGTTCGGCGGATGGATGGCGGAGCAATTCGGATGGCGCAGCGGCTTCTGGTATCTGGCGGCGGGAGGAGTCCTGTGGTCCGTGCCGTTGTGGATGGCGCTCAGGCTGAGCGCGACGCGCACGCTGACGGAGCGGAGACCGGGGCGGCTCGCCGATCTCCGAAGCCAGGGCTACGTCGCTCTTTCGATCGCGTTCTTTGGCGTGTGCGTCATGTTGTGGATGCTGTACGCATGGCTTCCGCTTTTCCTTCACGAAAGGTACGGGCTGAGCCTCAGCCAAAGCGGACTTCACGCCACCATCTTCCTGCAGCTGGGTTCGCTCGCCGGGATCCTGGCAGGTGGCGTCGCGGGCGATTGGGCAAGCAAACGCCATCGCCTGGGACGGTTGGGACTGGTCGGCGGCGGATTGCTGTTGGCGGCTCCATTTGCCGTGTGGGTTTTGTCCGCGCGTGAACTGCAAACCGCCGAGACAGCCGCGGCGGCATTCGGCGTGTTCACGGGTATCATGTTGTCGAATACCATGGCCGCGGCTTATGACATGGTGCCGGAACGATCTTACGGTCTCGCCGCAGGCATCCTAACCATGGTCGGAGGCTCAGCCGGCGGGTTGGCAATTCTCTTCGCGGGCGCGTGGAAGGATACCTACGGCATTGAAGCCCTGATGCGCTGGGGCGCGGCTGGTGCAGCCGCGGCGGCGCTATTGCTTCTGATATCGGCCCGGAAGCAAAGGCCGCCTCAACAGAAAAAGACCGAATAGCCGAACGCGAGCGGCGTCACTAAGGGTGGTTCGGAAGCGAGGCGTCGCTGTAGTCGAATCCGCACGCCCCCGCGATGGTGAAATCCTTAGTGATGGTTGCCGGGTGATCGTGTGAGTGAAGTCTATGCGAACTACTGTTTTGCACCAACGCTCCGCGGCTTGCGTTTTCGCCCGCCAGGGCGCTCGCGTAGAAGCCCCCTCGAACGGAGTGCCGTACGTGAAACGAATTGCGAACTGGAGAACATGGTTCGCCACGGTCATGTGTGGAGGGAACCTGGATCGGGCGGGCCATAGTCCACCACGCCGAATGGCTTCGCTACTCCTGAAGGGAGCTTTTCGGGAAACGCGGCCAGCCGGGACGGCAACTTGCCGGTCCGCGATTCGAGGCGGTGGCCGTTTGCCAATTCGGTCAGCCCCGGCGGAGGCGCCTGTTGAGATTGAGACGGGATTGCCAGCGGAACGGCTGCTTCGAACCGCGTTTGGTGTAAAACTAGATCGAGAGGATTTAACTTGGCAAACGAATTTCAGGATCGAACCGCGCTCGTGACGGGCGCTTCGCGAGGCATTGGACGAGCGGCGGCAATCGCCCTGGCGCGCGCGGGCGCGCCCAAGGTCCTTGTGCACTACAACAGTCATGCGGCCGGTATCGAGGAGACGATGGCGGCGATCCGCGAGGCAGGGGCAGAGACCTCCGCGCTTCAAGCCGACCTGGCGAAGGTCGAAGGCATTCATTCTCTAATCGCTCTGGTGAAAGCGTCCGGCACGGCGGTCGATCTGCTGGTAAACAACGCAGGCTCGCTCGTCAAACGCGCGCGTCTCGCGGAGTACACGGACGAGCTATATGACGATGTGATGAACCTGAACGTGCGCAGCACGTGGCTGCTGTCACAGGCGCTTGCCCCGGGAATGATCGAACGCGGGAAAGGATGGATTATCAACTTGAGTTCGATTGCCGCGCGTAATGGCGGCGGTCCGGGCGCGACGATCTACGCGGCGTCAAAGGCAGCTGTCGCGGCGATTACGAAAGGGCTGGCAAAGGAACTCGCTCCGAAGGGGGTGCGGGTGAACGCCGTCTCTCCGGGAACGGTGGATAACGACTTCCATGCCAAGTTCTCGAACCGGCAGATTCTCGATTCGGTGATCGCGCAGACGCCGGCGGGAACGTTGGGCACAAACGAAGAAGTGGCCGATACCATCGTGTTCCTGTGTTCCCACGCGGCGCGGTACATACATGGCCAGACCATCGAGATCAACGGCGGCATGTTCATGGTGTAAGGACGCCTGAAGAAGCTGATCGGGTCGAAGGGCGACCCTTGAGGCATTTTTTTGTAGCGCGTATGCCAAGGCTCTACCTGGGCCGGAGCGCCCAGGCCAATCAAGCTATCTATGCCAACTCGAACTTCTTCATCTTGTACCGCAGCCGGTCCCGCGTAATGCCAAGCAGCCGCGCCGCTTGCGCCTGATTGCCGCTGGTCTTCTCAAGAGCTTTTGCGAGCAGACGCCGTTCCCTCTCATCGAGCGAGACACCATCGCCTGGCGCGCCCGCCAATTCCTGCGGCATGGGTTCTGCGTGCGGCGCCTTGGCTTCGGCTGGGGGCGCCGCCGGGTTACGAATGTACTGCGGCAGGTCGTGAATGTCGATCTTGTCGCCGGCCGCCATCATGCAAGCGTGGCCGATTACGTTCTGCAATTCACGCACGTTGCCGGGCCAGCCGTAACGGGCCAGAATGATCTGGGCCCGCTGCGTGATCCCTCGAACCGGCTTCCGGTACTGTACGGCAAACTGCTGCGTGAAGTAAGTTTCAAGCAGAGGCAAGTCCTCGGGGCGCTCGGCCAAACCGGGCGTGTGAATTTCCACCATCGAGAGACGGTAAAACAGATCTTCACGAACTTGTTTTTGAATGATGCGTTCGCGAAGATCGTGATTCGTGGCCGCCACCACGCGCACGTCAACGGTCCTCGACGACGTGAGAGATCCCACGCGCTGCACCTCGCGGTTCTGAAGTACGCGAAGAAGTTTCGCCTGTGTGGAGAGAGGCATGTCGCCAATCTAGTCGAGAAACAGCATTCCGCCGTGAGCGTACTCGAACAGCCCGACCTTGTCGCCCGTCGCCCCGGTAAAAGCTCCCTTCACATGGCCGAACAGTTCGCTTTCGAAGAGCGTTTCCACGACCGCCGAACAGTTACAGACGACGAAGGGCATCCCCGATACAGGGCTCAGTTGATGCAGCGCCCGCGCCACCAGCTCCTTCCCTGTACCCGTAGCTCCCGTAATGGGGCAATCGCGGAAATGCGGAGCCACGCGCCGGATTACGGCGAACATCTCGCTCATCAGCGGGCTTCGTCCTACCATCTGCTGGAATTGCGAAGCCGCTAGAAGGTCGCCATCGAGTTGCTGCGCGAAGTGGCGCTTACGCGCGGCGGCGGCAAGCTCCCCGACCTTGCGCCGCAACGCCTGAATGGCGAGCGGCTTGTTCATGTAATCGCACGCACCTTTTTTGATCGCTTCGACGGCGGACTCGGTAGAATAGTGGGCGGTCATCAGGACGACGTCGATGCCAGGATCGATCCGCATGATCCGCTCCAGCACCTCGATACCGCTCAACCTCGGCAGCATCAGGTCGAGCAGCACGATCTGCGGGTGACGGTGCGAGACCAGCTCAAGTCCCTCTTCTGGTGTGCCCGCGGTGAAAATCTGAAGTCCGTCGCCTGCGAGCGCCTCTGAGATCAGCTCAAGACACTGCGGATCGTCGTCGATCGCCAGAAGGGTGATAGGAAGGTCAAAAGTCAGTGTCATTTCCTCAGTAAGAACTCAAGAAAAGTTCCACTTGTTCGCGCAGTCTGGCGATCTCGATCGGCTTTGTGATATACCCGTCAAACCCGGCGGATAAAACCCGCTCGCGATCACCCTGCATGGCATAAGCTGTGACGGCGATGACCGGCACATCCTGGAAGCGCGCATCCCCGCGAAGCTGTTCGAGAACCGCGTAACCGTCGAAGTGCGGCATCTGAATATCCATTAGAACAAGATCCGGAAGCGATTTCCGAATCATCTCCAGTGCGTTCCTGCCGTCGCAGGCTTCGAGGACTCGATGATGCTCCGTTTCCAGGGCTTCGCGGATCAATTCCCGGCTGATCGGGCTGTCGTCTGCGACGAGGATAATTTTCACGCACGCTGTCCGGACCATCTTACCGCGTTCCTTATCTCTCTTAACAAGTCTTCCTTCCATGCTTCCGACTTACGGAAGAGCGCTTCGATCTGCCGTCCAAGCGTCTTCGATTCCGCGGAGGTGAGATCTTTGCCCGTCAGAACAAATACTGGAATTCGATGAGGAGACGGGTCGTCCCGCAGGCACCGCAAGACTTCGAAACCGTCGAGCACGGGCATCATAAGGTCAAGGATCATAGCGTCCACCGGGAATCGAGAAAGCTGATCAAGCGCCTGCGCGCCGTCGAACGCCTGGAGTACGGCATAACCTGAAGCTTCGAGCGTTTCGCGTAGGAGCGCGACAGTTTCGACGTCGTCGTCGACGACAAGAATGCATCCGGAACCCGCCCCGCGTCCCGGTCCGACCTGTTTCTTCACCGTGCGGAGCAAATCCTGCCGGTCGATCGGTTTCACGAGATAGTCGGCCGCGCCGAGGGCCAGACCCACTCTCCTCTCGTCGATAACCGAGATGACGACCACGGGGATGGCGCCGGTCGCCGCGGTGTTCTTTAGCCGGTACAACAGTTCCCAACCGCCTCGTGGGCGGTTGAGGTTGAGCGTGATGGCGTCGGGTTTTAGTTCGGCGGCCCGGGCAATTGCCTGCCCGCCCGAGGTCACGGCTGCTACGTCATAGCCTTCGGGTTCAAGCCATCGAGCCACCAGTTCCTGAGAGGGCGCTTCGTCGTCAATGATCAAGATGAGAGGCCGTTGGCGGAAACGGGATCGATCCTGCGCTGGGCCCGGGATGGCATCACCAGTGACGGGCGCTGAGGGCAGTGTGAATTCGAAGCAACTGCCTTCGCCAAGAGCGCTTTTTACCGAGATGGCTCCGCCGTGATCCTCCACCAGACGGCGGCTGATGGCGAGGCCCAGCCCGGTACCCTCCCTTACGCCTTTCGTGGTTGCGCCCACCTGCCGGAAGGCTTCAAAGATCGCCTTCTGCTCCTCGAGCGCAATACCAATACCTGTGTCCGTCACCGCCGTTCGAACGCACCCGCGCGAGGTGGAGGCTTCGACCGCGATCCGTCCGCCATCCGGGGTGAACTTCACGGCGTTGCTGATGAGATTGTACAGGATCTGCTTGAAGCGCACCCGATCGGCGAAGATCAGCGCGCCGGGTTCGACGTTTGTGAGAATGTTCAGGCGCTTCGTCGAGGCGAGCGGGCCGATCGTCGAGAGCACTTCGCTGAGTGCCCCTTCAACGGGAAACCTTTCGCGGTTCAATTCCATCCGGCCGGCTTCGATTTTCGAGAGATCCAGAATATCGTTGATCAGATCGACAAGGTGCCGCGCGCCTTGCCTGATGTGGGAGATGAATCTCCGCTGCTTTTCGTTTATGAGACCGGCGGTCTGCTCGGCAAGCAGGTCGGAGAAACCGATAATTGCGTCGCGCGGCGTCCGCAGTTCGTGGCTCATGCTGGCCAGGAACTCGCTCTTGAGGCGGTCGGCGCGCTCCACTTCGCGGTTACGGAGCTGGAGTTCCGTATTCGTGGCGGCCAACTGCGCGGCGGTCTGTGTGAGATGTTCATTGAGCGCCAGGATCTCCGCCTCAATCCGCCGGTGGTCGGTCATGTCACGAATGGTGCAGACGGCCTCCGGACCGGTTTCATCCTGGAGGGGACTCAGGTTCACGTCGACCGGCAACTCAGTGCCGTCAGCGCGGCGAGCCCAAAGCGCAAGACCGGTCCCCATCGGCCGCATCACGGGCCGGCGAAAATAGTCGTCGCGATGTTGAGGATGCTTCTCGCGGAAACGATCGGGAATAAGAGTCTCAACGAATTCGCCGACGAGCGTGCCCGGTTCGTAGCCGAACATGCGCTCCGCGCTCGTGTTGGCGAGCACGATGCAGCCGGCGTGGTCCACCTTTAGAATGGCGTCCGCGGTTGCTTCAAATACTTGACGAAATCGGGCCTCCGCGCGCGCTTCCGCCGCGAGTTTCTCGCGCGTAAGGTCCGCGTGCATGGCGACGACTCCGACAATGCCGCCCGCCGGTCCGGGGAGTGGCCAGGAACATAATGTGACCCCAATGTTCGATCCATCTTTTCGGATCCGGTTGCATTGCACACCGGAAATCGAATCGCCGCCAAACTGCCTGGTCACGGTCTGTTGGAAGGCGCCGATCTCGGCGGGTGGGATCACGGGTGGAAGGCCGCCCAGCGTTTCAGCCTCGGTCCAACCGAACATCCGTTCCGAGCTTTTGTTCCAAAATGTGACTTCACCCTTGGAATTTACAACAAAAGCCGCCAATGGACTTGCTTCGAGAACGGCTCGCAGCGCTTCGGCATGTTCATCGTCGCCCGGTGTAACTTGCAAGGCCATTGGGTATCAGTTTAGCCGAACCAACCGCCCGCTGCATGCAGCCGTTTTCTTTAACCGCGGGCCGTAAAAAGCGCAAATCCAAAAGCTGGATTTCCACTTTTCCACCGCCCCTAGGCTTTCCGCCGCAGGCACAAGCTTTTCTCTTTCCTGGTGCTTCATTACCGCGCCGCCACGGCGGGGCGCCCACCCAGAGTGTAAATACATGGCTGCTTCGGTTTGCCCGCTCGCGGCCGCCGTGGCGCCTGGCCCGGCAGATACTCTGGCGGCATCGCCTCTTTGTACAGCCATTCCTCCCCAAGCCGCACGTGTAGCTCTCCATTCATTTGATGCGACAATTCCTTCCATTGATCGGCTCCAAGCGTTGTACGGCGCGTCGCTTCGCTCCCGGCCACAGGCCCATCCTTCGATTGGAATATACTCTGCCTTTGGCGTCGACCGGACAAGGAGACACTCTGGTGTCTACGTCCATGAAGCCGGGGGCTGCCGGGCACTCACGGTAACTCGCGCGGGTCAACGTCGTGCGCCACGCAGGCGACACAGTCTCCCTGTCCCACCATCGACGGCCCCCGATTCGCAACGACTATGCCATCCGCATGAGCCTCCACGCGAATGGGTTCGCGGTCCGGTCGCTCGATAAAGTGGACCTGGCCAAGCAGATCGCCCTTCCTGACCGGCTCACCTAGTTCCGCGCAATTTTCATACAACCCCGATTCAGGAGCGAAACGGTAGTCGGCGCGGTCGAGAGCCTGCACCCATCGCGCTGGCCCGAGACCAGCCTCCGCGCGCGTCTTCTCTTTTCCTCGCACCACGCCGCAATGAATCAGCACGTTGTGCAAGCCCGCCTGGCATTGGCGGTGAATAGTAGCGCGAACGGTTTCGCCACCGCCCATCTCCGTCGTGATCACGATCTTGCCTTGGCGTTCCGCTTCGGTCGGCAGCAACCCCGCGCCCGCTACGTCGGCGTAGAGAAAAGCCGTTTCGGTTAAGAACGCTTCCGTTGCAGCCAGCATCCGCACCCTCTGCTTCAAATCTGGCACCAGGTGCATGTGCGCGCACGGGAGAAAGTCCATGCTCCGCCCGCCGGTATGCAGGTCGATTACATACTCCGCCATCGGAAACAGGACCGTCGAGAGGTAGTGCGCAAGCATCTCGCTCACCGTGCCGTTTGGAATGCCCGGAAAGCAGCGGTTGAAATTGCGCCCGTCGAGCGGCGAAAGGCGCGTGGCTGCTTTCGACGCAGGCGGATTGAGACACGGGATTAAAATCAGCGTGCCCATCACGTCTTCCGGCGTCAATTCACGCCACAACTTGAGAATCGCGACCTGACCGGGATACTCGTCGCCATGATTGCCCGCCATCAGCAGCACGACCGGACCCGGGCCACCGCGGATTAGACAAAGGGGGATTCGCAGATTGGCCCATCCGCCCAGGTTGTGCGAATAGGGAACCGCAAGGTGACCGCACTGTTTGCCGCGCGGCTGGCTGTAGTCGATATCGGTATGAATCTGGGTTTCGCTCATGACGGTGTGTTCCTCAAGGATCTAAGAATACTGTGGGCCGGCCATCGCACTTGTCGCCGGCCATTCTCGCGGATAGAGGCAGTCGGCAAAAAAAAACGACCGCCACTTCCGCTCCCACGCCCACCTGCTGCCGATTGGAACAGTTCTACCATGCGGGCCCTAACTCAAAATCTCGCGAATTACCTTGCCGTGGACGTCGGTTAGCCGGAACTCGCGGCCGCTATAGGCGTAGGTCAGGCGCGTGTGGTCGATCCCGAGCAGATGAAGCACCGTCGCATGGAGGTCATGGACATGCACACGGTTCTGTTCCGCCTTGAAGCCGAACTCGTCGGTTGCGCCGTAAGCGATGCCGCCCCTGACTCCGCCGCCGGCGAGCCAGACCGAGAAACCGAATGGGTTGTGATCGCGGCCATTCTGCACCTTGACGCGGGAACTTGTTTCAACCGAAGGCGTACGTCCGAATTCGCTGCCGAAGATGACGAGCGTGTCGTTGAACAGGCCGCGCGATTTCAGATCGTCAAGCAGCGCGGCCACGGGCTTGTCCACCTGACCCGCGAGCCTCTTGTGAATCATGATGTCGTCGTGGTTATCCCAGGGCTGCCCGTTGCCGAAGTAAAGCTGCACCATGCGAACCCCACGCTCCGCGAGTCGCAGAGCGTGCAGGCAGCCGCGGCCGAAATCGGAGTCGCCGTAGCGGGCACGCGTAGCCTCAGGCTCTCGTCCGATGTCGAACGCTTCCGGCGCTTCCGTCTGCATTCGGAAGGCTACTTCCATGGACTCGATCGCGGCCTCAAGCTGCGTGTCTTCACGGCGTGTTTCGGCGTGGAAGCGGTTCAATTCGGCGAGCAGGTCCAGTTCGCGGCGCTTCGAAGCGGGCGCGCGGCCGGCGTCGCGAAGGTACTGGATCATTTCCAGTGGGTCCTTCACGTTGTTCGGAATGTGAACACCCTGAAAGACGGCGGGCAGAAAGCTCGAATTCCACAGCGGAGTGCCGACAACGGGCATACCCGGGCACATGACGATGTAGCCGGGAAGGTTCTGATTCTCGGTCCCAAGGCCATAGAGAAGCCATGAACCCATCGAAGGGCGGCTTTGCAGATTCTCGCCGCAGTTCATCATCTGCAACGACGGTTCATGGTTTGGGATGTCGGAGTACATGGACCGGATGACGCAGATGTCGTCGATGCGATCGCCTATGGCGGGAAAGATCTCGCTGACTTCGATTCCACTCTGCCCGCAGCGGTGAAATTCAAATGGCGAACGCATCAGGTTGCCGGTCTTGCGCTCGGTTTGCGGATTGCCGCCGGGTACGGGCTGTCCGTGGTGGCGGTCTAGCATTGGCTTGTGGTCCCACGTATCCACCTGCGACATGCCGCCATTCATGAACAGGAAAATGACACGCTTCACCCTCGGGGTGAAATGCGGCTTCTTGGGCGCGAAGGGATTCACGGTTGAAGCGAAGAGATCTCTGAGGCCAAGGAGGCCGAACCCCGCTCCAAGACTGCCCAGCAGCCGGCGGCGCGAGGGTCCGACAAAGGGTTGCATGTTCAATCAACGAAACTGAACTCGTTCGAGCTGAGAAGCGCTTGCGAGAATTCGAGCCAGGCGTCTTCCGCGGCGTCTGCCAGGAAACGCCGGGCAGCCGCCAGTTCGCGCGCCTCGGGCGTGCGCCCAAAAAGCATTTCGTAGCAGGCGCGCACTCGTTCTTCAACGCCTCCCGGTGCAATCGATCGAATGCGCTCCGCAAGGCTCGACGACTGCTTCTTGATGAATTCGCTGTTAAGGAAAAAGAGCCGCTGCACGGAGGTATTCGTAGCGACACGCTTCTCGGCGTGAATGGATGGGTTCGGGAAATCGAAGAGGGTCAGCAAACGTTCAGTCCGAAAGCGGCTTACTTCTCCATAGATGGTTCGTTTCCGAAAGTCCTTGTCCCATTTAACGGGCGGCCCGCCTGCGGCGAATTGGAGTTGACCTGACACGAAAAGCATGGAATCGCGCAGCGCCTCGACCTCGAGGCGTCTGCGGCTGAAACGCGAAAGCAGGCGGTTGTCGGGGTCGGCAGCCAATGCCTCGGCTGAGCCGCGGCTGCTCATCCCGTACGCCGATGAAAGTAATATCTGGCGCTGAAGCGTCTTGATCGACCAGCCGTTTTCCATGAACTGGACCGCCAGATAGTCGAGCAACTCCGGGTGGCTAGGGCGGTCGCCGGCCGCGCCGAAGTTGCTCAAGCTGCGCACGATGCCCGCGCCGAAGTGCTGGCCCCAGATGCGGTTCACGATCACGCGCGCGGTCAGGGGATTGGCAGGGTTTGCAATTTGGTTGGCCAAATCCAGGCGTCCGCTTCCGGTAGTGAGCGGCGCGGGCCCGGAATCGCCGAGCACGGAAAGAAAACGGCGGGGAACGAGATCGCCGAGACTGTAGGGGTCGCCGCGTTTATGAAGCGGCATATCGCGCGGTTCCTTGATGTCGGACACGACGTGGAGGAAAGGATAGCGTTCCGGCAGAGCCGCCTTCGCGCTGTCCAGTTCCTTGCGGAGTTGTTCGAGGCGGGAACCGGCGGCCGCACCGAGATATGGCGTAATTTCCTTATCGTCAAAGTAGAGGACGCCGGATGGGCGTGACTCGCCGTCCGTTTTGCGTTTCGCGTCGAACAGATCGCCCCAGAAGACATACTTGTCGCGGGTGAGCGATCGCGTTTCGGCGCGGCATCCCTTGCAGTAGATGTCGTAGGGATCGGTGGACTTCTTTGACGCTTCGATGACGCGCTCGTTATGCGCGGTAAGGTCCCGGTGCTCTTCGATCAAGGCGTCGACGGTTCGTTGGAAATCCCTGGACGCCGTCTCGGCCTTCTCGTGGTTTCCGGATGCGAAAAGGGCGGGCCAAAATCGGAGTAAGGAGTGATCGTGCGCTTGATCGAGATATCCCGACCAGCGATCGAGAATCCGGGGATCAAGTCCGTGGGCCACTTCGCGCGGCGCCCTCTTCCGCTCCCAGGCCGCAAGCAGGTAGCGGCCGGAATCGCTGGCTAGTTTCTCGCCCAGCCGTTTTCGCTCCCTGTCGAGCAGTTCCTTGATCTGCTGTTCGAGGCTGCTGATCCGCTTCTCGGCCGCGCGATAGGAGTCGACTGTCGATTGCGGAGCAAGCGGTTCTTCCTTCGCTTCCGTCGAAGTGAGGACGCCTCCCAAAGCGTAATAGTCCGAAATCGGAATGGGATCGTACTTGTGATCGTGGCAGCGGGCGCAAGCGACCGTGAGGCCGAGGAATCCTCGGGTGATGACGTCGATCCGGTCTTGCAGTTCGTCGGCGCGCGCCTTGGGCGGTTCGACAATCGTGTAGTACCAGGGGCCGAGCGCCAAATAGCCGAGACCCGGCGTCAGGCGCTTTTCCCCCGGCTTGTCCAGCATGTCCCCGGCGATTTGCGCCTTGGCAAACAGGTCAAACGGCATGTCGGAATTGAATGCCTGAATGACCCAGTCACGGTATCGCCACGCGTTCACGAAAGGCTCCGGCGCCAGACTGATCCCATCGGAATCGGCGTAGCGCGCAACGTCCAGCCAGTGGCGAGCCCAGCGTTCGCCGTATTGTTCGGATGCGAGCAGGCGGTCGACGACTTTGGCGAATGCATCGGGCGAGGAGTCCGTGACGAAAGCACGGTAATGCTCCGGCGTGGGCGGAAGGCCAGTGAGATCAAGCGTGACTCTGCGAAGGAGCGTGGCTCGTCCGGCGGGAGGAGCAGGCGCGAGCCCCTTCCCTTCGAGGCCGGCAAGGACGAACCTGTCGATGGGTGTGCGCAACCAGGATTCGTTCTTTACGGGAGGCGGTGCGAACTTTCTTGGGGGCTGAAACGACCAGAAATTGCGCAGCCTCGCGATGCCGGCATCCGCGGCGGAGGGCGCTTCGGCAGTGTCGAAATGCGCGCCGGCCTCAATCCAGAGACGCAGGTCCTGAATCTCGCGATCGCTCAACCGGCCGTTCGGAGGCATCTTGATCCTGGGATGCGTGTGGGCTACGGCCTGAATCAAGAGGCTGTCGGCGGGGCGTCCGGAGACGATCGCCGGTCCTGAAATGCCGCCCCTCGCGACGGATTGGCGGGTGTCCAACCGGAGCCCGCCCAGCGCCTGCTGAGTGTGGCAGGCATAGCATTTCGATGCTAACAGGGGCCGTACCCGAGTGTTGTAAAAATCCACCGGTCCGGTAGTCGCCTGCGCGAAGAGGAATGCCGGAGCGGCCAGCGCCAACGCGACAGGGAGACCCGGCATCAAGATCACGTCTTAGATCGTCGCACGGCGGTCCGTTCCGATACAAGATGAAGTCTCCCGGCCGAAGCGAAGTCCCGGGCGGATTTTAGAGAGGGAGGAAGTGTCGCGAATGAGTTTTCCGTATTAACTGGGTGAGCAGGTGGAGCACTGTCGCGGGCTCACCGCAGTATCTCTTGCCGCCCGGGGCCCCACTCAGGCGCCGCCGCAAGGGGTCCGCGGGAACTCCTTGTGCTGGCGTTCTCAGACGCACTGGATCCCGCCTCCGCGCGAGCGATGATGGAAGTGCTCGAACGTGAGTCCGGGCAGGTCAATGCCGGAGTGTGTCATCGCCGCCGGACATCTTCTTCTTGGAGCAGCCAAATCATCCCGGCCTCTTGGGGATCTTCAAATCGTTCAACGTGATAGCTCGGGCCGTCGCAGAGGAGTGCGAACGGATCAAGAACGTGCTGAAATTGCGAGGCAGGCCCTTAATTGACGGAAAATCACCATTGCCTTTCACTGAAATCTCACCCTCGGGACCAGGGACACGAATTTTCAGATCGTGCCGGGTTTGCCGCTGAAAACGTGGTAATGGTAAGAATGGTTACCGCAAAACCAATCCGGCTGTTGTCGAGCCAATGGAGTTTGGGTGCTCAACGCTGGCCGCTTCGCGGCCTCCACCGTTTCGACATCATCCAGTGACCCACACAAGGATCGTACAACCGCATGTTGAAAAAACTATCCGCATTCTCCCGGTCCGCAAACGTAACAGGCGTGAACGCCGAATCAATATTCAGCAAGCCACGGGAGAAGGCGCAAAAGCCCGTCCTTTCCCGGATCGCGAACCGCCAGGCGGCCGGCGCCGATTCCGATATTGATTACCCCGGCACTACGTCCCCTACCGGCCGGCAACCGGCGAAATTCCGCCCCACTCCAGACGTTCCAGTTACGGTGATGAAGAGGAGTTCGTGATGAACCGTCGAACCTTATTGGCAATGGCGGGCGCGGCGTCCGCCTCACGCGCTCTCGCGCAGGCGCGCCGCACCGAAATTTCCATTCGCGGAGAACAGTTCTTCCTCAACGGCAAGCCCACCTATGCCGGCCGGTCCTACAAGGGTCGGCGGATCGAAGGGCTGCTCATGAACATCCGGGTCGTGCAGGGGATCTATGACGATCTCAATCCCGAGACGCGGGGAAAATGGGCGTATCCGGATACGAAACAGTGGGACCCCGAACGGAATACGCGAGAGTTCATCGCCGCCATGCCCGAATGGCGGCGTCATGGAGTCCTCGCTTTCACGATCAACCTGCAGGGAGGGAGTCCGGAGGGCTATTCGAAGGCGCAGCCGTGGGAAAATTCCGCGATCGATCCGGACGGCAATCTGCGCGAGGCCTACATGAAGCGTCTGGAACGTATTCTCGACCGGGCCGATGAATTGGGAATGGCCGCGATCGTCGGGTATTTCTACTTCGGCCAGGATCAGCGGGTGAAGAACGAGACGGCCGTAATCCGCGCCGTAGTTAATGCCACGAACTGGCTGCTCGAACGCGAATTTTGCAATGTCCTCGTCGAGATCGACAACGAGTGTAACGTCAAGGCGTATGACCACGACATCCTGAAGCCGGCGCGCGTGCATGAGTTGATCGAACTGGCCAAAGGATTGAGGCGCGGGGGAAGGCGAATGCTCGTTGGCACAAGCTACGGCGGCGGAGCCCCTGCCGAGGCGGATGTTGTGAAAGCGTCGGATTTCCTTTTGCTGCACGGCAACGGTCCAGACGATCCCGCGCGGATTCGCCGGATGATCCAGACCTCGCGAAAGGCCGGGACGTGGAGACCGATGCCCGTCGTGATCAATGAGGACGACCATTTCCGCTTCGGCGACGCGGAAAACCACATGAATACGGCGCTCTCCGAGTATGTCTCGTGGGGATACTTCGACCCCGGCAAGAGCGATTACTCGGATGGGTATCAATGCCTGCCGGTCAACTGGGGAATCAATACGGAACGCAAGCGGCAATTTTTCGCAAAGGTCAGGGAGGTGACCGGCGCGTGAGAGACGGATTCCAAATTTTCGATACCCATACTCACATCGGCGCGGCGAGGCACAGCGGCCGGGTCCTTTCGGCCGATGACTTGCTGCGGAGTATGGACCTCCATGGAGTCGAGCGCTCCGTCGTTATACCGTTCCCGGTAGTGACGGATTATCGCCGCGAGCACGACCTTATCGGAAAGGCGGTGATAGACCATCCGGACCGGCTTGTGGGAGCCGCCTGCCTCGATCCTTACATTCCGGTGGAGCAGTTCCGCGCCGAGGTGCGGCGCTGTCGCGAAGCGTTTGGTTTCCGCGCCCTCAAACTACAGCCCCAGTATCACGGGCTGAATCCGTCCTTGAATTCGAGCAACTTCTTCTTCGAGACGGCGCTCGAGAACCGAATGGCGGTAGTCTGTCACACGGGTTCGGGACTGCCCTTCTCGCTGCCATCGCTCTGCATGATGCCTGCGCGTAGATTCCCGAATCTTACTATTGTCGTCGCGCATTGCGGCGGCGGCCTCTTCGTACACGATGCAATTGTCGCCGCGGCCTTCTGTCCGAACATTGTGCTGGAGTTATCGAGCCTGATGCCGCATCACGTGCTTGAGGTGCTTGGGCACGTCCGGCCCAGTCGTCTCATGATTGGATCGGACCTGCCGGAAAGCGCCGGAATCGAGATCGGGAAGGTCCTGACGCTGGACATTCCGGACGAGGACAAGCGCCAGATTCTCTACGAGACTGCCAGCGGAGTGTTCGGCGAATCTTAGGTCCTGTCGCGCCCACGGCAGGCCACAAAAGGCGATGGCCTACTCCACCTGCTTCGTTTCGGCGATAGCGACCATGTGGCCGCGCGTGCGGAAGAACAGAACACCCTCAGACACAGCCGGCGACGCCATCGAGATCTCGCCCATCCTGTTTTCCGCCAGGAGTTCGAATTGCCGTCCCATCCTGATGACGTAGACCTCGCCCTCTTCACTTGTGAAGTAGATGCGTCCGCCGGCGGCGACCGGCGATGCCGAGAAGCCCGTGGTGCCCCTGCCGAGCCGCTGCTGATAGTGCAACTTCCCCGTCGCGGCGTCATAGACCTTTAACACGCCCCGGTCGGAGCAGCTATACAGGAGATCGCCGGCCACGAGTGGCGTCTGCATATACGCTCCGTTCTTCGGCTCGCTCCAGACGACGCCGGCGCTGGTGCGGGAGCCGGGCTCTGGCGTGATGTCGCCTTCCGCATCGGGTTTTATCGCATAGAGCGGAGCGGGGCCGCTGTGCGCGTTGGTCACGAAGATCAGACCGTGCGCAAGGATTGGCGTCGGCGCCGGGATGTCGCCTTCGGACCGCAATCGCCAGCGCTCTTTGCCTGTTGCGAGTTCGTAAGCCACGATGAAAGGCCATGCGTTAAATACCGCGAGCCCGCGGCCGGCGGCGCGCACGACTCCCGGCGTCGCCCAGCCGTGATTCGAGACGCCCGCGCGCGGCGTGCGCCACAGTTCTTTGCCGTCTCCCGCCGCGAGCGCTGCGGCGAAGGGCTGATTGCGGTCGTCGCATTGCACGAACACCTTGTCCTCAAACAACACGGGTGAACTCGAAAAGCCCCAGGAAAGGTCGTAACCCTTGGGGCCTTGATCGATGACGCCGAGATCCTTGCTCCAGAGTTGCTTGCCATCGAGGTCGTAGGCATGGAGACCTTCAGAGCCAAAGAAGGCGACTACGCGCTTGCCATCCACGGCGACCGTTGTATTCGCGTGAGTGCCCTTGGTGTGGCGCTTCGAACGCGGTACGCCCTTATACGCCGTGCGCGCCCACAAAATCTTTCCCGTGCGCTTGTCGAGGCAGTAGAGATTCCAACTCTGTTCCCCGTTATCGTTGGCGGAATTTCCATCGCCGTAGAGGCCGACGCGCAGCGGAGCGGCTCCACCGGCGCTCACCGCCGTGGCGACGAACAGCCGATTTCCCCAGATCGCCGGACTTGAGTGACCGAGTCCCGGAATCGGCGTCTTCCATTTGATGTTCCGCAACGGACCTGAATCCCCGTCAGCGTTCCAGGAGAGCGGGGCTGAGCCATCGGCCAGGCCGAGCGCGGAGTCTCCGCGGAACATGGGCCAGTTGTGGGAATCGGCTGCCGCGGCGGCGATCGGCAACAGAAGAGAAAAAGCAATTCGCATGGGCGCAAAAGGATTGTACCGCGAGCGGCATCGAATGGCACAGCCACAGATAAACACCCAGGCGGCGCTGAGTCTCCAGGGCACGCCTTCCCGGGCGGAGCATTGTGACCAATCGCGCATTATTATTCGCGGCCGCTTTGCTTCTTTCTTCGTAGGAGTTTCCCAGGGATGATCTTCTCCCCCACAGCGCCAGGAGCGGAGTAGTTCCATGCGGCCACCATTCTGCTCTGCTCCAATACCGCCGCAAAAATCTTCGCGACATCGGGCTTGCCGTCGAACGGCATTTGGGCACACAACGGACTACTTTGCCGGATACCAGCCGCGGTCCCACGGAAACGCGAGCGTGGGGAGGTTCGCATAACGGGTCATCTTGAATTCAAAACGCGAACCGGCGCCCGGATCGAGGCGGACGGTGAAAACGGGTCCGCTAAATGCCGTAGTCTTGCCTCCGATCGTGATGGCGTCAAAGCGATGCTCGCCATATCCGCCGGCCTGCACCGAAATCTCGCGCGGTTCCGCCGGGTTCGTGTTGACCAGAGTGAGTGTGGCTGAGTCCGGCCCGAGTTTCTCCACCAGCGCGCCGACGTCTTGCGGCAGTCCCGCGCGACGCTTTACGGGGTCGAAGTAGCGGAAGCGGCTGTGCAGAACCCAGATCCGCGAAGGAGACATGTACGCGCCGAGCGTGAGGTGCGCCATGACGTCAGTGGTCGCGGGATTGAGATCGAGGAGGTAATCGGCAAGGCGGGAGTCGGCCGTGGTTGCGTCGGTTCGAATATCCTCCAGCCTGCGGCGGATGCGGGCGAGATCCGCCTGTAAAGCCTTCTCCGGAAAATCGGGGATCTTGCCTTCGAGGAACCCGAGCCACGGAAGCGAGCGATCCGGTTCGCCATAACCGCCCGATCGCGCCCCCACGGCGGGGTTGAACGACGCGGCCACAGGGACACGCTCGAGGTCCTTGCGGTCCATCGACCAGAGGTAGATTTCGATCAGACGATCCAGAAATAGATTAGGCGAGTACTGATACCAGCTCGGTGGACCATTGTACTTGTAGCCGCGGGGATCACCATAACCATTGGGCAGCAGAGTGCGGCCGTTCTCCACCTTTTTCTGGGCGTAAAGATTCTCCATTTGCCGGCGCAGCACCTGAACAAACGACGCATCGCCGCTGAGAAGAAACGCGTTTCCGAATCCGGGCCACGCGCCGCTCGTGAAACTGTTGCGGTGTGCCACCTGCTCCAGTTCCCCGTCGAAAATGGTGAAGTTCCAGCCGTAGGTGCCTTTCCACCATTGCCCGTTGTACTCGCCGCCGGGCTTGCCGTTGAGTCCGACGTTGGTGGGGATGTTGCCGCCCGTGTCCCCTGCGCGCTGCTTCCAGGCGCCGACGTAATCGAGAGCCCACTTGCGGTATTTTTCTTCGCCGGTGAGCATGTAGGCGTTCAATCCGAGTATGGTGGAGGAGAGATTGAGCGGGTGGTCGCCGACGCTATCCAGATACTCGTCGCAGTGGGCGAGCATCTTCTTATAGTTCGCCTGAAGGTCGAGCAACTTGCCGCGGCCCGCCGGATTGTGGAGCAGATGAAAAGTCCCGGGGACGGGATCGCCGACCCAATCATAGGTGGTCGCCTTGTGCATCATGGGACCCTTGCTGCCGTTCCAGATGCTCTTAATCACCTTGTTGACGGGATCGTAGTTCGGCGCTTCCGGATCGTCCCCCGTATACATGTTGGCAAAACGCCGGGAGCGCTCGCGGTAGATTTCGTTGTTGGGGTCGGAGAGGCCCTGAAGGAAAAAGGAGCGCATGCCTTCGCCGGTGTGGAACCAGTCGGATTGCGTTATAAACTCCTTGCTGTACGCGCCATTGGCGGCAAGTTTGGTCAGCGTCGTGCGTAGTTCGCCGTACTGCCTCAAGTGACCGTCATAGCCCTTCTTGTAAAGGTCCAGGACGGAGTCCGAGCCGCCGAGCGCATGCAGCAGGGTCCAGTTCCAGAAGGTTTCAATGGCATCGTCCGGGCCGTCGAGCGTACCCCAGCGCGGCGTGTGCGCGAGGTAGCCGCGTTCATCGAGGTACTTCGCCGCGAAGCGTTCAACGGCGATCGAGTTGTAGCGGAGCACCTCGCGCTCAAGCAGAGCCCAGGCCGGCGGCGTCATCGGGGTCCTGACGTGGATAGTCAGTTCCGGACGCACCGTCTGCGCGTCGAGAGCCGCGAGCGCAAGCGCGGCGATAGTCGCAACAAACCGTGATGATTTCATCATGATTGGTTTACGATATCATTCCGCCGCGCGCGACGGCGCGCCCCTACCAACTGACGCGCAATCCAAAGCGGAACACGCGCTCGTCGATGCCATCTCGGCCTGTGTTCGCAACACCGGTGATTTCCGTGTAACCGCCGAGGGCGCGTACGCTCCCGTCCGCATTCAACTGAAGATTAGAGACGTTCGTACCCGGTGTGCCGAAGTGCGGCGTGTTGGTGAAATTGAAGGCCTCGGCGCGAAACTGGATGTGCAGTCGCTCGGTGACGCGAAAGTCGCGGAATAGGCCCATGTCCACATTGAAGATTCCGGGGCCCCGCAGCGAATTGAAGCCCGCGGTTCCGAAGCGCGCATCGGTTACCGCGCGGTAGGCGAAGGGGTCGAAATACGACAGGCCGCGTCCGGCCCCGCCTGGAATAGCCACGTTCGGTTTGATCTGATCGGCGCGTTGGGCGTTCCCCGGTGCGTTTAGCGACGCTGAAGACGAGGTGACGTAGAACGGCGTTCCGCTGACGGCGCTGAAAATGCTGTTGATCTGCCAGCTTCCGAGGAGCCAGGATGCGGGACCGCTCTTGCTAAAGCGGCGCCCCTTGCCGAAGGGCAGCTCCCACACCGCGTTCATGGTGAGGTTCTGAGGGCTGTCGATATTAGTGCGCGAGCGGTTTAGCTTGTAATACTCGGGGATTTGGATCGCGGCGAGACCGTCGCTGTTTGCACTGCAGCAGATGCCCATCGACTTCGACCGCGTGTACGAGACCCCGAGGTGCAATCCGGAGCTGAAGCGGCGTTCGAGCGACGCCTGGAGGCTATCGTATTGGGAATTGCCAATCGGAGCCACCAATCGCGTTTCGGCGGTGCGGCCGAACCTCGTGTTCAACAACCGTCCGCTATTGCCGCCGTTAATAGGCGCATAGTTGAGTTCCCGGAAACCTACCTGGTTGATCTGACGTGTGGCGACGTAACCGGCCTGCCCGGCGAAGCCCCACTTGAGCTTCTTTTGCAGTGTGAAATTCCAGCTTTGGACGTATCCGCGTTGGTAGTTCCTCTCCAGGGAATTGGCTGCGACCAAACCGCTAATGTCGACGACTCCATTGCCGAGGCTCGGCTCGGGAATCAGCGGAATGCCGTCGCGCAGCCGTCCGGCTGGCTGAAATGCATTCACCCCGTTGATGTTGAGCACGACCAGCAAGGGATAGTTGGTGCGCATGGGCCGCGCCAAACTGTAGGGGTCCACGCTGATGCCGTAGCCGACTCTCATGACGAAGTCTTCCTTGGGCCGCCATGCGATTCCGACGCGAGGCGCGAAGAGCCGCTTGCTCTGCGAAACGCCGCAGTCGAGCGGAACGCTGCCCACGCCGCAGACCTCCATTTTGTTCGTGACCGGGTTGTAGTTCTCGAGTCCGCGATCCACTCGGCGAGGCATGGGGAAGTACTCCCAGCGTGTCCCGAGCGAAACCGTGAGTTTGCGGCTCACCTGCCATTGATCGCGCAGGTAAAGGCTGTGCATCCAGGTACGGACGTTGTACTCGTCGGGTATCTGCTTGATTCGGCCGATCGCGGTTGGCGCGCCGAGGAGGAACGCGGCCCAGGTATTGAACTGGTTCGAGGCTGGACCACCCGAAAGAGTAGTCGGGCCGCCCGCGAATGTGAAACCACCGGACGCGCCGTGCAACGCGCCCACGAACTCAACCTGCGTGTGATTGAGCTGCTGGAAAGAGCTGTCGAAGCCGAGGCGGATGGCGTGCGCCCCCTTCGTCCAGGTGGCATTAGCGACGTATTGCGATCGCGGGTCGCGGTTGTAGAACGGGCGCGATCCATTGCCCTGCCCGCCCATGGTCGTATAGTTTGAGACGCTGAAGCGCGGCCAGCCGCCTTCAAAGGGGCGAGCGCCATTGGTCCCTGGAAGGCCCAGCACGTCACTGCCGATTTTCTTGTCGAGGAAGAGTTCTTGCGAATTGGCGTCGTAGGCCGTGTACCCGATGTTGCCGTCGAGAATGAGAGCGGGCGAGAGGACGTAGGTGGCTCCGGCCGCCATGCTCCCGGTAGTTCCGTACGTGGGGCCGGCCACCGAGGCGGGACTGTAGAAAGGCGCCCCGAGGAGTTCGCCGAGGATCGGACCGCTTTCAAAGTTGTGGTCCTGCAATCCGCCGCGTGCGAACATGGTCAGCTTGTCGCTGGCGTTCCAGTTCAGCTTCGCATCCATCTTCTGCGAATTAAAGCGATAGGCTCCCGAGGCGAAGAGATTCGCCGTGAGGCTTTGGAATGTCGGGTTCGGAAGCAGACTCTGAATTTTGAGCGCGACGGGATCCATGCGCGCGGCGGGTACCTGCTTCTGGGCGAAGGGCGTCCGGCCGGTTCCGTTCGTGGCGCCCGTCAAGGGATCGTAGACTTCGGTGGGAGAAGCGGACATGTCGCCGCGCCGGATGGCGGCGCTGGGAATGGTCTCAAGCCGCGAACCGAATTGCCTGTCGTAGGTGCCTTCGTAACTGCCGAAGAAAAACAGCTTGTTGCGTATGATGGCTCCGCCGGCGGTTCCACCCATCTGATTGAAAATGTTCTTCGGCTTCCGCTCGCCCGCGGGCAGGAAGAAAGGCTTCGCTTTCGTCGCGTTGCTGTTGTGATACTCGAACAGCGATCCGTGCAGGTCGTTCGTTCCGCTCTTGATGGACACGTTGACGGCCGCGCCCCCGGCGAGACCCGTCTCCGCGTCGAAGGAATTGGTGGTGATGTTCACCGAATCGATGGATTCGAGCGCCGGCGTGTAGCCGGGCAGGTGCGGCAGCCAGATCTGATTGACGCCCGCTCCTTCGATGCGAACGGAATTGGATTGGTTTGTAGTGCCGTTGACGTTGTAGAGCGCGGCGCGAGAGGGATCGACTGACGGTCCGTTTCCGTTCCGCGAATATGTGAATCCCGGCAGCACTTTGAACAGATGGGAGTAGTTGCGGCCTGGCGGCAGCGGCGCGTTCACGAACTGCTTGGCGGTGATCTCAGAGCGCACTTCGGCGCGGTCCGTTTGCAGCGCGGCCGGCGCCGCGTCTACCCGAATGGAGTCGGACACCGCGCCGACTTCGAGCGAAACATCCATCCGCGAAACAGCGTTCGGCGAGACTGTGACGTTTTTGCTCACGAAACTCGTGAAGCCGGCCTTCGCGACGTTGATTTCGTAGACGCCGCCGGGCACCGTGGAGAATTGAAACTGGCCCGCTTCGTTTGTGCTGGTCTGGCGCGAGAAGCCGGTGCCTGTTTCCTGAATAACCACGCCCGCGCCGGGAACGGCTGAGCCGCTCGCATCCTTCACGTTTCCAACAACCGAGCCGTAGAGTACCTGGGCCGAGACGGCGGGAGAGAAAATCAGTAGCGCCGCGATGCTGAAGACTGCGCGAATAAGCATGAAAGCCTCTTTCCGGAAACACCCCGATGGGAGTCTCTCTGGATAGAGTATACGCCTGCGCTGAAAGGGCAGTTGTGAAATAATTGCGATTACGCCGGACGGGCGTTCGTTATTCCCGGCCCCTGACAGGCGGCCATCTTAAAGGAACGCGCGCGGCGTGGATAGATATCTCTTGGTTATGGCCGGGGCGGGATTGGGCGGCTTGGCCCGTTTCGTCGTGGGAACTGCAATTATGGAGCGCTGGGGCGGCCGTTTTCCAATGGGCACGTTCGTTGTCAACGTCACAGGCTCGTTGCTTGTAGGGACATTGATGACGCTTTTGACCGAACGTTTCACGCCCCATCTGCACTGGCGCCTCTTCCTGATCGTGGGCGTACTTGGCGGATACACCACGTTTTCGACCTTCGAGTACGAGACCTACCAGGCGGTTCGCGGCGGAGCGCCGTGGATCGGATTGGCGAATGCGGCTGGAAGCGTGCTGGCGGGCTACCTCGCCGTCTGCCTCGGAGTCTGGATCGGACGCCGTTGACTCGCTGAAGCAGCTCCACGACGCGGCGGCTCTGGTGCAAATCGGTCCTATGGGAGAGGATGATCGGGCCGATTTTCGCCAGAGCCCTCTGTGGGGAATTTGTGTTTCAGGCTTCCTTGGTTTGGCCGATGCGGTAGTCGTTCAAACGATATTGGAGCGCCCGTAGACTGATGCCGATGTCTTGGTCCCATTGCCATCAGTAGCTCGCAGAGCGTCGCACGCTCTTTGCAGCACGCCTTCCGCCAACAGTTCCTCGACAGCGTCTGTTTCGCGCGCTGCCCTCTCTACGGGCGGCCGGCGATCCTGCTGGAGTGGGGCGATTTGCGGCGGCGAATGGGCGGGCCACGCGAATGCCACATAAAACAAAGCCCGATTTGCTGCTTATCTACAGTAAGCCCGGCACCGGCACTCACTTTACGTCTGGCGCGACTGGGATCACATAGTGAACTATTCGGCTGAGCCACGGGCTGGTCTCGATCGCCGTCTCTTGCCTGCCGTGCTCCCAACTCGGCAAGCATGCTTGTTCCCCGATTTCTTAGTCCGATGAAGGGAATTTCTCGCCGGTGCGCCGCCGGCGCACGATGATGTCGGGGAATACCGGGGTGCCTGGTTCTGCTATGCGGTCGTGGCCGCCCAGCCCGCTGACATGGGGCAGGTTGAAGCCGCAGCTCTGACCAATGATCTGTTCCGTGACTGGAAGCCCGGTGCGGCCCCCCCCCGGCCGGGATAGCGGCGTCCACTGATCATCCCGACGACAGCGAGAACAAGCCAAGCGTCCATCGGCCGGCTCCTGCAGGAGGACCCGGCCGTTCAGCGCGTCATTAAGATCAAATTACCAAAGGAGCTTCAGCGCAAACTGCGACTGTCTCGGCGCATTCGCCGTGCCTGTGACACGTCCAAACTGCGCATTCCCCACCGTCGTGTTGGGGGATCCGAACACCGGGTGATTCAACGCGTTGAAGCTCTCGCCACGCAACTCCAGCGCGACGCGATCGCCAGCAATGTTGAAGCGCTTAAAAACCGACATGTCGAGCATCTCCACGAAGTCGCTCCGCAGGCTCGGGTGCATCCGCCCCATGTTGCCAAACGTGTACTGCGCCGGCAACCGGAATGCACCTGTGTCGAACCAGCGCTCCAGCGTTCGATTATCCAACGCCGCATTCTGGCCCGTCGAATCCGGGCGCTGTCCGCCGCCAAACGAGAAACTCGTGTTGCCCGTCGTCAGCATTTGTAAGGGTGAACCGCTGCTCAAAGTCATGATTCCATTCACCTGCCACTGGCCCAGCACCGCGTTCAGGAACCCGCTCCAGCCAGCCCCGAACTGCTTGCCTTTGCCAAACGGCAATTCATAGGTGTAGCTCGTCACCGCCCGGTGACGGTAGTCGTACGGCGAGATCGAGCGTTCGCACGCCCGGCAGTTGAAGTTCCGGAATCCCGAGGAATCCCAGGCATTGTCGCCGCCGTCGGCAATCAGCTTAGACCACGTATACGCCACCACCAACGTTCCGTTTTGCGAGAACCGCTTCTTGAAGGTCACCTGCAGGCTGTGGAAATTCGAGTTCCCCCAGGACGTGCCCGCATACGACACGCCGGGATACTGCGGGTAGGGCGTCAAGAGCTCTCCGCGCTGCACCGTTCGGTTGGACAACTGACCCACCGGAATGATCCCAAAGAATGGATTCGGAACCGTATCCAGCAGTCCTGCGTTCGGCCGGATCTGCGCATCCGCCAGTTGGTCCATCTGCCAGGGCAGCGGCAAATGCGTGCCCTTGTTGCCCGCATATGCCAGTTCGAGAACGATCGAATTGCCCAGATCCTGGCCAATCGAGAAGTTCCACTGCGAGTTATATGGAGTCGTCATTGTCGATGGGACTGGCGATCCAACACCTTGCCCCAGCGCGGCCGCTAATCCATTGACCGATCCCTCAGGCTGCAGCACGCCGTTCGGGAAAGGGTTCCGCAACAAATCTGTCGGCGTGACGCCGTCGATGGTCGGTACCCACGGCGTCGCAGCACGGAACGGTGCCGTCCCGTAGTTATTTGCTCCATAAGTCGCCATGGTGTAGAAAATCCCGCCGCCAGCCCGGATAACGGTACCGGGCCGCAATTGGTAAGCAAGCCCGATTCGCGGCGCGAACTTGCCCAACTCGATGTCCTTCAGTGTCCGCCCCCGGCTGCCCTTGTTCGCGAAGGTCCACCCGCCCCTCAGATCCAGGCCCGTCCGCTGGCCCAGCGGATGCACGGCGCTCGGATCAAACACCGCGTAGCGGTCATACCGCTCCGTAAGCCCGGTCTCGAAATCCCACCGCAAACCCAGGTTCAGCGTCAGCTTTCGGTTCACTTTCCAGTCGTCCTGGACATAGAACCCGAAGCTCTTGCTTTCAAGCGCCGGCCGGATGCCGTGCACTTCGCTTCCGCCAGCGCCCGCTCCCAGGAGGAACGACGCAAACCCAAACCCGTTGTTGGCCGACACCACTCGCGGGTCCGGACCCTGTGTCATCGCGCGGTTAAACGTGAAATTCATGCTCCATGGCGCCTGCATGTGGTTGATCAGGTTCTCGCGCATCTCCGTGCCCACCTTGACGCTGTGACTGCCCACAACCTTGGAGAGTGTCCCGACGAACGTGTGCGACTGATTGGCGGATCGGAAGTTCCAATGGTGCAGCAACCCCGGCATCGTCATCTCTTCCACGGCGAACTCCGGGAACGCAAGCAGATCGGCTCCTGTCTCCGTGTTCAACGGAAGTCCAAGCGACGACGGCCGGAAGCCCTTATGCCAACTCCCGCGGTCTAGAATCGAACGCGCAAAGCCGTATCGAAGGCTCAGCAGTGTCGTCGGATTCACCGTCCAGCTATAGTCTAGAGCCATGTTCTGCATCCGTTCGTAGTTCGAATAGCAACCGCCGTCCGGGCAGCCTGGACCAGCCCACAACTCCGGCTGCGAATTCTCATTCTGGAAGATCGAGTAGCGGAAAAATATGCGCTGATTTTCGTTGAAATTGTGATCCACTTTCGAAGTCGCCCGATTCACAGCCGTCGGTGCTTTCCCCTGGAAGAAGAAGTTGTTCTGGCCCGTGTTCGTCTGCCCCGGGAGGTTCGGCCGCGGTCCATAGAACTTCAACACATTCGCCGACACCGGGTCGATCCGGTTTGCCGGCACCCGATTTCCCGGAAACACCGTACGGAGGAACTGCCCCGGCCGCGCCGGATCCGCCGTCGTCGAGAAAGGATCATAGACGTTCCGCAACTGCCCCGCGGCGTTCAGAGTCTTCGAGAAATCGCCCCCCATCTGCTCGTCCGTAGGCAACGTGAAGAACCGTGTCGACGCCGAGCGCTGCCTGCGTCCTTCATACACCGCGAACCAGAAAGTCTTGCTCCGGCCGTCGTAGACTTTCGGAATTACCAGGGGACCGCCCGCACTCGCCCCGAATTCATTTCGCTGGAAGGTCGCCAATTTGGCGCCGCTCGCATTAGCGAACCAGTTGTTGGCGTCCATTTTGCTGTTCCGCAAGAACTCAAACAAGCTTCCGTGCAGCGTGTTCGTGCCGGACTTCGTGGCGATCGTCAGAATCCCGCCGCCCGAACGCCCATATTCCGCGCTATAGGAGTTCGTTTGAATCCGGAACTCCTCCACACCTTCCACCGAGGGCACCGCGCTATTGGCATTCATATTTGCCGTATTGGAATTCATTGTCACCGGCACGCCATCCATCAGGATCGCGTTCGACGAGTCTCGCCCGCCGTTCACCGTGAAAATCCCGATCGAATGGAAGCCTTCGTTCGCACTGCCGGCCGCTGGCCGCTGCGGGAACACACCCGCCGTCGCCCACGCCAGCGAGTACACATTCCGTCCGTTCAGAGGCAGATCGATAATTCGCTTGTTCTCAACCACGCCGCTCAGCGTAGCCGTCGTAGTATCAACCAACAGCGCACCGCCGGTCACCGTCACAGACTCCGACACAGCGCCCACCTGCAAGGCAACATTCATTTCGGCCTTCTGCTGCGTAGCAATGGGGATCAACTCAATCATGTGGGCCCGGAACCCCTCCTTCTCCGCCCGCAACTTGTACCGCCCCGGCGGCAGCGGCGACACCAGATAGAACCCGCTTTCGTTGGAACTGGAGCGCAGGGTTACGTTGCGGTCAATATCCGTGACCACTACGCTTACTCCGGAAATAATCGCACCGGACGGATCCGTGACGAGACCCGACAACTGCCCCGCCACTGTTTGTGCCGCCAGTGATGGTGCAAAGAGCATCAGGGCGAACGGAACAGCCAACTGCCACTTGGACCATGTGTTTTTCATTAGGGACCCTCCAAAAGATGTAGTAATGACAACATATCCCGCCTTTCCGTGTCAAATGGCAGTGTTTTTGAGTTTTCCTTTACCTCCCCGTGCTCCTTGTACTGCCCCACCAGACGCGTCACCTGCGTCCGGCTCAATCCCGTCACCTTCCCCACGTACCGCCGCAGCAATCCTCGTGTTCGCTTGCCTTGCTCCCGGTACTGCTGCTGCCGTAGCGTCCCGCTGATCCACCTGTACATCTCCGCCCGCTCTTTGCCTGCGAAGCGGACTTGCTCGGTCGCCTCTATCAACGCCTGGATTTGCTCCAGGCTCAACTTCCCGGCATCCTGCATTTTGACGATCACGCCCAGCATGCGGTCAACTTCCCCTTCAGGCCCATCCTGTGTTGGAAACCGGTCCTCCTTCAGGCCCATCCTGTGTCGGATAAGACTCAGCTTGACTTCTCCCCGAGCGATACGATATCGTGATCCATTCGATTTAACGTGCCGGCGAATCTATGAGCGACGACACTCTCGGTGACGTTTGTACAGTGGAAAAGGTATTGGATTCGACACTGGAGAGCGTCGACGTCGCCGAGTTACTCGTGATGGATTTGGCTCTAAGCGCCGGATTCGACGAAGACGACTTGATGGGAATCAGCTTGGCTGTGCGAGAGTGCCTGGTGAACGCCGTCAAGCACGGAAATAGGTTCAGCGAGTTAAAGAAAGTACGGTTCCAGGTGCTGCAGGCGCCGAACCGGATTACGGTGAAGATCCGCGATGAAGGCGCGGGATTTAAGCTCGAGGACGTGCCCGACCCGCTAGCCGAGGAAAACCTCATGCGCAGCTCCGGGCGGGGACTTTTCCTGATCAGGGCGTTTGTGGACGAATTTACCGTGAGGGGTCTCGAACCGCATGGAACCGAAGTTACGCTGATAAAGTCGAGGGCTAATGGCCACCCGCCGAGCAGCCCGCCTGGTTAGAAGGTTGATGGAACTCGAAAGAGCTTGGCAGTGTCTTAAATGTAGTGTCTTAATAGCGAGGAGGAATTCAGAGTGAGCATAACTTTAACGAATCGGCAGGTGGGTGACATTACGGTAATCGATGTCGCCGGCCGCATTACCCTTGGGGAAGGCTCAAGTGCCTTGCGCGACGCGTTGCGCGAGTTGGTGTCCAAGGGCCAGAAAAAGATTCTCTTGAGCCTGGGCGACGTCTCCTATATCGACAGTTCCGGAATCGGCGAGCTTGTCTCGGGCTTCACCACGGTAACGAACCAGGGCGGGCAACTCAAGCTGCTCAACCTTACTAAGCGTGTCAAGGATCTTCTTCAGATCACGAAGCTGTACACGGTGTTCGACGTCCACGACGAGGAATCGACCGCGATTCGCGCCTACAACTGACCGCGGATACGTTCGAGCAGCCGGACGCCCATCGCGATATCGCGCAGGCGCTCTTGATGGTCGGGGACTTCGCGCTCGATATTCATGGGGCAGCGGTAACCGATCTCCTTCAGCTTCGCGACGAAGCGCTCCATCCCGACTGATCCCTGGCCCAGGGGACGCTCCGTACCGAGCGCGCCCGGTACATCTTTTGGCGGCCAGTCGCCATCCTTCGCGTGAACGGAGACTACGTGCTCTGCCAGCACGCCGAGTGCTTCGATCGGATCGCCCGTGCCGTAGAGGATCATGTTCGCCGGGTCGAAGTTGATTCGCAGGTTCGCGCGGCCCGTATCCTTGAAGAAGTGCAGCAGCGTCCTGGCTGGCTCCTGGCCGGTTTCGAGCGCAAAATTCTGGCCGTGCCGTGCCGCGTGATCGCAGATCCGCCGCACCATTTCGCGCACCGCGATGTAATCGGGATGCTCTTCATCCTCCGGCACGAACCCAATGTGGCACGCGACGCTCTTCACGCCGAGTGCCGCCGCAAAGTCGCTGCACTCGAGCGTGCGGGCTTCGCGTTCCGCGCGCGTGGCCGGCGGGATAAAACCCACCGTTCGCTGCGCCGTTGGAATATCCGCGTAGTCCTCGCCGTTGTAGGCGCAGAAAACGGTAACTAGCGTGAACTCCTCGGCTTCAAGCCCGGCCTTCCACGAGACGGCCGCGCCGTCCAGGTTCATGTTTCCCGGCACGCCGATCTGCCCGCATCGAACGCCTAGAGCCTTCTGCTCCCGAATCGTCTCGACCGGATCGCGCCCGCCCCAAAACATTACGCCGATTTCCAGATCTCTCAAAGACTGCATGCGATTTTCTCTCCGTATCTCGATCGCGACTCAAGTATGAGCCGTGTGATCTTCACTGCCGCCGCCGATTCACCGGCGGGGCATTTCTCAGGTTGCCGCGCTGCCGCCGCGCATTCGATGAAGTACTCAATCTCCGCCTGATAACCGTCCACTTCGGCCGTCGCGAACGCTTCCGATTCGCCGTTCGCGCCGTAAAGCACCAGCGGCCTGCCGGCCGAACTGTATTCAAGCGTACCGCCATCCGAAACGATGGTGAACTCCATCGAGAACGGGTACGCTTTCGGATGGTGCCAGCCGCCCGTGATCGTCACCGGGCCAATCTCCGGGTAATGGAGTTGCGCGACAATGTAGTCGATTCCGCCCGGCATGTTCTCGTGTCCGAGCGCCGAGACCGCCGTGGGGCGGCCAAATAGATGAATCGCGAAATCGACGTCGTGGATCAGCAGGTCGAAAACGCCGCCTCCGCTTTGGCCCTCGTCATGAAGCCACTTGCTCCAGGACGGTGCGGCGCAGCGCCTCCGCAGAAACGCCGAGCGGACCGCGCCCAGGCTGCGGGATTGCAGGATGCCGCGCGCCATCTCATAATCGGGAAAGAAGCGCAGCACCTGCGCGGTCATCAGAACGCGGCCGGCCCTGTTCGCTTCGGCGATCATGGCGTCACACGATTCACCGTCGAGCGCCATGGGCTTTTCGACCAGCACGTGCTTGCCCGCCCGAAGCGCCTCCGTGGCGACGGGCGCGTGCATCGCGGTAGGCAGGCAGATGTCGACCGCGTCGATGGCCGGATCGCGAAGTGCTTCTTCGACGGTCTTATACTTACGGACGCTTGAAAAATCAAGCTTCTCGCCTGGTCCTCCGAGATTGCCCTGAATATCCGACAGATCGCCGGTCAACTTCCTTTCGTCCGCGCTGACAACCGCCGCGAGCGTGGCTGAGGGAATATGGCGGAGAGCTTTGAGGTGCGTGCTCCCCATGAAGCCGAGTCCAAGGACGGCGATTCGCATGAAGAGGAGATTCTACCAGAAGACGGCGGACCGAATGGCCTCCAGCACCGGAATGGCCGGGGATCATCTTCGGAACGTCTTCACGAAGACTTCCACCCGGGCAACATCAGCTCGGAAAAGCGCGGCATATCTTCAGCGAACCGCGACGCCCGTTTCTCAAGTTCGCCTCCCTAAGTGATTAGGCGGGCAACTTTGCCGGAGACCGTGCCTTCCGGACTGCGGAGCCCCACCGGCTGATGCTTTCCCTCTCTGATATACTCAAGCCAGATGGATCGCTACACCTCGCCCTTGCCGCCTGCCCGGCCCCACCCTACGCAACAACACAAATGAAAGAAAGCGTTGAAATCAGCCGTGGCATTGAGAGCCTGTTCGGAACGCGCGACGAGAATATCCGGCTCTTTGAATCCGGCCTCAGCGTCAGTACTCACCTGTCCAACACAGCCCTTGAGATCGAGGGCGAACTGGCCAACGTCAGCCGCGCGCGCGACATCCTGGAAGAATATGCGGCCCTCGTTCGCGAGGGGCACGTCTTCGCCAACGGGGATCTGCAAAGCTATCTTCGAGTAGTCACCGAAGACCCCTCCGTCAGTCTCCGCGGACTCGTCTCGAGCGGGCGGCAGCGCAACTTCGGGAAAAAGACGCTGACGCCCAAGACCACGAATCAACGCCGCTATCTCGAAGCTATAGAACGGAACGATCTCGTTTTCGGCGTCGGCCCCGCCGGTACGGGCAAGACCTATCTCGCAGTTGCCATGGCGGTTTCCGCCCTCATAAGCAAGAAGGTTGCGCGCATCATTCTGACCAGGCCCGCGGTCGAAGCCGGAGAGCGCCTGGGCTTTCTCCCTGGCACGCTGCAGGAGAAAATCGATCCCTACCTCCGTCCGCTCTACGACGCGCTTCACGACATGCTTGAGGCCGAGAAGGTTGAGAAGTTGCTCGAGCGAAACTCCATCGAAGTCGC
>SYKU01000347.1 GCA_005808865.1 Acidobacteriota bacterium
CCGAAATGCCCGGACTCTATGCGGATGGCGAGTATGATCTGGCGGGGTTCATCGTGGGCGCGGCTGAAAGGGGCCGGCTTCTCGACGGCGCCTCAATCGCCGCCGGCGACGCGCTGCTCGGACTGCCTTCGACGGGCCTCCACACCAACGGCTACTCGCTCGCGCGCAAACTGCTGTTTGAAACGGCCGGCTACAGCGCGGACAGCCGCGTTCCGGAGTTGGGCTGCACGGCCGGCGAGGAACTGCTCAAAGTGCACCGGAGCTATTTGAAGCCGCTTCGCGCATTGATCGACGCGGGCGTTCTGAAAGGCGCGGCCCACATCACGGGCGGCGGCATCACGGACAACACGCCTCGCATGCTTCCGAAAGGTCTCGCCGCAGCGATCAACATGGGGAGCTGGCCCGTGTTGCCCGTCTTCGAACTCCTGAAAAAGATCGGTAACGTTCCGGACGGCGACTGCCGGCGGACCTTCAATTTGGGACTTGGAATGATCCTGGCGGTTGGCGCGGCACACGTAGCGAAGGCTGAGGCTGTGTTGAAAAAGCTGCGCCAGCCGGTTCACCGCGTTGGCGAAGTGGTGGCGGCGAAACGTGGACGTGGGCGCGTGGAATACCGGCCCGCGGAACGGCAATGAAGCGGCTCGCAATTCTGCTTTCCGGGCGCGGGTCGAACTTCGAAGCCATCGCAGCCCGTATTCGCGCAGGCGCGCTCGACGCCGAGATTGCGATTGTGATCTCGAACCGCCCCGATGCGCGCGGTCTGGAGACGGCGCGCGCTCTCGGCATTACCGCTGTTTCGCTGCCGTCGAAAGGCGTGGCGCGCGAGGAGTACGACACGCTCCTGGCGGACGAGGTGGAACGGCACGCGGTCGATCTGGTGTGTCTCGCCGGCTTCATGCGATTGCTCAGCCCGCGCTTCGTGCGGCGGTTTCCGCTGCGTATCCTGAATATCCATCCGTCCCTTCTGCCCGCGTTCCCAGGGCTGGACGCGCAACATCAGGCGGTTGAGCACGGTGTAAAGGTTAGCGGATGCACGGTCCACTTTGTCGATGAGTATCTTGATGCGGGGCCGATCGTCAAGCAGGCCGCCGTGCCGGTTCTCGACAGCGACGATTCGGATTCGCTGTCGGCCCGAATTCTAGATGAAGAACACCGCATTTACGGCGAGGCGATTGGTTTGATTCTTGAAGGGAACTGGAGAATTGAGGGGCGCCGGGTGGTAGCCGGGAAGTAGTATCTGGAAAGCGGCGCAACCCGGCGCAACCGTCGGCCTTGACTCGGCGTAGGTGTGTCCCTATCATATGTACAGGAGGCCGCATGAGATCAATTGGCTTGCCTGAACTTCTCATTATCCTGGGAATAGCCGTGCTGCTGTTTGGAGGGCGCAAGATTCCGGAGGTCGCGAAAGGTTTAGGTGAAGGTATTCGCAACTTCAAGAACGCTTTGAAGTCGGAAGACAAGGTCGAAGAGAAAAAGCAGGCGTAAGCTTCGTTAGCTGCCCGCACATTGGGCGGATTTCATCTCGGCGTCGACAGGAAAAACGAAACCCCGCCCGGGTCCATCCGGACCAGGCGGGGTTTTTTTTGCTTCACTGATGGTTACTTCTTTACCTTGGGTGGTACGATCGCATCCTTCGCGGCCTTGGCCACGCGGAACTTCACGACCTTCTTGGCCGGAATCTTGATGCTCTCACCGGTTGCCGGGTTCCTACCTATGCGAGCCTTACGGTCGACGCGTACCAACCGGCCCAGTCCGGGAAGAACAAAGACTCCGTTCTTCTTGACTTCTTTTACCGCGGTGTCGGCAAGCGTTTCCAGAAACTGCCTGGATACCTTATTGCTAACCTCGCAGGCTTCCGCAAGCGATCTCATCAACTGTGTCTGTGTCATGCGTTTATCTGCCATACACCTCCTGTGATTCTCCCGCATCATCCGTTGCGCGGCAAAGGGGCTTCTGAAGCGCGCAACGTTACGATTCGTATCAATGATAAGGGACGCACGGAGCAAATGTAAAGAGAGAAATACCGGAAAACACCTGTTTTTCACGTGTTTTTGCCATTCTTAGGGGGAATGGGGCTCCGCGAGCCCGAATATCAGGGTCTTCGGCCGGCGGACGCGGCGGCAACGGATGTTTGGGCCGGAGGCCCGAAGGCAGCGCTTCCGGTGGGAGAGCCACCGTTGACTGCGCCAACATCCACGGCCGATATCAGCAGACCGAGCTGCCGGCGCAGGTCGGCGTCCACTTGAACGGCGAGTTCCGGCTTCCCTTTCAAGTATTGCCGTGCGTTGTCCCGTCCCTGCCCGATGCGCTCGCCTTTGTAACTGAACCACGACCCGCTTTTTTCGAGAACGCCTTTTTCAACGCCGAGATCAAGCAGATCCCCTTCCTTTGAGATCCCCTCGCCGTAGATGATGTCGAACTCCGCTTCGCGAAAAGGAGAAGCGACCTTGTTCTTTACAACCTTGACCCGTGTCCGGTTTCCGATCGCCGTTTCTCCGTCCTTCAGGGCCGCGATGCGGCGCACCTCGATCCGGACAGAAGAGTAGAACTTCAGCGCCCTGCCGCCCGTGGTGGTTTCCGGGTTCCCGAACATCACGCCTATCTTTTCGCGCACCTGATTGATGAAGATGAGGCACGTACCCGCGCGGGAGACGCCGGCGGTCAGCTTTCGCAGAGCCTGCGACATCAGCCTGGCGTGCAGGCCCATGTGGCTGTCGCCCATTTCGCCGTCAAGTTCGGCTTTGGGAACCAGTGCGGCCACGGAGTCGACTACCACGACGTCAATCGCGCCGGTCCCAACCAGAGCGGAGACGATTTCGAGCGCCTGTTCGCCGTGATCGGGCTGGGAGACAAGCAAGTTGTCGATGTCCACGCCGAGTTTCCTGGCATAGATCGGATCGAGGGCATGCTCGGCATCGATAAACGCGGCGTTGCCTCCGCCCTTCTGCGCCTGGGCGATGGCGTGAAGCGCAAGAGTTGTCTTGCCGGAGGATTCCGGTCCGTAAATTTCGATGACCCTGCCCTTTGGAAACCCACCCACTCCGAGCGCGGCGTCAACCGCGATCGACCCGCTCGAGATGGTCGAAACCGGCACGACCGCCGTCGACCCCAGGCGCACAATTGTGCCCTTCCCGAACTGCTTTTCCATCTGCGTAAGCGCCAGATCAATGGTATGGCGGCGCTGTTTTTCCCGTTCGTCCATCTCGAATTTCCTCGGAAGAGGAGTGCGGGCGCGCGGGGCAAATTCTCAGGGGTACGGTGCGGGAGGTAGGGAGAAGTGTGCCGAAAGCCTGAAAACACGCTTGTGACGCACGGCAACCCTCACAATTGCCTCTTTTCCCCGAGCCAGGAGCGCGGCGCCCCGCGATCTTGAGCGATTGCTCGTGTAAAGTCGTGCAAAGCAGCTTCGTAATACATATGAACTATACACAAGCCTGGGGCATCGTGCGGTTATTTCGCCAGATTAACCCTCGCAATGACTGGTGCTTACCCGCTCAATTTGCTGTAAAGTGCCCAG
Organism: Acidobacteriota bacterium; assembly: GCA_005808865.1. Lineage (GTDB taxonomy): Bacteria > Acidobacteriota > Terriglobia > Bryobacterales > Bryobacteraceae > SYKU01. Next base: position 3,518 of record SYKU01000347.1, read on the forward strand.
TCTGCGCGGGTGTCCGTCAAGTCCTTCGAAACGGAACCGCCTTCGCGGCTCCGGAAACCGCCGGCCTCCCGCCAAATTCTCGTGGACTGAAGCCGCATCTGCTAACAAGCGGGTTGCTCTCGCATATTGACCACTTGCCGATGCGCGCGGTCCGGAATCGCAGCGGCATGTCGAGCGGCGGCTCCGACGGGTTCGCGAATTCCGGGGCGCACGCCTAGCGGCCGCGAGGCGCTGCCGCCACTGCGGGCCTGGACGCCGAGGGCTCGGCGGCAGCCTCCGCGGGTTCTCTCGACAGGCCCAACAGCCTGCGCAGTTCCGTGTCGAGCTTCTGCCTGAGGTCCGGGTTGTCCTTCAAAAACTGGCGAGCGTTCTCGCGGCCCTGACCGATGCGGTCACTCTTGTAGCTGTACCATGACCCGCTTTTTTCGACCAGATTGTTCGCCGCTCCCAAATCGAGCAAGTCGCCTTCCTTTGAAATCCCTTCGCCATAGATGATGTCGAATTCGGCTTCGCGAAACGGCGACGCCAGCTTGTTCTTCACCACTTTGACCTTGGTGCGATTCCCCGAAACCACGTCGCCGTCCTTGATCGCGGCGATGCGGCGGATATCTAAACGGACGGAGGAGTAGAACTTCAACGCGCGTCCTCCCG
>SYKU01000348.1 GCA_005808865.1 Acidobacteriota bacterium
ACAAAAACAACAACAACAGCAGCAGAAGCAGCAGCAACAACAGCAACAATAATGCTCGCCGAAGCCCCACGGGCGGCCCGAAAATGATTGCGCTCATCCATGTGCGTCAGGAACACCTTTTTGTGTATGGCCCGCGGCTCTTGCACGAAAACACCAGCCACCGGCCGTTTGGGCGAAGATCTGTGCCAGGAATCCATCAGAGGTGTGTTCCCGTTTAGCCGGCGTTGTTGAAGGTGCTGGCTGGGGCCGCGCCACTCAGTCCGGCGCTCGAATCGATGGCGGCGGTACGCTGCTACTCTGCCCGGCGAACTTCCATGGACTCGCCTTGGGCCGGGACGACGTACCCGCGCAGCGGGACACTCGGGGCGACCCGTTAAACGCAGGCCCGCTCACGATGCCCACGTACTCCGGAATTCCGGAAACAGCGTAAGCCCGCCGCACGCGTACAGGGTCTGGCCGGTGATATACGACGCTTCGTCCGATGCGAGGAATAAGAATACGGCCGCGATCTCTTCCGACGTTCCGGCCCTCCCCATCGGGATGTGGCTCTCGACCTCGCCGCGCGCTCTGGGATCATCGATCCAGGCGCGGTTTATAGGCGTCACGATCGCTCCGGGCCCTACGGAGTTAACGCGAATGCCGCGGTCCGCGTACTCCAGGGCCAGAGTGCGCGTCAGATTCTCCATGCCGCCCTTGCTTACCGAATAGGAGAGATACTGCGGCTTCGGTATGCATTCGTGCACGCTCGAATTGTTGACAATCACGCCGCCGCCCGGGCGCGACAGAAAATGGCGGATGGCTTCCCGCGAGCACAGAAACGGGCCGCGGAGATTAACGCCGAGGATACGGTCGAAATCCGCCGCCTCCACTTCGTGGCTGGGAGCGGCCTTTTGAATGCCGGCGTTGTTGATCAGAATGTCGAGGCCGCCAAACTCCGCGATCGTAGTCCGGAACAGTTCTTTTACATCCTGCTCTTGAGAGACGTCGGCCTGAACGATGAAATGGCGGCTTCCGGTCTTTGCTGTCTCGGCGCAGGCGCTCATTTCGGCGGCGGTCGCCTCGGCCTGCACCTTGCCGCTGCGGTAATTGATGGCGACGTTCGCGCCCTCACGCGCGAATCGAATCGCGATGGCCTGCCCGATACCGGACGATGCGCCCGTTACGATGACATTTTTCCCTTGTAGTTTCCGCATACTCCTCATGCTAACCGCTATTGCCGGAAAAGTCGCGAAAAATCTACTACAATGCCGAGTAATGCTCTTACCACTTACTCCAATCCGATTTCTGGACCGGGCGGCAGATCTATACGGCAAGAAAATCGGTGTCATTTGCGGGGAAAGGCGCATTACCTACGGCGAATTCGCGGCCCGCTGCGGGCGGTTGTCGAGCGCGCTAAAATCCATCGGAGTCAGGCCCGGAGATCGCGCCGCCTATCTCAGCTTCAATACGCATCGCTTGCTTGAAGGCTATTACGGGGTGGTGCAGGCACGGGCTATCGTAATGCCGCTCAACGTGCGGCTGACGCCGGCTGAGTTGATTGCCACTCTCAACCACGCCGAGGCGAAGGTACTCTTTTTCGAGAGTGATTTCGCGCCCCTGCTTGATCAGCTGCGGCGCGAATGTCCGTGCATCGGAAAATTCGTTGCGCTTGACTCGGCGGTGCCGCAAGCCGACACGCTCTACGAGGATATGCTCTCGACCGGTGAACCTGAGCGGGCTAATTTTCTCGAATACGACGAGCACGCGATCGCGGAACTGTTCTACACGAGCGGCAGCACGGGTACTCCGAAGGGTGTCACGCTCTCTCACCGCACGCTTTACCTGCATGGGCTGTCGGTGGCGGGAAGCGTGAGCGGTGACGATAACGAGGTCGAACTTCACACCATTCCGTTGTTTCACGCAAACGGCTGGGGCCGCCCGCAGTCCTGCACTCTCAACGGCGTGACGCAGGTGATGGTGCGCCGTTTTGAGCCTTCCACCGTGTTCCGCCTGATTAGGGATGAGCGAGCTACGACGATGTCGGTGGTCCCGACCATGGCTAATGCTCTCCTGAACGCGCCGGACCTCAAGGACTACGACCTCTCAAGTATGCAAGTGATTCACGTGGGAGGCGCCGCGGCGTCTCCCGAACTGATCGGGAAGCTTTCGGCAGCATTTAATTGCGACGTCCGGGCCGGGTATGGACTGACCGAAACGTCTCCAGTGGTCGCGTCCGCGAGGCGCAAGGGTACCGTGCAATATAAGGACAGCAGCGATAAACACGCGCGCCAGGCGATGGCGGGCTGGCCCATTCCGGGCGTCGAGGTTCGCGTGGTGGACCCCGCGATGAAGGACGTCCCGCGGGACATGGAGGCGATCGGCGAAGTGGTGATCAGGGGCGATCACGTTATGGATGGCTATTACAAAGACCCGGAAGGCACGCGAGCGGTGATGACGGGTGAATGGTTCCATACCGGAGATATGGCGGTTTGGGACGACGAGACGTACATCCACATCGTCGACCGCAAGAAGGACATCATTATCAGCGGCGGGGAAAATATTTCGTCGATCGAGGTGGAGAAAGCGATCTCCGCCCACTCCGCCGTGTTCGAATGCGCGGTCGTTGCCGCGCCGGACGAAAAGTGGGGTGAAATCCCCGTGGCCATCGTAAGCCTGAAGCCCGGCCAGACATTGACATCGGATCAACTGCGTCTGTTTCTTCAGGACCGGCTGGCGAAGTTCAAACACCCGCGTGCTTTCGAATTCACTTATGAACCGCTGCCGAAAACCGGAACCGGCAAGATTGTGAAGCGCTCGATCAGGGAACGCTTTTGGGAGGGAAGGACCAGGATGGTACAAGGGTGAGAATCCGGTTCCTTCCGATGGCGGCGCCCCCGGTTGCCGTGGCGGTTTCAGCACCTTGGGGCCATCGAATTCCACATGATCGAAGGCGGCGATAGGGAAGGGTAAGATTTTCTTTCAGCCGAAGGCGAGGAGGTCTGCCTTCGTAATCTGATCCGCAGTCAGATCGAGTAGAATTGAGAGCATGTCCCAAAAGCTTGTTCTCGCTGCGCTGTTATGCAGTTCGTGCATGGCCGCTCCTCGCACCGCTCCACCGAAGACGAGGGTGGACAAAACGGTCGACAAATTGCATGGCGTCGATGTGCCGGACCCGTACCGCTGGCTCGAAGACCAGAAGAGTCCCGAAACCCGGACCTGGCTTGAGGAGCAGAACAAGTTCACGCGCTCGGTCCTGGACGCGAACCCGGAGCTTCCGAAAATCCGGGAGCGGCTCGGCGAATTGATGAAAGTCGAGACGATCGGCATTCCCCGGGAACGCGGTGGGCGCTATTTCTACTCCAAGCGCCTGGCGAATCAGGATCAGCCCTCAATCTATATGAGGACGGGTCTCAAGGGGAAGGAGGAAGTTCTGGTCGACCCCGCGACGCTCGGCGGCGGCAAGACCACGTCGGCAAGTGTTCATGGAATTTCGAGGGACGGCAAGCTGCTGGCCTACGGCGTCCGCAAGGGCGGCGAAGATGAGGTTTCGATCTCGATACTGGACGTGGAAACGCGCAAACTGCTCCCTGACAGCGTAGCGAGAGGGCGCAACAGCGGCCTGGAGTTCCTGCCGGACAAAAGCGGCTTTTACTATTCGCGGCAGGATCCCACAGGCCCGATGGCTTTTTATCACAGGATGGGCACGGCGGC
>SYKU01000349.1 GCA_005808865.1 Acidobacteriota bacterium
AGGGCTGGCGTCCAGTGTGATCGGCTCCCGGCTAAGAGCCAACGAATCTTAACCGAGATTTCTTAACGTACCTCACGGGCCAAGCCTCTGAAAACACGGATCATTCTGAACTACTTGTGGCTCTGCCATAGGAGTTCTGAACCTATGCTGGGGCGCAATCGAAGGGCTGAGGGATCGCGGCATCGCGCTAAAAACGAGAGCAGAGAGAACCCGGGTCCACCTCAAGATACAGAACGATAAACGGCGAAGGGAACCGCGATGCGCTTGGGGCGACCCGGCTGGTACGACGGGTGACCGAGGCCCAGTCTCCGGTCTCTTTGGCGACTAGGCGGGACCGCTGCAACTGCAGAGACTTGCTGGAAAACAGGCGTATTATTAGACCCATGTCCTGCATTCACTATCTCGTCCTGGCGATCGGGCTCATTGCCTCATGCCTGACAGCCTCCCCGCAGCACGGAGACCCGGTGAACATGCTAGCGCGCATTAGAGAGGAGGGGCTTTTGCGTTCTCGCACAATGGACTATGCGTCCGAACTGATCGATGGTATTGGTCCCCGGCTCACCGCGTCTCCGAATCTAAAGCGCGAGCTCGCATGGTCGCAAGATTCGTTGCGAAAGGCCGGACTGGATGGCGTGCGCGCCGAAAGCTGGGGGCTCTTCGGACTTAGTTGGCGCGAACGGAACGCTTGGGCTCGAATCACCGTGCCCGATACTGCTCCGATCATCATGCGCGCGGCTCCTTGGTCGCCGTCCACCAAGGGCATCAAGGAGGCAACGGTCGTCAAAGTGCGCGGGTTTCGCAGCCCGGAGGAATTCGCCGTGCAACAAGGCCGCCTGCGCGGCAAGATAGTGCTCTACGGTTCCGCACCATCGTTGCCAGAGGTGGTACCTATTGAGAAGCCCCTTTTTCGGCGCCTGAGCAAAGAACAGCTCGATGATTGGGCCGCGCAGCCGTACGAAAAGTCTACGGGCTACGGGGAGGCCGCGACGAGCCTGCAAGCCCGATCCGACTTGGTGGAGAGGGTGGGCAGGTTCTTCGCCGCCGAAGGCGTGGTCGCCGTCTTGGTGCCTAGCGGAAACAATACCAGCGGCGGTCGCAGCGGCGGCACCATTTCCGTTGACACGAACAATACTTTCGGCTGGTTTGTCTACCAGCGGCAGCGCGCCATGTCCGTGCCGCTCGCGGTTCTCGCGCTTGAACACTACGGCCGCATGGAGCGCTTGCTGGATCGCCGTGTACCGGTGCGGGTGGAATTGAACATCGACACAGAAACAGCGCCCAAAGAGGAGGAAGGCTTCAACGTGTTTGCCGAAATCGCGGGGGCTGAGCCAAGTTTCGCAAACCAACTGGTGATCGTCGCGGCACATCTCGACAGCTGGTCCACCGGTAACGGTGCCACGGATGATGGCGCCGGAGTGATCATCGCCATGGAGGCCATGCGGGTTCTCCGGGCGGTTGGCGCAAGACCTCGCCGCACGATTCGCCTCGCGCTTTGGAGCGGAGAAGAGCAGGGCTCACTCGGCTCGCGCGCATGGGCGAAACGACACGTTGGGGATGTGCCCTTGGCCGCATCAAGACTGCCCGAGTTCTTACGAGCCCAGGCCGGGCCGGTGAAGCCCAAGGGTAACCACGCCCTCATCTCCGCGGTCTATACGCTGGATGCCGGCGGCGGCCGAGTTCGCGGAGTCAGCACCGGAAATCCAGCGTTAGATCCGGTTTCTGCCCGTGCGGATAGACCACCCCTCCCAAGTATTTCCGACCGGGCGGCAAGGGCGGAGTCGATTGTGAAGATTGACATCATCGGGTCATCATGACAAGATGATGTCGTAACCGAATCGACGAACTGATTCGTCAAGGAACTTTCCAAATGCAATTTCAACCCATGGACGTCAATGTGCCCATCTTCCAGCAGCTGCAGGCCGACCAGTCGCCCGTAGTTCTCGTGAACATCTTCCAGGTTGCCGAGGTGGACATCCCGGCCCTCCTCACCGCGTGGGCTTTAGACGCAGCCTGGATGAAACGACAGCCGGGTTTCATTTCCACCCAGCTGCATCAAGGGATCGCGGGCAGCACCGTTCTGATGAACTACGCTGTCTGGGAATCCGTTGCCCACTTCCGGGCGGCCTTCAATCATCCTGAGTTCAAACAAGCCACGGAGCAGTATCCTTCTTCTGTGGTTGCTTCCCCCCATCTCTTCACACGGCTCTCGGTTTCGAACTTGTGTGTCGGGCCATAAGCTTGACGTGTCTCTTTTCAGGGAAGATCGGTCATGCCACATACAAAAGCAGGGAGGGCGTTTACCGAACTCATCCTGGAGACTTTTCAATTCAACGGCCGGCTGCTGGCCGCAGGTGACCGGCTCACCAAGCCGATTGGGTTGACCAGTGCGCGTTGGCAAGTCCTGGGAGCGATCGAAGCTCAACCGCTATCGGTGGCGCAGATCGCCCGCAAGATGGGCCTGGCACGGCAGAACATCCAGCGGCTCGCCGATGCTTTGGAAAAGGAGGGCATTGTGGGATACGCCCCCAACCCGGATCATCAGCGGGCTAAACTGGTGCGTCTCACCGACCGGGGACGGCGGGCCACGAGAGATCTGAGCCGCCGCCAGGCGCAGTGGGCCAACCGGATCGCGTCCGCAGCGACGCATTCAGAAATTCAGGCCGCCCTCGAGCTCTTGAAAGCCTTGCGTGTACGCCTTGAGGCAGAACGCCGTCTAGCGAATTTGGATTGAGGTGAAGGATCCCCATGCAGAGACAGTAAAGAGCGAACCAAAGCCGGATTGGATGCCGCCCGTGAAGAGGGGCGCATAGGCGGCCGCCGTCCGAAGTTGACGCTTCAACAGCAGGCTGAAATCCGCAAAATGGTATCGAAGGGCGACAAGACGGCCGCCGATGCCGCACGGCTGTTCAAGATCCATCCGGCGGCCGTCAGTAGGCTTCTTGACCGGACGCTGCCGTCAGCGAGGAACGTCAAACATGCCAAATAATGTTGACGGACACCACGCCAGTTAGCGGCTCAAAGGGCGTCATTCCGGGTCCTTCGCATTACAGTAAGAAATCGGCACGTCGCGATGTGTACCACGCACCACGCCCTGAGGCATGGCCAGGATCAGAGATTTTCATGCAGTACTGGGGGCGCGGTAGACCTGACTACCAGTAAAGCTTCAATCCCACCTGCATTCTGCGGGGTGCGTTTACGGTCGAAGTCACGCGGCCGAAAGTTAGGCTTTCCACGTTCGTTGGGCCTGTTGAGAAACGCGAGCGGTTAAATGCGTTGAACATCTCGATTCGAAGGTCCAACCGGACGTCCTCTTTCCTGATCGGGATGCTCTTTGCGAGGGAAAAATTCTCAGTAAGCCCCCATGGCGTCCTGGCCTTGGGATTGTGCCGGGTCGCGTTCCCGAGCCTGTCGGTCGATTGGGGACCAAAAAACGATGCAGGCTGAAAGAACCGGTCGCTGCCCTTCCAGTTCGGGTTGTCGTGTTTGGCGACCCAGCCGTCGTAAGTGGTGACCTGGGCTGCCGCGCGTCCGTTGAAGATGAGATAGTTGATGCTGTTGGTCAGATTTATCGGATAACCGCTGCTGTAATACTGGATTCCCGCGATCCTCCAGTTTCCAACGATCGCGCTAACCGGGCCATGGGCCAACCACTTTTTCCCTTTTCCCATCGGCAGATCGAAAATGTAGCTGAGCTTGAGGTTGTGCGTCTGATCGAAGGTGCCGATTGACTTTTCCAGGCCGCGGTTGTAATGGTCGAGCGCCGCGTTGCCACCGTCGAACCGGTCTGCATCGGTCAAAATTTTCGAGAGAACGTACGACCCCTGAAAGCTGACGCCCTGCGCAAACCGGCGATCCAGTTTGAAGACCATCGCGTGATAGGACGAATGACCGCTCTTGTCGCCTTGCCCCGAGCCTGTCTGAATCGCTTGGTATTGCGGATACGGGCGAAGGGCCTGGGCGACGCTTACGGGCCTGCCGCCGTAGTCGGCGTCGATGCCCGGATAGGGCCGTCGAATTCCCGCCGCGACGGCCGCTGGGGAATCGACCGTACTCGACAGGAGCGCGCGTCCGTATCGCTGGTACAACTCGAACGGAACTTGATTCGGGTTCTTCACGTAGCTGAGTAAGTGAGCGCCGATGGTGGCGTTGTAGCTTGCTTCAAGTACCGTGGCGGCGGATATCTGGCGCTGCAAGCTGAACGTCCATTGATAATTTTCCGGCGGACGGACGGGCGTGTCCTCCCAATACGGGATATTGAGGCCGTTCGCATACGAAGGGTCGATCACGGGGGGCTTCGGGTAGGAGGGAAAGCCCGTGTCGGCGGCAAATACCCGGGTGACGCCATTGTCCAGGCTCGATAGGTTCGCCACCAGCCGGAAACCGTCGAAGTGCGATGTGCCCGTGTTCGTCTTTGCCACGCCAAAGCTTCTGCCAATCGCCGCGCGGAGTACGGTTTTGCCTCCGAGGGCGTAGGCGAGGCCGAAGCGGGGGCCGATGCCGCCATACCATCCGTTAACAAGAGAGCGCGTGCCCTCGCGTCCCGGACCGTCGCCGGCAAAGCGGAGCGCCCCTGGCAGATTGCCCGCGCGTGGGTTCGGCCGGTTCGGGGTGAAATCGCTGATCTGGTCTGCGCGATCGACGACTGCCTGAGTCAGCTCGTACCGGACGCCAAGATTCAGGGTCAACCGCTGTGAGATCCGCCAATCGTCCTGGAAGTACCAGCTATGGCTCGGCCACTGAAGCGCGTTGTTCTGGTCGCTTTCGATCAAGCCGGAGAAAACGTCCCCAAGCAGGAACGATGCAAATGAATTTCCCCCTCCGGTCGCCAGCGTGTTGTTGTTGGGAACGCTGGTGCTTCTGCGATCGAAAGTAAGCCATCCGGCAATTGCTCGATTGGCCGGCGCGTCCGCCGGCCCTCCGTAATAATGCAGACGGTCGTAGAGGTAACCGGCCTTCAGAGTGTGGCGGCCGCGCGTGATCGTCAGATCGTCACCGAAGGAATATACGCTATGCCGCGATCCGGTGATCCCGTTACCGCCCCACTGGGTGTAGTCGGAGAAGGCGATTTGGGGAAAGGTCGCATCACAGTCCTGCACGCCATTGATACAGATTCCCTTGGCCTTCCATCCGCCAACGTGGTTCGGGGAGCGCAGGCCGGTCCGGTACCCGTTGTTTCCGCCATAAGCGTAGTTGACCACCGAAGAGGAAATGACCTTGGTGTATGACGCCCGGTACACCGGACTTTCACTCAGGCTGCCGCGCTGCGAGGTCGCGACGCCGGGTAGACCCGGAAAGCCGTCGGGTCCGGGAAGGACATCCTCCCGTCCGAAGTTGTATAGAAAGCTGGCGCGATCGTTCGCCGAAAAGTTGTGATCAACCTTGATGCTGTACTTTCGGGCCGGCTCGCGCTGCGTACCCGTGCTGGCGATAAAATTGTCGCGCACGTAATCGCCGGTGCCGGGCGTTGCGTTCACGTTTGGACGCAGGTTGATTACGCTCAGCACGCCTTTACTGAAGTTTGCGAAACGGTTGGCCGGGATGAGATTGCCCGCGAAGGGAGTCCGTATGGAGCCCGCGCCCGCCGGGTTCGGCCTGGTCGTTGCGGGGTCGTAGATGGGAAGCACGCGGCCCTGAGCGTCGACCCAACGGGAAAAGTCTCCGCCGTACATCTCTCCGGTCGGCACCGTGAGACGCTGGCTCGCGGCTCCGACGCGGTTCCGGAACCACTCCGCTGACGCGAAAAAGAACGTGCGCGACCGCCCGTTGTAGATCTTCGGAATATAAACGGGTCCGCCAACGCTCCAGCCGAAGTCATGCTGTTTATAGACTCCACGGTTAGCCTCAAAAAACCGGCGTGCGTCAAGAGCGTCGTTGCGAAGGAATTCGTAGGCGGTGCCATGTAACTCGTTTGTGCCGGACTTGGACGAGAACGTAATGGTCCCACCCTGGCCGCGCCCGAACTCGGCCTTGAATCCGTTCGATTCCACCGCGAATTCGGTAATCGCGTCGACAGACGGAGTGTTCAGCGCGGATCCGCCAATCCGGTTCGACGACGTCGTGAGTACCGTGACGCCATCAAGGGTCGCTCCGTAGGCGGCTGACTGTCCGCCGCCGATGCTTAAGGCTGTGTCGGATTCGCCCACGCCCTCCGCGCGATTCGCTTCCGGCGTGATGAGAGCAAGATCGAACGGACTCCGCATCGCGCCGCCCACAACCAGCGGCAACTCGTCGACCATCTTGTTCGTTACCGCCGAGACGACTTTCGAATTCTCGGTCTGGATTTGGTTGACGACGGCGGAAACCTCGACGGCCTCGGCCACGGTCCCCAGTTCGAGCGTGAAGTCCAATCTGATGGTCTGGCTGACGAGCAACTGAGCCGAGCGGGTTGTTGAGCGGAATCCTCTGGCCTGAACCGTAACCTGATAGGCTCCGGGTGGAAGCAGGGCGAACGTGTAGAGGCCCTCCTGATTGGTTGAACTCCGGCGCTCCAGCCCCGTGTCGGCACTCACGGCGGTCAATTCCACCCCGGACATCGCGGCCTGTGAGGAATCGGCAATGCGGCCCGTGATGCTGCCGGTCGTGGTCTGCGCGGACAGTGTGATGAGCGAACCCAGGCTCATGATGGCAGCAAGCGCTGCCTGATGAATATGTCTTCCGGCCAGTGCCATCGTAAAGCCCCTTTTGGAGTGAGAATTCGGATAAGCGGAACGGCTGTCCCGGATATCATAGGCGAAACCGGCCGGTGCCCGCAATGCGTCATTGCAAGCGTTGGTAGCTGTATCGCGGCTACCGCCAATACGCGGTGGCTATCGCCTCGTTCCCTGGTCCTTTTGCGGGGCTCTACTACAGGCTTGATGCGAAACGCCGGGTGGTATCACCGGACCATCTTCAACGGAGACTGCTTCGGCTTTTCCATCCACGAGTCTGGGCCCGCGGATCTCGCCAGACTCGGTGTCCCACGCATTCTCAACCGCGCCACCACAGGCGAACGCAGCCTCAGCCCCGAACACACCGAAAACGCCGGTCCTGCGCCCGGCAGGTGCCTGCGCGAGCGCCGGCGTCATGCTGACGAGACCGCGGGGCTAGAATCCAACGGCCGTGCCGTGGCTCGTCTGGTAGTGCGCCTTCAGCAAATCCATGCCGAAATCGTTGTTGATATCCCGCCAAACGGAGTGCACGTGATTCGCCCCATTCTGGGTGTTGTCGTACTCGATCAGGAAGTTGGACGCCTGTACCCGGTAGTAGTGCGGAGCGCCGCGCTCACCCGGTCCGGCCCACGCGAAGAACATGTTAGTGCCCGCCTTCTTGGCCATCGCGAGCCTGGCCTGAGACATCTGTTCCGGAACGTTGAGGGCGTATTCCTCAATAAGCTTCGTCAGCATTTCCATCTGCTTCTTGTTCAGCTTCGAAGCCGGCAAGCCGGACGGCTGCCCTTTGAGCGCAGCTTTCCGGTCGGCCATCGTAAAGATGTCCTTGTAGGCGGTCGGATCGACAACCGCGATCTTCCTCTGTCCGTCGTCGAGCGCATTCAGCAGTTCGCGCGCCAGATCTTCCTCGGCTCCCAGCACCCGTTGGCCTTTCCGAGGGCCATCCTTGACCTCAGCCGGGTTGGTGCCAAAGAAGCTCGGCGAGTCCGCGACCGTGCCCTTGACTATCAGGTAATTCTGGCTCAGGTGGTGTCCCTCCACGCGGAAGCCCCATGTGCCCGTCTCCGACGGTTCCCCGAAAACGCTGAAATGATACTTTTCAGGATTGCGCCTCTCGCCACTATCTTTCTCAAGAATTCTCAAAATGTCTTCGAGGCTCATGATCGAGACTGCCTTGACGTAGCCGCGTTGGCTGAGACCGGTGGACAGCAGTGCCTGCGCAAGATGCTTCTGCGGGGCCGTCATCTCGCCGAGCGTCAGGCCTTTGCGGACCTTCGGAATGAAGTGCCAGTTGAGGCGTTCGTCGTCGTCGAGCTTGAAGACGGCCTTCGCGCGCTGCTCGGGTGTGAGCGCGTTCAGAAAATGGGTCGCGGCGCGTGACATCTCGGCAGGCGAATGCGTGCGATTGTAGGCCGACATCAGCAGGAGGCCCCCAACGGCCACCGCGATCAGGCGGGGAAGAAAGTGTTTCACGAAACAACTCCTTTCGCAGCCGGCGGGGCCGCGATGAACCATCGGTACTTCAAACCCTCAGAAAGGAAGATCCGCTTTCGGCATCTGGCTGATGCCCGCCTTTGCGAGGAACCGGTACGGATTTACCGGAGCCTTCCCGACGCGAACTTCGTAGTGGAGATGCGGAGCGGTCACGCGGCCGCTCGTGCCCACCGCGCCCAGGATCTCACCCCGCCGGATTTCCTGCCCTTCAATTACGTTCACTCGCGACAGGTGTGCGTACCAGGTCTGCAACCTGCCGTGCTCGATCACGACCAGCCGTCCATAGGCTCCGCTCTGCCTCGCATGCGTGACGACGCCATCTCCGGTCGCCCGGACAATCGTGCCGGTGGGAGCCGAAAGATCAACCCCGGTATGATAGGACCCCTCTCCGTTAAACGGATTCGTGCGCTGACCATACGCGCCCGTCAACCGGCCGTTGACCGGCCAGATACTCGGTTGCACGTTCGCGTGCCACCTGCGGGCATAGGGCTGCTGAAAACGGGAGATGTTGGAGTTGCGCAAGTAGTTGTACTCAGCCACAGTCTCCGACATGGTGGGAACCAGGCGCGCTTCCACCGAAATATCCGGCGGGCCTTCGAGCTTTTGGGTCATCCGGTAGGCTACCGAAACCTCGTTAGCGAACAACTGAAGTGTCGCGAGTTGTTCGTTCGTCTGATTGACCACTCTCTGGAGGTTCTGATAACGCGTCCGAAGGCCATCGGCCTCCTGCCTCAGAGCGTTGTAGTTAGCTACTTTCCACGCCATCCGCCCGTAGCTCGACAAGAAACCGGCAACTGAAAAAGAACCCAGGACTGCGAGCGCAAGAACGGCGTAGATGAATTGATGCGGAACGTGAATACGCCGCAGCCGCCCGTGAAGGGAATGGGCCACGACGACGATGAAATAGTTTTGCTTCAAAGGTTTCCTCGTAGAGCCGCGTTCGGCGTTGCGCCTTTCGGGGCCACGGCCTCCACAGGGTCGGTATTAAAACTGTTTAATCTGAGACTTTATCATTCCTGTGGCTCCCATGTCAATGAGAACTTGTCCCAGCTGTCCCAGCCAGCGATTCCGCAGTCGGGTCAATCGGATTCTATCGAAGCCGGCAGCCGTCCGGGTGCTGCCAAACCGGAAGAATTCTGCGGTCCATCCGGCCCTCCTTGTCAGGCAAGGTTCTGCCGTTCCCCCGTTCCCGCCGCCCGCGAGCACGCGTACACGGCTCTCAAGGCCATCAGACAATCGTCGCTCGACAGCGGCATTGCGCCCTTTCCGGTGCAAGCTCGCGCCACCGCAGCGACGAAATCTGCGTTCCTTTGGGCCCTCCTTCGTCAGGCAAGGTTCTGCCGTTCCCCCGTTCCCGCCGCCCGCCCGCATGCCCGGCATCCGTCAGATCCGTTGCGTCTTGCCGGTCTCCGCGGCTCGATAGCAGGCGAAGACCGCTTTCAACACGGCAAGGCTCTCGTCGCCGGTAAGGGGGAAGGGCTCGAGCCCGGCGCAGGCGCGCGCCACCGCGCGGATGAAGACCTGGTACGCGTCTCCGGTCTCCCCCTTTGGTTTTTCCCATCGCTTGACCTGCGGATTCGGGTCCAGCGTGCTGTACCATTCCAAGGGAACTTCCGTATGCTTTTGCACCTCCAGCCATCCCTGAGAGCCCCACACTTTCAGGTGCGAATGATAACCCTTATCCAGGTAGTACCCGGAAATGAGAGTGCCCAGCGAACCGTTGCCGAATTGAATGGCGGCCACTGCGCTGTCTTCCACATCGAACGGTTGTCCGCCCGCGTTTGCGGTGAATCCCGTTACCGCACGCACCGGCGAACCCGTTACAAACACGGCCAGATCGAGCCAGTGAATGCCGAGCCAAATGAGATGGCCTCCTCCGGCACGAGCTTTCTGGGCTTTCCAGTCCTTGCCGTATCCCGGCCTGGCAAGCCGTGTCTGATCGGCGATGAGGTGAAGCTCCACTCCGTAAAGCTTGCCGATCTTGCCTTCCTGGAAGATCCGCCGGGCTTCCACCACTACTGGATCGACGCGATTGGCGAGAGCCAATAGAAGCTGGCGGCTCTGGGCCTTGGCCTTGCGGTTCAACTTCTCGAAGTCCTCCACCCTGACGCAGCCCGGCTTCTCCGCGAGCACGTGGCAGCCGGCTTCGAGGGCGGCGTCGATCGCCGGCGGCGATGTGACGGCCTCCATGCTGATTACTGCCAGATCCGGCTTTTCCTTGCGGAACAGCGAGCCAGTGTCGGGATAGCTGTTCGTCAGCTTCGCGCCGATCAGTTTCCGCGCGAGCGCGTTCGATTCACCGCTTGGGTCGCATAAGCAAACCGAAGCAACCTCTTCCGCCCGAGCCAGCGACTCGAAGTATTGATTCAAATGTGCCCCGCCCGCGCCGGTGATCATCGCGGCCTTGATCCGCTTGGGCGATTGCGCGGCGGCTTGAGAGAGGGCGGGCAGTGCCCCCACCAGCTTCGAGAAATCTCTCCGTTCCATCAGAATCCCCGAGCCGCGTTCCCGCCGCCTGCGGAGCGGTGATCCGTCCGGTAGTGCAGGGCCAGCGCGTCTGTACCGAAATCGCCATGGAAATCGCGCCACACCGAATGGCTGTGGTTGCTCTGGTTCTGCGTGTTGTCGTACTCCACCAGGAACGATGGTCCCTGGATTCTATAGTAATTGCCCTTTTCCGCCCGATTTCCCGTGGTGACATTTCCCACAATCACCGGCTGCGGCGGTTTCCGTGAAGTCTCGCCCGCCCACGCGAAAAAGAGCTTGCCGCGCGGAGTCTCCCGCACCGCTTTCATACGTTCGGCGGCGACATCCGGCGGCATGTTGCCGGCGTACTCGGCAATCAGATCCTGGAGCGCCTCGAACTGCCGGTCGTTCATCTTCGAAGCCGGAATGCCCTGCGGATCGCCGTCGATCTTGGCCCGCACGGTCGCCATCGTGATCAGGTCATAGGGCGCGATCTCCGAAAAAATCGCCTGCTTCCGCTGTTTCGCGTCAAGGGAGTTCACCAGGGCCATGCCCAAATCCTCTTCGCGTTCGAGCGCGCGCATTCCCTTGAGTGGCCCTTCCGGCGCCTCATGCGGGTTCCCTCCGAAAAACGTGGGAGTAGAAGAAACCAGCCGGCCATTTCTGATGACGAAATGCAGGGACAAATGATGCCCTTCCACCCGCCAGCCCCAGACGCCGGTGGGAGTTGGCTTGCCGAATATCGCAAAGTGATACCGTTCCGCGTCGCGATGGCCGGTTGTATCGTTTTCCATCAGCCGCACCACCTCCTCAAGGGTCAGGACCTTCATCGCTTTGATGAAACCCGCCTGGCTCAGGCCCGAGCTCAGCAGCGCCTGCGCCATGAACCGCTGGCTGAGGTTCATTTCCTTGAACATGATCCCGTGCCGGTCGCGCTTGTATTCATCCTTGAATCCCCGCTCGGGGAAGTAATGCCACATGGTCCGCAATTTGTTGTCGAAATCGAGCAGCGTGCCGGCTTTCTGCTCCGGGGTCAGGGAATCCAGGAAACGGCTGGCCGTGTCGAGCATCAGGGCCTCTGTCTTGGCTTTGTTATAGGCTGCGGCGAGCGCCATGCCGCAGAACAGAAAGGCTAGGCAACGATAGCGAATGCTCTTGCTCATGAATGGAACCTCCTGGCGATCAGGCCGGTTATTAGCATGGAATTATGGCCGGGTGAAAGTCAAGCCGGCGGAACCGTGATGTCCGCACCACACTGGTGCACTTGCTATCCTTCAATAAATCAATAAATTAGAACTGCACTACCACCACCGTTTGATCATCGTCAGGATTGCCATCGCCGAACCGATTAACATCTTCCAGAATGGCCGCAGCGAGTTCGTCGGGACCAAGTGATGGATGCCCCAAGATGAATTCGACCAGCCTCTCGTGCCCATACTCCTCGTCCATTCGGTCACGTTGATCGATGATCCCGTCTGACGCAAGAATGAGGAGATCGCCGCAGGATGGCGCGTGCGTGTATGCTCCAAACTCGGGATTCGGAAACATGCCTAGTGGCGTACTTGCGAGCTCAATGACCTTCGCCACGCCGCCAGTGATAATGATCGGGTTGACCGTAAGTCCAGCGTTTGCAAGATCGAGGTTCCGGCTGACTGGATTCCAGCCTGCGATCTGTGCGACCGCGTACTCGCCGCCGGGGCGATGACGGTGCAGCAACTCATTTGCGCGCCGTAGCGATTCGACTACCGGGCGATCATAAGCAAGATATGGTCGGATCGTCGGGAAGACTGTGTTTCCGTAAAATGCCGCTGCCGGGCCATGCCCCCTGGCGTCTCCCAATATGATCCATGTCCAGCCGTCAGATGAAACCACATCCACGAAGTCTCTGGAAAGCCAAGCCTTTGCCCTGCGGGCACAGCCAATCTGCATGCCGCAACCGGGAGGCGCAATCGCCCTCGTAATGCGCTTCTGTAGATCCTCGACGTCAAGCAGATCTGCGACGGCTCTTTCCAACTGAGTCGAGACCCATCCGAGCAAGTCCGGCGGCGGTTGGAATTCGGGGCGCGCCGCGATGACTGCGGTTGAAACAGCCCAGCGCCGTAGGACGTCGTCCCACTCCGGCCGTTCGTTCTCATGCGCCCGAACGAAACCTCCGACAATCTGGAGCACCCGGGTGAACGCGTCGAACGCGGAGCGTTCACCGCGTTTCATGCGCTCCACGAGTTGAGCCAGGTACTGCTGAAACACCTGTTCATCCATTGGCGACCCCTAAGATTATCACTATCCCCGCCGCTGCGGTGCTTTCACGTGGTTCAGGGAACTGGTCATGCGAGGCCGCGAGCGCCTCATTAAGATTCGTAAGAATATGGTGTGGCGCATCGCGCTTTCACGGTTGTGAAGAACGAGTGGCCGATGGGCCGTTGCGCCCGGAAAGATTCTGCTCGATCGCAAATGGAATGTCGCTAGACTCAGAACTCCTATGGCAGAGCCACAAGTAGTTCAGAATGATCCGTGTTTTCAGAGGCTTGGCCCGTGAGGTACGTTAAGAAATCTCGGTTAAGATTCGTTGGCTCTTAGCCGGGAGCCGATCACACTGGACGCCAGCCCT
>SYKU01000350.1 GCA_005808865.1 Acidobacteriota bacterium
CTTCGATCTACTCAAAGTTCCCCATTCCCGATAAGCGCCCCAGCCCGGTTCCGCCACAATTGTGCCCAGTAACTGATTTCGTTCCGTGTCGCTACTTCATTCATTCCACCTGGGTTGTCTCCATTCTCTCTCCGGAGTCACGGGGAACTTCGGTCTAGGCGGCAGCGCGGCTGGACCGCGGCTCGAGGTGAGCCAGCCTCTCGCGCAGCGCTTCGTAAGCGCGGAACAGCAGCGACTTGACGGCTGGCACGGAACAGCCGAGGATGCCCGCGATCTGGGCGTATTCCAGCTCTTCGTATTTGTGCATTATGACCGCGGCGCGCTGCTTCTCGGGCAGGGCGTGAATGGCAGCGCGCACTTCTCCTGCGCCGAGGCGGCTTAAGTGTATCTCTTCCGCCGTGAGCCGCTTGTCGTGGATCTCTATGATGGGGCCAAATTTGGGCTTTTCGTCCAGCCGTACAAGAGTAAACTCGTGCCGTTCGTCGCGGCGCCAGTTCAGGGCGAGATTCGTCGCAATTCGGAAAAGCCAAGTTGCGAAGCGCGCCGAGGGCTGGTACGAAGTCCGGGAGCGGAAGACGCGAATGAAGGCGTCCTGCGCCAGTTCCTCCGCGACAGAATAGTTCTGAACCATCCGGTAAAGGTAGCGAACTACGGGCGCACGGTGCCGAGCAAGGAGCAGGGCAAAACCGGAGTCGTCGCCCTCCGCAAGACGGCGCATGAGTTCCGCGTCCGAATCCAACCGTTCCGTGGGGCTACCGCTGGCCATCTATAAGCATTTAACGTGAATGCCGGGAAACCGGTTAGGGTAGTGTTGTAAAAGTACGTAAAGATGGGGATAGCCGTCGGCCGATTTTGGAAGGGGAGTTTTTGCGAAACCTTTTCCCGCGCCCAGGTCGGCGGTGTGTTTTGGTGACGACGTAGCGGGAAAACCGCACGCACGGTTTGAGAGGAGTTTGTTGAAATGAAAACGGGCTGGCTATTATAGTCGGTACCGTCAAAATCTACTTATGCACACACGCCGCGAGATCCTCCGCTCCGCGCTCGCCCTCAACACCGGTCTGTGGCTTCCTGGACTCGTCCGGGCAGAGCCGCGCCAATGGCGGCTTGGAATCAATACGTATTGCCTCCGATTCTGGCGCTGGAAAGACCGTCAACTCTTCGACTACTGCATCAAGGAAAAGCTCGACGCCATTTTTCTACAGGACTCGCTCGATCCGGGCGTCATGGAGCCAAGGCACTGGGCGGAAGTCCGCGCCTGGGCCAAGGACGCCGGGTTGCACATTGAAACCGGAGGCAGCGCGCTTCTGCCGAAGACCCCCGCGGGGATTCCGCAGTCGGTCGCCGCGTTGCGCCGGAATATCGAACGCGCCCGGGGAATGGGCGCTTCCGTGGTGCGGACGCTGCTGGCGAGTGACCGTTACAGCATGCCCGAAGGCCCGGTTGAGCAGCACGTCGAAACCGCCGTGCGGATGCTGAAGGAGGTGCGGCAGCAGGTGCTGGACGCCAACCTCAAAGTCGGTCTCGAAAACCATAAGGACATTCAGGCGTGGCGCACGCGGCAGTTGATTGAAGCCGCGGGGAAGGACTTCGTTGGGTCCTACCTCGACACGGGTAACCCCGTGTTTGTCGCAGAAGATCCGCTCACGACGGTGGAAGAGCTTGGCCCGTACGCCCTCACTTTTCATCTTCGCGATTCGGTCGTGTACGATCATCCTGATGGCATCGCGATCCAGTGGGTTCCGTTGGGCGAAGGCACCATCGACTTTAAGGCACTGGTTGCGAAGGCGGCGGAACTGATGAAGCCGGACGTGCATATCTACTGCAAGCCGATCACGGCGCGCCCACCAGTGGTGTTGCCGGTCTATGGCGACGAATTCTGGACGAAGTGGTTCCCAGGCGCCCGATCTCGCGATCTGGCGCGGTTCGAGGCACTCGCGCGCCGGGGCCGTCCCTGGAACAAGCCACACGTGATGGCGGATCTCCCCGATGTGCGCGAGAGGTACATGGATGCTCTAAAGGTTCAGCAAATGGCGCACATGGAGCAGAGCCTTGCCTATTGCCGAAAGGATCTGAATTTGGGTGTTCGATGGCGGGGATGAGCAGGAGAGGCGAACCGCGCTTTGCGTTGCAATTAGTATCAGTCTGGCTAACCCTGCGGGTGCGTCGAGGTCATTGACGCGCGATTCGTACCGTTTGGCGAGATTGGAAACGACGTTCTCGTGAGCTGATCCCGTTCTCGCGTAGTCGTCTGACCGGGCTGGCAGATCCTGACATTTCGGAATTGCCCCGTTTCACTTGGCAGTTCACGGGTACACGCGCCGAAGAAGGTGAATCCGGCCAGGGGCATCGCCGGCGGCAATGCAGTCGCCCTCCGTCGCGGTATAACCGGGAGCCTCTCATATGAGCGCGCGGAGCACCCTCGAGACTGGGCGGGAGATGCGAGGCTCAGCGCCACGCACGGGAAGGCCAGATGGCGTAGCGTCAGTATCCGCCAGCCGGATGATTGGCATCGGACAATGTAATCAAAACATTCTGATGAGCTGCGGTTCCTCAAGAAACAGGCTCCCCAGGAAAGTTGGCCAGGGGGCCGCGTGTGTCCGACACCTGCGCGCTTCGGTCACGGGAACTCGCATCGAGAACGAAGCTCTGGGAGTTCGAGGCCCGCTTCTCGCGCGTGGCGATGCTGTCGAGCTTTACCCTCACGCCTGGAATGGCCGCGCCACCCGGGTCGCTGATCAATCCTGTGAGGTCTGCATTTGAGGTTTGGCAGGACAGCCGAAATCGCCAGAAGTGCGCAGTAAGGCTCGAATCGACTCAGTACATGAGACACCTAATCCTGTGCGGGATTCCATCACGCGGCAGGCTGTTGGCAAACGCGGTCAGGTTCACTGTTCACGGGAAGAGAATCACTGGCCGAACCAAGTGCTATAATGCGAACCAGCATTCAAGGAGGAACTTATGCTTACGATTCCAGGTCGTCCCGTACGGACATGCGAAGGCGTCTCCCGCCGTGAATTGATGCGCGTCGGCGGAGCGGGCTTGCTCGGCCTCAACCTGCCCGAATTCCTGTCATGGAAGGCCCAGGGAGCAGCCGCAGCCGCGAAACTTGACGGGCAGCCGAAAGCTTTCGGCGCGGCTAAATCCGTGTTGATGTTGTTCCTTCAAGGCGGCCCGAGTCACATCGACATTTGGGATCCCAAGCCAAACGCGCCGTCGAACGTGCGGGGCGAGTTTAAGGCGATCAAAACGAAAGTCCCCGGCATCGAAGTCAGCGAGACCATGCCTATGCTCGCCGACCAGATGGACAAGGTGACTCTGATCCGCTCAATGAGCTACACGCCTGTAGGCCTGTTCAATCACACCGCGGCCATCTATCAGATGATGACGGGCTATCCGCCCGACAAGGTTTCTCCATCAGGCCAGCTCGAACCGCCATCCCCGCGCGATTTCCCGCATATGGGATCGCACATCGCGAAGATGCGGCCGCCCGAAGGCGCGATGCTCCCGTTTGTCGAAATGCCTCGCCCGCTGCAGGAGAGCAACGTCATCGGCAAGGGTGGCGCGGCGGGCTACCTGGGGAAAGCCTACGACCCGTATCGTCTCTATCAAGATCCGAACAAGGAACTCCGGCTCGACGATCTGACGCTGCGGGCGGAGGTCTCGCCCGAGCGGTTGAAAGACCGGTTCGCGCTGCTTAAGGGCATCAACGGCTCGATGCCGGAGCTCGACAAAGCCGTCAGTTCCTACGCGCTCAACGAATATTATGCGAAAGCGTACGATCTGGTGCTCTCCGGCAAAGCGCGCGAAGCGTTCGATTTGACGAAGGAGCCGGACAAGGTCCGCGACCGTTTCGGCCGCACGACGTTCGGACAGGGTGCGCTTCTTAGCCGCCGTCTGATCGAAGCCGGAACGCGTTTCGTTCAATTGAACTGGCCTTCGGTGGCAAATGGCGATCCGGAGACCACGGCTTGGGACACGCACGCCGCAAATTTTGGACCTCTCAAAAACCTCCATTGCCCCGTGCTTGACCGGTCTCTTTCGGCGCTCATCGAAGACATGGATCAGCGGGGCATGTTCTCCGACACGCTGCTGGTGGTGACGGGCGAATTCGGACGCAGTCCGCGCCTCGGCGTGAGCACTTCGGGTAACACCAATTCTCCCGATGGCCGCGACCACTGGCCGTACTGTTACACGGCGCTCGTTGCCGGCGCGGGCGTCAAACGCGGCGTAATGTACGGTAAGAGCGACGATCAGGGATCCTCACCGGTGGATTCGCCGGTGCATCCGACCGACCTTGTGGCGACTATCTACTACGCGCTCGGCATCAATCCCGAAACCGAAGTCTTGAACGATCTTAAACAGCCTCGCCCGCTCGTGAAGGGCGACCCGTTGTTGAAGCTGTTCGCGTAGGTCACGGCGATTTTGTACGCCTGAAAGAGTTGACTTTGCCAGCTTGCTGGTTGTACTATCCCGAAAGTTGCACTGACGCAGTAAATACAAGGAGATATTCCCGTTTATGAGGCGATTTGTACTATCCGCGCTGGTCTGCACGCTGATTCCCTGGGTTGCGCCCGCGCAATCCGGCGCTCCGAAGATCTACAACACGGTGAAGACGAAGTTGAAGGAAGGCAAGAAGGTTGTGGGCGGCACGGTCTCTTCGCCCGACCCCGATGTCTATTGCGCCATGGCGAATTCGGGATTCGATTTCACCTGGATCGAGATGCAGCATAGTTCGCTCGGATACCAGGACGTGGCCAGAATGATCCGGGCCTGCAAAGGCGCGGCGGCAATTCCCTTTATCCGCGTTCCCGACGCGACGGAAGGCGATATTCAGAAGGCGGTCGATATCGGCGCGCTCGGGATCATCATTCCCATGGTGGAATCCATCGACAAGGTCAAGAATGGAGTGAAGTTCGCCAAGTATCCGCCCATCGGGAAGAGGAGCTTGGGTGGCGGCCAATACGGCGTGATGTGGGGCGCCGATTACCGGCAGACGGCGAACGACAACATTATGGTCGTTGCGATGATCGAGTCACCGGCCGGTGTGGACATCTCGAGCCAGATCGCGGCCATTCCTGGCGTCGATGTCATATTTGTCGCAAGCACCGATCTCGGCAGCTTTTCCGGATTAAAGCAGGGTGATCCCCAGTACGAAGCTCTCGCGACAAGAGTCCATGACGCCACCCTTAAGGCCGGCGTGAAACTGGCAGGTCCTCTCGCCTGGAAGGAACGGCCTGGATACACGTTCTTCCAAGGCCCCGGCGAGACGGCGTTGATCCGGTCAGGCGCGCAGGCGGCGCTTTCCCCTGCCGCGCCGCAAACTCGGCGAAGCGGTATTGCTCCGATCGAAGGGTCCGAGCCGAAATAGGTGGCTCGAACCGAAACCGCGACTCTCGGCGGTGGATGCTTCTGGTGTCTTGAAGCCGTATTCGACGAGATGAAAGGCGTTGAATCGGTGGAGTCCGGCTACATGGGCGGGCGGAACGCGAATCCGACCTATCAGCAGGTCTGCACGGGCCGTTCAGGACATGCGGAGGTGGTTCGCCTTCAGTTCGATCCTGCCGTCGTGTCGTTCCGGCACGTCCTCGAAGTGTTTTTCGCGATTCACGATCCGACGACTCTGAACCGCCAAGGCAACGATCAGGGGACGCAGTACCGGTCGGTAATTTTCTACGAGTCGGAATCGCAGCGGGAGGTTGCGGAGGCGACGATCCGCGAACTCGACAAGGAGAAAGTTTTCCCCGGTCCCATCGTCACCGAGGTCACGCCGGCTGCGGCATATTATCCAGCTGAGGACTACCATCAAAATTACTTTGCGAACAACCCCGCGCAGTCGTATTGCGCGTTCATTGTCTCGCCGAAAGTAGAGAAATTTCGCAAGAAATTCGCGGACAGACGCAAAGCACAGGCCTAGTGGTGATGACCGTGCGAATCCCCGGAGCCGGCCGGAATCACGCAGCCGCTTTCGGACACTTCGCAGCCCACGTGTTCGAACTGAATGGTCGTGTGCCTGATATGGAATCGAGCGCTTAGCAGTTGATTTACGCGCTTCAGAATCACGTTGCTCGAAGAGGGCGGCGCATCTTCGATGAGTACATGACAACTTAACGCGTGCGTGCTTGATCCGAGGCTCCAAATATGTAGATCGTGCACGTCGATCACGCCTGCGATGCCGCGCATCTCATCGCAAACGGCGTTCAGGTTCAGTCCGCGCGGCAGCCCTTCAAGAAGGATGTTAAGAGATTCCTTAACGATGTCGCGCGCGCTCCAGATGACCAGGCCCGCAATCGCGATGGAGAGCATCGGGTCTATGCGATTCCATCCTGTGTGGCGGATACCGAGCGCGCCCGCGATGATCGCGACCGAACCAAGCGCGTCGCCCATCATGTGAACGAAGGCGCTGCGGATATTGATATCGTGACGCTGCGCGGTTCTGAGACCCCACATGATACCGGCGTTCACCACGAGGCCGGCTGCCGCGACCCAGATCATGACCATTTCCTGGACGGGCTCCGGCGCGCGCAGGCGGTGATAACTTTCGTAGAAGATCCAGAACGCCAGTACCAGGAGCGTGAGAGCGTTGACGAACGCCGCGAGGACCCCGGCGCGGTGATAGCCATAAGTCCTGGTCTCGTCCGCCGGTTTCGACTGGAGATAAACGGCGAACCAGGCGAGCAGCAGCGCAAGAGCGTCGGTGAAATTATGGCCGGCGTCGGAGAGCAGCGCTAAACTGTGCGCCCTTACGCCCGCCGCGATCTCGAGCAAGACGAACGAAACGGTGGCGATCAAAGACCATTTCAGAACGCGTCCCGTGCCGGCGATGGGTCCATGAGTGTGCATATCCCACTAATAACCAGTGTACTTGAGAGCGCGTGACAACGGCTGAGCGTGCATTAAGATGAACCCGGTACCCGGCAACAGACATCTGAACTATTGAGATTTGAGTTTGAAAATCGGCACTGACTTAGTGATAATGGAAAAAGCATTTCTCATGCACAGACTTCTTGAAGCGTGCGCTGAGGATGGAACCGCAGGGGACGGGCAACCAGGGACAGCGGCATAAGCAATGTCCCAGATATTCCATCGCAGCACGAATACATTTTCACGGATCACCATTTTCGGAGCTGTTTTTATTCTTGCGCTCTTGACTTGGGCGTTCGGCGAGTTGAGCCGTTCGACATACGCTACTCAGGCGGGAGTCGACCGGGAACAACCCGTCCCGTTCAGCCACGCTCATCATGTCGGCGGAATTGGCCTCGATTGCAGATACTGCCACACGAGCGTCGAGAACTCTTCATTCGCCGGTATTCCCCCAACGAAGACATGCATGAATTGTCACTCACAGATCTGGCTCTCCAGCCCAACGCTCGAACCTGTCCGTGAGAGCTTCCGGACCGGGAAATCGATCAAATGGACACGAGTGCACGACTTGCCTGATTTCGCATATTTTAATCACAGCATCCATCTGAAGAAGGGAGTTGGCTGCGGAACCTGCCATGGGCGCGTGGACAAGATGCCGCTTGTGTATCAGGAGAGGTCCCTGCAGATGGAGTGGTGCCTCGACTGCCATCGGAATCCCGAAAAATATGTGCGGCCGCGGGCGGACGTCTTCCGCCCGGACTATGAGCCTCCCGAGGATCAGATGGCGCTTGGACGAAGGCTGGTCTCGGAATACAGCATCGAGAACCGGACAAGTTGTTCGACGTGTCATCGCTGAGTAAAGGACGAATGACGAGCGAGAATACGAAAAGCGTGGACCTGGCCGCCATCCGAGCGCGACTCACCGGCGCGCGCGGCCTCGACTATTGGCGAAGTCTGGAGCAACTGGCCGAGACGCCCGGATTTCAGGAACTCCTCGACCGCGAGTTTCCCGGCAGGCGTCCGAGTGGCCTGAGGGAGATTTGGCTGGACGACGGAATTTCATGAAACTTGCGGGCGCGTCACTTGCGCTTGCAGGACTGAGCGCTTGCACGAAACAACCCGTGGAGGCGATCGTTCCCTACGTCCGAATGCCGGAGGAATTTGTGCCGGGCAAGCCGCTGTATTTCGCCACGGCCATCCCGGCTTCTGGCGGCACCGCAGGCGTGTTGGCTGAAAGCCACATGGGGCGTCCAACGAAGATTGAGGGTAATCCGGCGCATCCGGCAAGCCTGGGCGCGGCGAGCGCGATCATGCAGGCGAGCGTGCTATCGTTATACGACCCGGACCGGTCGCAGGCGATCGCCTTCCGCAGCGACATTCGCTCTTACGCGGCTTTCCTCGGGAGCCTGAAAGAAGCGCTTGCGGCGCAAAAATCGAAGCAGGGCGCCGGTATTTGCTTTCTGACCGAGTCGATCACATCGCCCACCGCCGCGGCGCAGCTTCGCGGAATCCTGAAGCAGTATCCTGCGGCGAGGTGGTTTCAGTTTGAGCCGGCAGGCGCGCAGACGGCGAAAGCCGGAGCCGTCATGGCGTTTGGCGAACCGGTTGACACGTATTACAGGCTCGACGGAGCGAAGGTTATCCTTTCGCTCGGCGCGGATTTCCTCGGTTCAAGTCCTGCTTCGGTGAGATATGCCCGCGAGTTCGCCGCCGGACGCCGGGTGCGTGGCGGGAAGGCGGAAATGAACCGTCTTTATTCCGTCGAAACGATGCCGACTATCACGAGTGCAAAAGCCGACCACCGGCTGCCATTGCGCGCCTCAGAGATGGAGGAATTCACAAGGGCATTGGTTGAGAAGGTTGATAGCCCGCACGCCAAGTGGATCTCCGCGGTAACCAAAGACCTGGAACAGAACAGAGGCTCTTCCGCCGTGATTCCGGGTCCGGAGCAGCCGGCTGTCGTTCACGCCCTCGCGCACGCAATCAACCACCGCCTCGGCAACGCCGGAAAGACCGTGATCCACATCGATCCCATCGAACCTCAGCAAGGCGGCACGCTCGAAGCCCTGGTGGCCGAACTCGATGCGGGTAAGGTGGAGCTGCTCATCGTGATGGGCGCAAATCCTGTGTATTCAGCTCCGGCCGACCTGAAAGTCAAGGAAAAACTGCTGAGGGCTCCACTACGCATTCACCACGGTCTCTACAACGATGAGACAGGAGAACTGTGTCACTGGCACATTCCCGACACGCATTTTCTTGAAAACTGGAGCGACACGCGGGCGTTCGATGGGACTGTTTCAATTGTCCAGCCACTCATCGCGCCGCTCTATCGCAGCAAATCCATCCACGAATTTCTGGCGGCCTTCACAGAATTGCCGGAGCGCAGCGGCTACGACATTGTGCGCGAACATTGGGGCGCCGGCAAACCGGATTTTGAAACATGGTGGCGCAAATCGGTTCACGACGGAGTGGTGGCTGGCACGGCATCGCCCTCGAAAAATGTAGCGCTGAAGACAAAGTTGCCCGCGCCGGCGCCCGCGGCGACGGGCATCGAAGTCGTCTTTCGGCCGGATCCCACGATCCACGATGGACGCTTCTCAAACCTTGGCTGGCTGCAGGAACTGCCGAAGCCGCTTACGAAAATCACGTGGGACAACGCGGCGATGGTCAGTCCCTCGCTCGCCGAAAGGCTACACCTCCAGAACGAGGAACTTGTCGATCTCGTCTACCAGAACCGCACGGTCAAAGCTCCTGTCTGGATTGTTCCCGGTCACGCGAAGGACTCCGTAACGCTGCACCTGGGTTATGGCCGTACGCGCGCCGGGAGAGTGGGCAACGGGAATGGTTTCAGCGCCTATTCGCTTCGTACCGCGGGCGCACCCTGGTTCGGTGCGGGCCTCGAAATCCGGAAAACCGGCGCGCGCTACCCACTGGCCTCCACACAGGATCACCAAAGCATGGAAGGCCGGTCGCTCTCGCTCGCGGGAACCGTTGAAGAGTACCGCGAAAATCCGGATTTCCTCGAAGAACTCGCCGAAGCTCCACCCCGGGGATTGACCCTCTACCCTGATCACAAGTACGAAGGATACGCGTGGGGAATGGCGATCGACCTTACATCGTGCACCGGCTGTAACGCCTGCACGGTCGCCTGTCAGGCGGAGAACAACATTTCAGTGGTCGGGAAGGACCAAGTGCTGGCCGGCCGGGAGATGCACTGGATTCGCGTTGACCGCTATTTCGACGGCGATCTCGATAATCCCGCCGTCATACATCAGCCGGTTCCGTGCATGCATTGCGAGAACGCCCCGTGTGAGGTGGTCTGCCCGGTGGCGGCGACTTCGCATTCCTCCGAAGGGCTGAACGACATGACGTACAACCGTTGCGTCGGCACGAAGTACTGCTCGAATAACTGTCCGTACAAAGTCCGGCGTTTCAATTTCTTTCTGTATTCCGATTTCGTGAATCCGACGGTAGCGATGCAGAAAAATCCGGACGTCAGCGTACGCAGCCGCGGCGTGATGGAGAAATGCAGCTACTGCGTGCAGCGAATCAACTACGCTCGAATTGAGGCCAAGAAAGAAGATCGAGCCATCCGGGACGGCGAGGCCGTCACCGCGTGTGAAGCCTCCTGCCCCTCGCAGGCCATCGTCTTCGGAAACATTAACGACCCGGCAAGCCGCGTGTCGCGCCTAAAGGCCGAGAAGCTGAACTATGGAATGCTCGCGGAGTTGAATACAAAGCCGCGCACCACGTATCTTGCCGCGCTCAGGAATCCGAATCCGGAGATGGGAGCATGAGCGCCGCAACCCCTCCTTTGCAGCCGCCGATTGTCGATCCGGCGCAGACGTTCGGGAGCGTCACCGACAAGATCAGCTCCATCGTTCTGAGCAAGAAGTCGCCGCTCGTCTGGCTGGTAGGTTTTGGCATCGCGTTCTCGCTCACGATGCTGCTGCTCTATTCGATCGGCTACCTGCTGGTGAAGGGAATCGGGATCTGGGGCGTCAACGTTCCGGTCGGTTGGGGCTTCGACATCGTCAATTTCGTCTGGTGGATCGGAATCGGCCACGCAGGCACGCTAATCTCGGCCATCCTACTCCTGCTGCGGCAGACATGGCGGAACTCGATTAACCGTTTCGCCGAAGCTATGACGCTTTTCGCCGTTGCGTGCGCGGGCCTCTATCCGGTGCTGCATCTGGGGCGCCCGTGGCTCATGTACTGGCTGTTTCCGTATCCAAACACGATGGGACTCTGGCCGCAGTTCCGTAGTCCGCTCGTATGGGACGTTTTCGCCGTTTCGACTTACGCGTCCGTGTCGCTGCTGTTCTGGTTCGTGGGATTGATTCCCGATCTGGCGACGCTGCGCGACCGGTCTCAGCACCGTTTCGCCCGCTTCGCCTACGGCATTCTGGCGATGGGCTGGCGAGGCTCGGCGAGGCACTGGCAGGTTTACGACACGTGCTCGTTGTTGCTCGCGGGGCTTGCGACGCCACTCGTGGTTTCGGTCCACACCGTGGTCAGTTTCGATTTCGCAGTGGGTCTGATTCCGGGCTGGCACGCCACGATTTTCCCGCCTTACTTTGTGGCGGGCGCGATCTACTCGGGCTTCGCGATGGTCATGACGCTCGCCATTCCGCTTCGCAAGATCTATGGCCTCGAGGGCCTGATTACGATGCGGCATTTGCAGAACATGGCCAAGGTGATGCTCGCGACGGGACTGATCGTCGCTTACGGCTACATGGTAGAGGCGTTCATGGCGTGGTACAGCGGAAACCCCTATGAGCGCTTCATGATCTGGAACCGCATGACGGGCCCGTACGCGATGGGCTACTGGGCGCTGATATTCTGCAACGTCATCGCGCCGCAGACGTTGTGGTCCTCGAAAATCCGCAACAGCGTTCCGGTGCTTTTCGTACTGTCGATCATCGTGAACATCGGCATGTGGCTTGAGCGATTCATCATTGTGGTCACGAGTCTGCACCGCGACTTTCTGCCATCCTCCTGGGGGATGTACCGCCCCACCGTATGGGACTGGTCGACATTTGCCGGAACCATAGGCCTCTTTGCGGCGCTACTGTTCCTGTTTATCCGATTCCTGCCGATGATTTCGATATTTGAGATCCGTCAGATTCTTCCTCAGGCTGAAGTAACGGAGCCGCAGAAATGACGTCGAAACCGATTTACGGGCTAATGGCGGAATTCGACAATCCAAGCGCGCTTGTGTCCGCCGCTCGAAGCGCCCGCAATGCCGGATACAGGAAGCTTGATGCATACACGCCGTACCCGGTGGAGGAACTACACGAAGCTCTGAACCTTCACAAGAACAAGCTGCCGCTTCTGGTTTTGATTGGAGGTGTTTTCGGATGTCTCGCCGGATACGGACTCGAGTACTGGACGTCCGCGGTTGCTTATCCCCTGAACATCGGCGGCCGCCCGTTTCACAGCATTCTCTCGTTTATCCCGGTAGCTTTTGAGACCACGATTCTCGCGGCCGCGGTGACGGCGGTACTGGGGATGCTTGCGCTGAACGGGTTGCCGATGCCATACCATCCGGTGTTCAACGTGGAGCGGTTCGCTCTTGCGTCGCGAAACCGCTTTTTCTTATGCATCGAAGCAGCGGACCCGAAATTTGACCGCGAGAGGACTGCGAAGTTCCTGGAAGAACTGGGTCCGCGGGAGGTGTCCGAAGTTGCGGAATAGTCTTCCATGGGGGTTCACGGCCATCGTACTGGCTCTGCTCGCCTCGGCGTGCAGGCAGGACATGCACGATCAGCCGAAGATCCAGCCGCTTGAGGCGAGCGGGTTCTATGAGGACGGGCGAGCGTCGCGTCCGCTTGTCGAAGGGACCATTCCACGCGGGCACCTTCGCGAAGACGCGAGATTCTTCACGGGCATGGCCGGCGGCAAGGAAATCGCGGAACTGCCGTTTCCCATAACGGCCAAAGTCCTCGAACGCGGCCAGGACCGCTTCAACATCTTCTGCGTACCGTGTCATGACCGTCTCGGGAACGGCCTGGGAATTGTTGTGAGGCGCGGTTTCCGCAGGCCTCCTACGTTCCATAGCGAACGATTGCGCGCGCTGCCCGTGGGACATGTCTACGACGTGGTGACGAACGGTTTCGGTGCGATGCAGGATTATTCGACGCAAGTCGAACCGAGGGACCGCTGGGCGATAGCGGCCTACATTCGGGCGCTCCAATTGAGCCAGTACGCGAAACTGTCCGATTTACCTGCCGGGCTGCGTGCCTCGATTCCAGCAGCGTCGAAGGGGGGTGGGGCGAAATGAGCCGCAACTTCAACGTTTCTCCCGAACTCGCGCAGGACATTGATGCCCTTTCGAACCGGGCTCGGATTGCAGGCGGCGCGGCGCTGGCGGTCTGCGGAGTGGGCGCAGTCGCAAGTCCGGACCAGTTCCTGCGCTCGTACCTCGTGGGCTACCTGCTCGTGCTCGGTGTGGTACTTGGGTCGCTCGCGATCCTGATGCTGCATCAGTTGACCAGTGGCGCCTGGGGTCTGGTGATCCGCCGGGTTCTCGAAGCCGCAACTCGAACCGTGCCCCTGATGGCGGTGTTGTTTCTGCCGCTTGCTCTCGGCGTAGGACGGCTCTACAAGTGGGCGGACCCGGCCGTCGTTTCCGCCGACCACCTGCTGCAGATCAAGAGAGCCTATCTCAACGTACCGTTTTTCATGGGACGCGCCGTCCTGTATTTCGGCGCGTGGTCGTTGCTCGCTTTCCTGATGAACAAGTTCTCCGCGGAACAGGACGCCGCGGGCGCGCATCCAGCGTCCGACAAGCTGCAAAAGCTCGCCGGACCGGGGTTGCTTGTCTACGGAGCCACTATCACGTTCGCGGCGATCGATTGGATTATGTCGCTCGATCCGCACTGGTCCTCGACCATGTTCGGCATTCTCGTGATGGGCGGACAAGGCGTTTCGGCTCTCGCCTTCGTGATCGCCATCACGGTACTTCTGGCCCGGCGGAAGCCGATGTGCGACGTCATTACTCCCGCTCACCTGCACGATCTGGGGAAGCTCATGTTCGCCTTCGTGATGCTGTGGGCGTACTTCTCCTTTTCGCAACTGCTGATTATCTGGTCGGCGAATTTGCCGGAAGAGATTCCGTGGTATCTGCGACGGTTCAATCACGGATGGCAATGGGTGGGTCTGACGTTGATTGTCTTCCACTTTGCCCTGCCGTTCGTTCTACTGCTCTCGCGCGACATCAAGCGCGATAACCGGCGGCTGACGGCGATCGCGATCTGGCTGCTGATCATGCGTTGGACCGATTTGTTTTTCCTGATAGCGCCTGAGTTCAGCAAGGACAGTTTCGCTTTCCATTGGCTCGATCCCCTGGCTCCAATCGGACTCGGAAGCGTATGGATCAGCTACTTCCTCACGCAACTCAAGAGGCGGGCGTTGATGCCGGTTCATGATCCCGACTTAGAGGAGGCGCTCGAACATGAGCCGGCACATTAACCCGAACGGACACGAACGGAGCGACGCGGACGCGGGTGCGGCCGGCCGATTCGCCTGGTTTCTGGGTTTCGCGGTCCTCGTTGTGATGGGATTGATGTGGTTCCTGTTCGATACGCTCGCGAAGCGCGAGGCGAGTCGAAGTCCGAAACCTGCGCCCCTTGCAGTCATCGATCGGAACGCACTGCCTCCTGAACCGCGCCTGCAAAGCAACCCCGTGGAGGATCTGAAGGCGATTCGATCGCAGGAGGAAGTGGTATTGACCAGTTACGGATGGGTCGATCCCGAAAAAGGGATCGTTCGAATTCCAGTGAGCGAGGCGATGAAGCTAATGGTAACGAGGCCGTCGAAATGAAAAGGGTATCCCTGTTCCTCGTTTCAGCCGCCCTTTTCGCGCAAGGACGTCCCGCGATTCCATCACGCGTATCCTCCAACACGCTGCCAGCCCCGCTGCGGGAGGTCGGCATCGATCAACACCTCGACACGCAACTTCCGCTCGACCTCGTTTTTAAGGATGAATCCGGCAGTTCCGTGAGGCTAGGTAACTACTTCGGCACGCGTCCTGTTATCCTCGCCCCGGTCTACTACGAGTGCTCTATGCTTTGCTCCCAAGCGCTCAGTGGTTTGGCCAGCGCTTTGAAAGCTGTAACGTTCGACGCCGGCAAGGACTTCGAGGTAGTCGCGGTCAGCTTCGACCCCAACGAGGGCCCCTTACAGGCGGCCGGGAAAAAGGACAACACCACCAAGCGTTACAAGCGCGCAGGCACCGAGAAGGGCTGGCACTTTCTCACGGGCGACGCGGCTTCGATCAAGGCCATCACGAGCGCGTTGGGCTTCCGCTACAAATACGACGAAAATACAAAGCAGTTCGCGCACGCGAGCGCGGTCATCATCGTGACGCCGCAGGGCCGCGTGGCCCGGTATTTCTACGGTGTGGACTACGCGCCCCGGGACCTTCGCTTCGGGTTGATCGAGGCATCCAAAAACAAGATCGGTACGGTGGTGGATCAGGCCATGCTGTTCTGCTTTCACTACGATCCAGCCACCGGTAAGTACACCACCGCCGCCATTGCGCTTCTGCGAGTTGCCGGCATCACAACGCTTCTCGCGCTCACTGGATTTTTCCTGATGAACCGCCGTCCTGGAGCTCAGCACTTATAGCCATGCGACCAAGCCTCCCTTTATTTCCGGAGCAAGCCTCCTCCTTCGCGGGCGAGGTGGACGCACTCTATTTTTTTCTGGTCGCGCTAACGGCTTTCTTCTCGGTGCTCATTGGCGGTCTGGTGGTGTTCTTCGCGATCAAATACCGCCGCCGCAGGAACTCGCCGCCGGCAGTGATTGAGCCCGAAGGCATAACGCTCGAACTGACCTGGAGCATCATACCTCTGATCATTTCATTGTTCATTTTCGTGTGGGGCGCGAACCTGTACTTCAAAGGGTCGCGCCCGCCGGACGACGCAGCCGAAATCTATGCTGTCGGAAAGCAGTGGATGTGGAAGGTCCAGCACATGGAGGGCCGCCGCGAGATCAATGAACTTCACGTCCCCGTGGGCAGGGCTGTAAAGCTGAAGATGACGTCCGAGGACGTGATCCACAGTTTCTTTGTGCCTGCTTTCCGGACCAAGGCCGACGTGCTGCCGGGCCGCTACACCACGGTTTGGTTCAGGCCGGAGAAAGCAGGCGCATATCACTTGTTCTGCGCCGAATACTGCGGAACCAAACACTCCGGCATGATCGGCTACGTGTACGCAATGGAGCCGAACGACTACCAGAATTGGCTCGTCGGTGGAACCGCGGAGGGCACGCTGGCCCAGCGCGGAGAAAGGCTGTTCCGGGATCTGGCTTGCACGAACTGCCACAAAGCGGAGGGGACGGGACGTGGTCCGGCGCTTGCAGGAATCTACGGCGCGCAGATTCAACTTGAGAGTGGCCCCAGGGTGTTGGTGGACGAGGAGTACATCCGTGAATCGATCCTCAACCCAAGCGCCAAAGTTGCCCTCGGCTACCAGCCCGTGATGCCAACATTTCAAGGTCTCGT
Organism: Acidobacteriota bacterium; assembly: GCA_005808865.1. Classification (GTDB taxonomy): domain Bacteria; phylum Acidobacteriota; class Terriglobia; order Bryobacterales; family Bryobacteraceae; genus SYKU01. The sequence continues at coordinate 16,370 of SYKU01000350.1, forward strand.
GACCGAGGAGGGGCTGCTCAGCCTGATCGAATACATCAAGTCGATCGGCCCCAAAAAGCCAGGCGACGCCAAGAGCCAAAAATGATTACCGCACCTATCTCTATTCCGGAGCGCGAACATTACTTGAACGCGAGCTATGGGCTGAAATCCTGGCTGCTCACGAAGGACCACAAGCGCATTGCGCTGCTGTACCTCGCGACCGTCACGTTCTTCTTCTTCCTGGGTGGTCTCTTCGCCGTTATGATCCGCCTCGAATTGTTGACGCCCGAAGGTGACATGGTCCAGTCCGAGACTTACAACAAGCTCTTCACCATGCATGGCGTGAACATGGTGTTCTTCTTCCTTCTTCCAGCCATCCCGGCCGTGTTGGGGAATTTCCTCGTGCCCCTCATGATCGGCGCGCGCGACCTCGCATTCCCTAAATTGAATCTCGCGAGTTGGTACATTTTCACCATCGGCGGCCTGTTCACACTGTACGCTTTGCTGAGCGGCGGCGTTGACACGGGCTGGACCTTCTACACGCCTTACAGCACCACGTATTCGAACTCGTTCGTGATCGCAACGGCGGTCGGCA
>SYKU01000351.1 GCA_005808865.1 Acidobacteriota bacterium
CAAACGGTGCTCCGTCTTGCCTTGGCGGGTCCATCCCTCTAAGGTCTTCATCTCTTCGTCGCTGAGCTGAAATTTCGCGGACTTTCGGCGCATGACTCAACATACAGTAGTACCAGAACTAATGCAACTAGACACTAGCGGCTCACCCTGCCTCGCTGGTTTCGGCGATCATGTGTTTGCCGGCGGGCCACGACGTCAGCGCCCCAGCTTCTTCTTCACGTACTCGTCGTACTCCTTCTTCAGCTCCGGCAGAGTGGGCGTTGGATACAACTCGCTCGCCTTGTACTTCCCCGTCAGAAATTTCGCCTTTGTCCACTCATCGTGGATGTGGGTCAATTCCGCAGTGTCTACGATCTGCTTCACCAGTTGCGGGGGGATGAAGATGACTCCCGTACGGTCGCCCAACACCACATCGCCGGGCATCACAATGGCCTCGCCCACCTTCACCGGAATGTTGATGCCGATCACCATCACGCCTTCGACGGCGGCCGGGTGGCCCTCGCGAAAGTAGACTTGCGTCGGCATCTCGAAGAGTCCCTCAATATCACGCACGGTGCCGTCCACGACAGCGCCCGTCTTCGTGGCTCCGTAGATCGCTGCGTGAAGATTGTCGCCGCCGAAGTTGTGTCCCGGCGCGACTCCCATCAGGTCGATCACCGGAACATCATTCAACCGCAACAGGTCGATTACCTTCTGATTCGCACCCGAGGGCATGCCCGCCGCCTTCGCGTCCGCGTTTAATACCTGTTCCAGATCCGGACGCGTGGGCAGGTACTGCGCGGTTACGGCCCGGCCCACGAGTTTCGTACCGGGATGCAAGCTCTTGAATCCGCCGCCAAGATACTGCGCGCGATACCCCTTGCTTCGCAGAATGCCCCAAGCCTCTTCCACCGACAACCCCTTCACCTTTTCCAGCAGCGCGTCGGGCACATTAGGGCGTCCGTCCTCGAAGCGCTCAAACGGATTGAGCGGCGTGTGGTGAATCATCTGTTCGCGCGTCCAGCGGAAGGGCTGCGCCACAAGGGCGCCAGCGCTCAGAAAAGCAATGACAGCGATCTTTATCATGAGAGCACCTCAAGCAACTTCGTCACATCGTCCTGATTGTTGAATACCGAAACCGAAATTCGCAGATGGTTGCCGAACCGGCCAACCGTCAGCGCGGAGTTCGAACCGGTAATCGAAATCTTCGCCTTGCCCGCGGCCACCGCTTTGCCGATCTTCGCCCGTGTTACGTTGGAATCGGGGCTGAGGAACGTGACGATAGAAGATTCCGAGCCCTTAGGCGTGATCGGCGTATAGCCAAGCGCGGGCATCTCTTTTTGGAGCCGGTCAATCAGCGTCTTCGCGTGAGCGCGTATGTTGGGGACGCCGAGTTTTTCGATGTAGCGGAACGATTCGTACTGTCCCGCGTAGGTGATCACGCTGGGCGTGCCGCACTCAAACGCCGCCACGCCGGTTGAAGCGTGATTGATCCAGTCCGGCTGTCCCGCCTTCGGTGCGGACGCCCACGGCTGGTAGTTGAAATCCGGGTGTCCCGTAAACTCGCGCGCTTTCACGACGCTTCCGGCAAGGTCTTCGCGTATGTAGAGGAACCCGAAACCATGCTCGCCCTGCAGCCACTTGTACATCGCGCAGGAGGCGAAGTCGATGCCCATCGCCTTAACGTCGATGGGCGTCGCGCCGCAGCCTTGAATAATGTCGCCGAAGAGGTAGCCTCCATGCGAGTGCGCCAGATCGCTCAGGGCCTTCATATCCTCCACGTGACCGTTGACCGAACTGACCGTGGAAACCGCGATCAGCTTCGTCTTGCGGTCGACGGCGCGAGCCATGTCGTCGAGGTCAGTCTGCCAGTCCCGGTGCTTGACGATGCGAACTTCGAGGCCTTGCTCCTTCTGGCGGGTGAGGTAGTTGGCTAGCGAGGCCACATAGTGAAGGTCGTTCGTTACGACATTGCCGCCGGTAAGGTCCATGCCGTTGAGGATCATGTTCTCGCCCACCGTAGTGCTGGGACACGTCGCGATCTCCTGCGCCTTGGCGTTAATTAACCGGGCGAACATCGGCTTCACTTCGGCAAGGCCCTGCTCCCAGAAATCCCGGCGCCCGCCGCCCGGGCCGAGGTGCATGAACTCGATGTACTTCTGCATTCCACGCGCCGTGTGATTCCCAAGGGGGTGCTGAGCCGCCGAGTTGAAGTACGTCTCATTGAGCGCGCGCGGAAAGTCCTTGCGAAGCGCCGAAAAATCCGGCGGCGCCGCAACAGCGCCGGCGGCCCGGGCGGCGCCGCCCATCCATTGTCTACGCGTCATATCGCCTCCCGCCATGGCTATTTCCCCTCGCTCGCACGCTGAAGCATCACGCGCCTCGCCTCAAGAAATTGCGCCAGTACATGTTCGCGCTCGCGATCGGACCGCCATCCTTCGTGTTCCTTCGCCTGCTTCGTAATGTCGTCGATCCATCTCACAAAATATTCCGCGTCCGCCCGGGAGCGGATCTCCTCTTTTCCCTTGTAAACGTAGATTGCGCCCGTCTCACCGACGACGTAGCTATCGTCGATGGGGTGCTGCGGCTTGCTGTTGGACGCGCGCAGAGTCAACCAGCCGCTTGACGGAATTGCGACGCGCTTGCTCAATACTCCTCGCTTTCCGTTGAGAACAATGGTCTCGATCGGCTTTCCGTTGAAGAATAGTTCCATCTTTTCGAGCGGCACAATCGACTCCACGCCCGCCTCCACCTGCACGGAACCACCCTCGGCGGGGAGGCGAATCTCGTCGCCCGGCATTCTTCCATCGACTTCCAGTTTCAATAACGGACCGTTTGTGACAAACGTACGGCCGCGCTTGACAGCATCGACCCAGCGCGGCCACTCCAACTTCCCACCCAAGTAGGCATAGAGCCGGCTCGAGCCGAGGATCGGAGTGGCATGCAGGCTGAGAATCGAATCTTCACCCGCCGAGGCGGTCACGCGAAAGCCGCAATTCAGCGCACGATGCCACACCTCCGCGGTGTTGGTGAAGTGGCCTGCGCTGGTGTGAACCTCGAGATAATCGAACGCGCCGAGCGCAAGGTCCACGGGGAAGCCGCGGGCGACGGAATAACCGCTCTTCTCCGGATTCGTAGTCCATGGATGCACGTAGCCGCAACTCGCTCCCTGTTTGCGCGCCAACCGGAACATGTCCGTGTTGCTCGGGTACAGGCTCTCGATGGCGCTGCCCTCGTATCCGGTGGTAAAGGGCGAAAGCAGATGCTGCGTCAGGTTGATGCAGTTGAGATGGCCATAGAACGGCGGCCGGTATTCCTGATCGAACTTCAACAGATGCTGGCCGTTTGAAAGAACATCGGGCTTGCCCGTAAAGTGGTGATGGTCGAGAATGCGGTGATCCTTATTCGCGACCTTCTCTCCCACCACATCCAGATCTTCGGCGCGCGCCATCATCATGAGATTTTCCGGCGTGTTGTGAAGGTTGCCGGCGTAGTTCATGTGGACGTGATCGCTGCCGGACCACCATCCGAGGGCGTTCATGTTCGCCGCCCGTTTCATTTCGATATCCACTGAGGTCACGGCGCCGGCTGTCGCTACAACTTTCTTCGTAACGGGTTCGAACTCGATTCCACGGGCGGCTTCGATCGTGACCGGTCCGGGCGGCACGGCCAGAACGAAGCTTTTTTCGGCGTGGAAAAAGTCGCGCAGTGCCGCTCGCCCGGACACCCGTTGATAGGAAGTCTCCGGTGTGTATGTCTTCCCGTCCCCTGCCGTTACGTAAAACCGCGCCGCCCCGTTGACGCTCACTTCGAGCGTTCCCATGGCACGCGAATACGCGCGGCGGCTGATCTCGACTTTGCGGTCCTCGCCGCCGTACGTCCTCAGCAGCCGCAGTTCCGAGAGCCCGTGCCGGTTCGATATGTAAGCGATCCACTCCCCGTCGGGCGACCAGCGCGGGTCAAAGTGATCCCAATCGCCGAAGGTCATCTGATAAGGCTCGCCGCCATTCGAGGGGAGCACGTAAAGATTGTTGAACTGGCTGCCGCGATGCGAACTGTAGACGATGCGCTTGCCGTCACGCGACCACTGCGGTTGCGTCCTGTACAGCGTCTCCTCTCTCAGCAGCATCTTAGCCTTCTTCATGGCGTCGGCCTCGACAGGCGCACGCCAGATGGCCCCGGACCCAAGCGGAATGCCGCGGTTCGAAACCAGCACCAATTCCTTACCGTCCGGCGACCATGCGGGCGAGATGTGGTCGTCATCCTGGCTGAAATAAAGCCGCGCCCGGCCGAAGCTGTTTTCCTCGGTGATGCGCACGGTCGCGCCTGCCCGGCCGTCCTCAAGAGCCACCGTGTAGACATGGTACTGGCCGCGTGGATCGGCCTTCACAAATGCGACCCGCTTTCCATCCGGTGAAAAAACCGGATCCGCGTGAACGCCCGATCCGCGAGTGAGCGCCGCGCTTTCTTTCGTAGCGAGATTGAGCAGCATCAGATTGACACCCTGCCCATCCTCCGCCGTGTAGACGATCCACCGGCCATCCGGAGACCAGGTCGGCGACGAATCATGGGTCTTGTTCGCGGTTAGCTCGTAGGCCGTTGTGTCCGCTACCCGGATCTTCCAGATCGAGCCCGACATCGCGAAGGCCAGTTCCTTTCCGTCGGGTGACCACGCGGGCCGCCACGGCGTGCTGGCCGATTGCGGTACGTAGTAGCTGTACATGTATCCCGTAGCGAAGGAGGCCCGCTTCGGGGCCTGCTGGCCGAAGACGGCGGCAAGCGAAAGTAGCGACGCAACGATTAGTCTCATCGGAGTGTGATTATAATACGCGGGGCGTACCACCATCAGGTTCATCATCGATTACTTCGATTACTACGCACATGTCTACTCCAATTGGCGCGGGCCGCTGCCGGCGCGGGAAGGCCCGCTTCAGCGCGCGGAGGCCGGCGGGTAAAGCCGGGCTGCGAATGTTGCCACCGTACCCGTAGCGATGCCACGAAGGTGAATGGAGATCCGGTTTGCGGCGCGGCGACGCTCGACCCCGGACAACCCTGAAAATCCCGCGCTTCCGAAGCGGTACGTTCGCGAGTACGGATTCACGCTTCAACGTGCGAGACGCGATGGGCAAGCCGGCGTGGGGCGAAAACCTGATCGGGATGGAATGGTACCGACGGGTCCTGATTGCGGTAGGGCGCCCACATCGGCGCTGAGCCGCGTCGATGGAAGTCCGATTCCCCGAGCACCGGGAAACTCATGGCCGCTTTCCACGCAAATCCGCACATCGAAAGCCGTGGCGTTTCAACCGGTGGCCGCAAAAGGCATGCAATTGCCGCGTCGCGAGAACCCCCTTTCTGCCGGGCATTGTTCATCGTGATGGGCGACGGCCGCGCTGAATCAAAGCACGATCATGATTTTCGTGAAACCTTCTTCCATCGTTGGCGCTACCAGCTTTTTCGCCAGTCGCTCGATCGCGTCCGGCGGGACAACGCGGGCGCGGCTGCGGTTCCTTTCCTGACACACCGCGGCGGGGACGTCGAACCAGACCGCTTCGACGTCGCAACCATAGGCTCCCGCCAGAATGAGGTACGGACGCCGCTCCTCCGCGCTGAGATGCGTGGCGTCCACGTACGTCACCGGACGGCCGATCGCAAGACGCTGACGCAATAAGAACCGCAGCGTCGCGAACACACGCGCGTTTATCGATTGGTCCGTGGCGTCGTCGGCGAGAATCTCGCGGATGCTGTCGGAGGAAAGCGCGCGCAGGCCGTTCCGCTCAAGCCAAGTCGATTTCCCACTGCCAGGAAGACCGACCAGAAGGACGATTCGCTGCCGATCCGGCTCAGACAACGTAGCGGCCGGCATCGATCACGCGGGCGGCAATCCTGCGCCGCAGCGCGACCGCATCCACGGGCTCATATTTCGAGAACCGGCGCAGCACGGCCATATTCGAGCGCAACGCGTCGCCCTCCGAACACGCGGCGAGAACCGTCCGCGCGGTCTGCTCGATGTGCGCCATGGCGTCGCACGTCAGCACGGCCGTCATGTCCGCCGACTGCTCCGCCTTCGCCGCCGAGGTGGATCCGGCAATCTTGCGCGCGCGCAGCAGCGAGGATTCCATGGCGAAGATGTCCATGATGATATCGGTGATCCCGGCCACCACTTCCTGCTGCTGGTCGAGCGCCGCGAAGTAGCGCTGATACGCCACTCCCATTGCCATAAGCGCGACCTTCTTCGCGTTTCGAACAAGCCTGGTTTCGGCCACGAACGTCCCATCGCCGTTGTCGGAAGTCAGGCTCGGCCCGGCGAGGATCTCGGCCATGACGCCCTGCGCAGCCTGCACCAGGGGAAGCGTTCCGCGCGCGGCGCGCTTCAACAGCATGCCAGTGGTAAGCAGGCGGTTGATCTCGTTTGTGCCCTCAAAAATGCGGTTGATGCGCGAGTCGCGATAGGCGCGCTCCACGGCGTAGTCCTGATGGTAGCCGTAGCCGCCGTGGATCTGGACGCCCTCGTCGACCACGTAGTCGAGCATTTCCGAAGCGTAGATCTTGATCATCGAGCATTCGGCTGCGTATTCTTCGACGACCTTGAGCATCGTCTGTGCGGCGTCGGCGCGATCCCACGAGAAATCCTCCAGCCCGGCTTCAATCATTCCGACGACGCGATAGGTCATGCTTTCCGTCGCGTAGATACGAATAGCCATTTCGGCAAGCTTGTGCTGGATCATTCCGAACTGGGAGATCGTTGTGCCAAATGCCTTCCGTTCCTTCGCGTATCGGGTCGAAATCGCGAGCACGTTCTTCGATCCGCCAACCGCGAACGGACCGATCTTCAGACGGCCGAGGTTCAGGATGTTGAAGGCGATGATGTGGCCGCGCCCCACTTCGCCCAGCACGTTTTCGACGGGCACGGAAACGTTGTCGAGGAAGATGGCGCAGGTGGAGCTTCCCTTGATCCCGAGCTTCTTCTCTTCGGCTCCGCAACTCACACCCGCGAACGCCTTCTCCACGAGGAATGCCGTGAATTTTTCGCCTCCGACCTTGGCGAAGACCGTGAACAGATCGGCCTTTCCGCCGTTCGTGATCCACATCTTCTGGCCGTTCAGGACATAGTGAGTTCCGTCCTCGCTCAGATCCGCGCGCGTTTTCGCGGCGAGCGCGTCGGAGCCTGCGTGGGGCTCGCTCAGGCAATACGCGCCGACGAACTCGGCGGTCGAAAGCTTCGGCAGATACTTCTGTTTCTGCGCCTCGGTGCCGTAAAGCAGAATCGGCATGGTGCCGATGCCCGCGTGCGCGCCCTGCCAGCTCGAATAGGAGCCATCGAGCGCCAGATGCTCGGCCGCCACCATGAGCGAGGTGAGGTCGAGCTCCATGCCGCCGTACCGCTCGGGAGTCGTGATGGCGACGAGCCCGATCTCCGCGGATTTCTTCAGAACCTTGACGGCGAGATCGTGATTCCCGTGACGGATTTCTTCGATGTACGGCTCGACGTCGTTCACCCAGAACTGGTCCACCGTGCGTCCGATAGCGCGGTGTTCGTCGGTGAGATCTTCAGGCGTGAAAACTTCCTCGGGTTCGCGTTCTTCAATGAGAAATCCGCCGCCCTTGGTCTTGGGGAGTACCGCTGTCGCCGTTGCCATAAAAGTTACCTCTTCGGTCACATTCTCTCAAAAATTCCGGCCGCGCCCTGTCCGCCGCCGACGCACATCGTTACCATGCAGTACGCGGCTTTGCGGCGGTCCATCTCGCGGAGGATACTCGCGGTCAATTTCGCGCCCGTGCAGCC
>SYKU01000352.1 GCA_005808865.1 Acidobacteriota bacterium
CCGACGAACTTGAATCCGCGTTCCTTGAGCGCCTTGCTCATGGCCCGCGACTCGCCGGTCTCAGCCGGTATTTCCTTCAAGGACCTCCATTGATTCTGAATCGTCCGGCCACCAGTGAACTGCCACAGGTATCGCTCGAAACTTCCGAACTCCTTCACGACTTCGAGATAGGCAAGGGCTCCAGCCACGGTGCCTTCGACTTTTGCCCGGTTGCGAATGATTCCCGGGTCAAGCAATAGTTTCTCAATCTTCGCCGGACGGTAACGCGCGATTTTTGCCGCATCGAAGCCATCGAAAACCTGGCGGTAGCGCGCCCTTTTCCGGAGAACCGTGATCCAACTGAGCCCCGCCTGCGCCCCTTCGAGCGTCAACAACTCGAACAGCCCGCGGTCGTCGTGAAGGGGAACGCCCCATTCAAGGTCGTGGTAGCCGACGTAAAGGGGATCGGTTCCGCACCATGCGCATCGGGTGGTCATTGGTAGATTATGGCCTAACGCAGGCCTCTGGTTCCGGATGGCCCAGCGCATCCAACAGGCTCTGAAACGCATCCGTGGCGTTCGATGCTCGGAGTCTCCCAAAGGAACTCCAGGTTCGACGTGATTTTTGGACCCGGAATAGAAGTGGAATTTGGCGTCGCGGACGGTAACATAGTTCTCCGCAGTGCGCCTAAGAAGCTCGACCTCTCGACCTGAGTGCCGTCATTTGAAACAACTGTTGCAATTGTCAGCCGGTTGCAGGCGATCGCTTTTTTGCCGCCTGCCCTCCTCCACACGAAAGTGACAGACCACAAACAACGATGGCCTGCCCCACGGCCAACACAGGTCCGTGTGCGCACTTGGAACAGTCATTTACTAGCAGACCTCAATCCAGTGGAATGGGCGCTACCCGCGCCCATCCGCCGGACCCGGACACTCGCGCGGGTACAAGTGTGTCGAGGACTTCGCGGGTGGTGATCGCCGGTAGTCTCGGTCGTCGGACCGCGGCGGATCTGCGATATTTTAAGCGCGAATTGCGCATTCATACGCCGACATCCGACAGTTCCCTAAATTCGTACAGAAGAATTGCGGCTCTTCGCCGATGAGTAAGGATAAGTGAAGCAACCCAAGTCCAGGACGGCAAAGTATGATGTAGGGGCCCCGGTCGCCGCCGATTCATGGTTGTTGCCGAACGGGCAGAGTCTCGCCGAGTATGCGTTTCGGAGAGCCTTACCCCCCTGGTCACCCCGTGTTGCGGTAGCCGCCGCGCCGGAAGAGAGGTCCGAGGTCGAATCTGCTCCGCCGCCCGCGCTACGATAGCGGCATGAATATCCGCTTGGGCGTGTTTCGTCCTCTTTTTGCTTTTTCGCTTTCGTGGGCAGCGCCGGCCGCGGTCCCCGCTCCCGAACCGGATGCCCACGCCGAATGCCAGGCACAATTGCTCAAACTTGAGGAGCGGCTCCGCATCGTTGAGGCCGCGCTGAAAATAGACGGCGCGAAGACTGATTTTCCGGCCGCGGCCCCTTCCAACTCCGCGTTTGCGCCGCCGTCCCAATCCGCGCAGCCACACCGGCAATCGTTCGAAATGCCGCCGGAACTCGTCCCCGAAATTGGAAAAATTGGATCTCAGGTCGGCCTGTTGCTCGCAGGTTCCGCCAATCCCTTTCAACTGAATTCCGGATCGTTCGTAGGAGGGTTCATCGATCTTCCTTTGTTCGAGGGTCCGCGGCGGATTCCGGGAAAGCTGTCTTACGAAGTAATGATCGGAATCTCGCAATCCCGGACCAACTTTCAGACAACCTCGAATGTCGCCCAAGTGGCGAACCTCGCGGTGTTGACCACGCTTAATCCCTCGGGGGGGCTGCAAAACGTCGCGGCTGCGGTTTCGGGAACGGGGGCTGCTCCGTTCCCGGTGACGGCTCAAACTCAAACACGCCTGCGCTTGCTGCAAGTGGTGCCGTTCTCGTTCAAGTACACCAGCACCGCGTTAGACCGGTGGAGAATCCGGCCCTACGGGATTCTCGGGTTTGGTACCTACGTGACCATCCACAACCAGAATCCGGGCCGCGGGACCCCGCCGAATTACGGAGTCCGCCCGGATGCAAATCTGCCGCCGGATGTCGCAGCAGCCGTCAGGCAACTTTTTGGCGGCCAGGCGCCTTTCGGTGGGCCTCTTGTTGCGGGTCAGATCTCGCAATCGCCCGAGTTGGCGCGGCGCGGACTCCCGGGCGGACATGGAAACATCGATCTCGGCATTCATTCGGGAGCGGGGTTTGAAATCCGCTTGAACAGAGGCCTTTCGTTTGGCTTCGACACGCGTTACAACCGCATCGCCGGAACCAATGGAAGGTTTAAGACGTACGGAAGCCGGTTGGGATTCCACTTCTAGTAGGGATCCCCTTAACTCAGATGCGCGGTGAATTTGGCTGATGTTCGCCGCTCCGGCCAAGCCGTGAGGCCTCGCCCCGCTTGGCCAGACAGAGCCAGAGGCCTCCGCGCGGGCGCGGCGCCCACCCCACCCGACTTCGTTAGGCCCATCGATCTCAGCCAAGGGGTAATGCAGTTCGATCCATTTCTAACGTTGGCAAAGAGCCGGAACACTCGCGGGACGCATGAACTAATGGCTGCCAGGCGTGCGGCTTACCCTCCGTGATTTTGACACGCCCTTACACGCGTTTGCATTCCGATCTTCAACCGTCTATTCTTCCATTGAATGCAAGGCAAAACGATCTCACACTACCGGATTCTCGATCGGCTCGGGAGCGGTGGCATGGGAGTGGTGTATCGCGCCGAAGATACCCGTCTCGGCCGTGGAGTCGCCGTCAAGTTTCTACCGCCGGACATGGCCAGGAATACGCAAGCCCTCGAACGCTTCCAGCGCGAAGCGCGAGCGGCTTCCGCCCTGAACCACCCCCACATCTGCACCATCCACGATATTGGTGAATTTGAAGGCGCGCCGTTTATCGTGATGGAGTTGCTCGAAGGACAGTCTCTTCAGGACCGCCTCAAGAGCGGTCCTTTTGAAGAGCCGGAACTGCTTAGCGTCGCCGTGCAAGCGGTGGACGCGCTCGAAGCCGCGCACGCGAAAGGCATTGTCCATCGCGATATTAAGCCGGCTAACCTGTTCCTTACCTCGCGTGGACAGGCCAAGATCCTCGACTTCGGACTGGCGAAACTTTCGACGCCCGCCGAAGGCGATGAGACTCAGCTTTTCCTAACGAACCCAGGCACCATGCTCGGCACAACGACCTACATGTCTCCTGAGCAGGCGAGGGGCGAAGATGTGGACGCGCGTTCGGACATCTTCAGCTTCGGTGTCGTGCTCTATGAGATGGCCCTGGGGCGGCGTCCGTTTCGAGGCGAGATGATGGCGGTCTTGTTCGACGCGATATTGAACAAGCCGCCCGATCCTATCGAGCCTGGCAGGATATCACCTGTACTCGGCAGAATCATCCTGCGGACTCTCGAAAAGGAACGCGCTGCGCGCTACCAGACAACGGCGGAATTGCATGCGGATCTGAAAGCGCTTGAGCGTAGCCTCCTCCTATCCACTATCACGATGTCCGGCGCCGCGCAGCCCGCCGCCAGTCAACCGGGTACAGGACGCCGCTTCCGGTGGGAATGGGTGCTGATTCCTCTGGCGCTGACTTTCCTGCTCGTCGCGTGGCGCCTGATTCCACGGCCCTCCGCGGGAACGAGCACGCGGAGCGCGACGTTTGAGCGCCTCACGGAGCAACCCGGGGAAGAACTGTTTCCCAGCATTTCAAGCGATGGTAAATCCGTGTTCTTCGCGTCCCGAGCCACCGGCAACGGGGATATCTACATGCAGCGAGCGGGCGGAAAAAACGCTCTCAATCTGACAGCGGATTCAAGTGCCGATGATACGCAACCGGCGCTATCACCAAACGGGGACGTCATCGCCTTCCGGTCGGAGCGAGACGGGGGGGGGCATTTTCCTGATGGGAGCGACCGGGGAATCGGTGAGGCGGCTGACGGACTCCTGCTACAACCCCGCGTGGTCGCCGGACGGCAAGGAAATCGCCTGCGATACGGAAAGCGTCTCGCTGCCCGAACTGCGTTTCACCACCAGCCAGCTCTTCGCGGTCGACATCGGCTCGGGTCAGCGGCGACTTGTTTTTGCCGGCGATGCGGTTGAGCCGCACTGGTCTCCGCACGGCCAACGGATCGCCTACTGGGCTACGCGCGGCGGGCAACGCGACATCTGGACCGTTCCGGCGCGAGGCGGAGAGCCCGTGGCCGTCACCCAGGATCCGCATGTCGACTGGTCGCCGAAGTGGTCCCCGGACGGAAAGCATCTCTATTTTTCAAGCGACCGCGGCGGCAGCATGAATCTGTGGCGCATCGCGATTGACGAGAAGTCCGGGAGGCCTGGCGGCGCGCCCGAGCCGGTTACCACACCCTCGTCCTACACCGGAATGTTCAGCATCTCGGCAGACGAGAAACGGATCGCCTATGTGCAGCGAAGTCTTTCGTCGAATCTGCATAAGGTGACTCTCGATCCGGCGTCAGGCAGGGTGACAGCGCAGATGTCACCCGTCACTCAGGGATCGCGCCTGGCGGTCGCCCCGGAAGTTTCGCCCGGCGGAAAATGGCTTGTCTTTGGTGGAACGGGTAAGCGCGATGACATCTTCGTGGTCAAAACAGATGGCTCCGGTTTCCGTCAACTGACCGACGACGACTTTAAGGATCTGGTTCCACGCTGGTCCCCGGACGGGAAGCGCGTAATGTTTTCCTCGAACCGCAGCGGCAAATACGAATTGTGGAGCATTCACTCGGACGGCAGCGGGCTTGAACAGTTTACCCGGTTCGCCGGACCGAACGCCGCCGTGCCGGTGTGGTCGCCGGATGGGACGAAAGTGCTGGCAAATATGCTTGGGATGAGTCCAGTCCTGCTCGACGCGGCCAAACCGTGGGCCGGACAGAAGCCGCACCCACTCGGGAAAATGGAAGGAGCGACGGAATGGTTCCTGGCAAGATCGTGGTCGCCGGACGGGAAAAAGATTGCTGGCGACAGGCGACTGGCAGATCGCGGCCCTTCCGGAATTGTTTTGTACTCACTCGCCGAACAGAAATACGAAAAGCTAACGGAAACCGGCGCCTACCCGGTCTGGATGAAGGACAGCCGCCGTTTACTCTTCACTCATGAGGGACGGATCTACCGCTTGGACAGCCGCACGGGCAAGCGCGAGGAAGCGTTTTCGGTCGCGCCGCAGGACTTCGTCGGCGCCGTGACGCTGGCAGACGACGATCGATCGCTTTACTTCAGCCTGGGCGCTTCCGAAGCCGACATCTGGATGCTGAAGGCGGAATGAATGCGTGGCAAGACGGGAAGCATATTTCACTCGACGCGTATCGTTGCGCCGCTCGCCGGGGCGGTTGCACTGTTCAAAAATCGCCCGGCCCTCTGGCCGCATGCCGGCAAGCGTATGATCTTCTTCCTCGAATCGGAGCAGGAAATACGAAATCCGGCCGGTGGAACGGACAGCCCGGGCCTTTGGAAAGTAACGAAGTCGTCCGGTCCGAGTGTAAGTCCACCGCTGTTCTCGCGGGACGGAAAGCGGGTTCGGGCGGGCGTGAGGCGCACGAACCCGGTGATCCTCGAAACCGCAAAGCGCGAAGGGAGCAGCTTCCTTAAATGATGCGACCCGTTGGAGAGCGCGGCGGTTTCTTCCAGGCATCGTCAAGGCATGTTAGAAACCGGCCGCCGTTCATTTCCGGTGGAGAGGGGCGTGGGTGGGGCACGCAGTGGCAGGTTTGACACCCGCAACTATGAACGCCTGATAGAGTGCCGCGGTCCACTCCACCGGCTCATAGGCGGCAGGCGTCTGATCGATTGCGGGCAACGGGCGAGGGCTCGTCGCGCGCGGCGCGACGAAGAAGCTGAAGGACCTGTATTCGAAGGCAAAGTATGACTTGGACGAGGATGGCGTTAGCGGGCGGCGAGCAGGCGATCTTCTTCGCCGCAAAATCGACCCAGTTGGGCGTCTGGTTAAGGGAGGCGAAACGATGAAAACGGTTTTCGGTGGAGTGGCGTGTATCGCGCTGAGCACCGCGGCGGGCGTGTTTGCGCAGGGATCAGGCGATCCGGATTTTCTCGCGGCGCTAAGCGAGTCGAAGAATCTTCGGCTGATGCTGCCTGACTACCTGAAGGCGCGTGCGGGCAAACTCCTCGACGAGCGGGAGCGCACGGTCGCGGCGCTCACGGCAGGAGACCTTGGCGCGCGAAAGAAGTACATCCGCGAAAAGATCTGGCAAGCGGTTGGAGGCGAGCCCGCTCGCACGCCGCTCAACCCGCGAACCGTAGCCACGATCGAGCGCAACGGATATCGCATCGAAAAGATCGTTTTCGAAAGCCAGCCGAAATTCTTTGTCACCGCGAACCTCTACGTTCCAACGCGAGGCGCGCCACCCTACCCGGCGATTCTTTACCCTTTAGGCCATGAGAGCGGTGCGAAATCGCATCTAGCGTGGCAGCAGATGCTCGGATCGCTGGCACAGAAGGGCTTCGTCGCGCTCGCCTGGGACACCCTCGGCCAAGGCGAGAGGGTGCAGATCTACGATGAGGATCTGGGTGGTTCGAAAGTCAGCGCCTCGACCACCGAGCACTCGATGCTGGGCGCGCAGTGCCTGCTTACGGGAGACGCCCTCGCGCGCTACACGATCTGGGACGGCATCCGAGCCCTTGATTATCTCGTGTCCCGGCAAGAGGTGGACGCGGCGCGCGTGGGTTGTACCGGGAATTCCGGAGGCGGAACGCACACGGCGTACCTGGCGGCGCTTGACGACCGTATCCAGGTGGCCGCGCCGTCCTGCTACATCACTTCGTGGCGGAAGCTCCTGAATACGATCGGTCCGCAGGACGCCGAGCAGATCCTGGGCCCGTTCCTCGCCGACGGGCTCGACCATGCCGACTTCGTAGAAGCATTTGCCGGGAAGCCGTATTTCATCCTTTCCGCGATCCGTGATTTTTTTGCGATCGGCGGCGCTCGCGAGACCTTTCATGAAGCCCAGCGCATCTACGATATGGCCGGCGCCGGAGGGAAGATTGCGATGTTTGAGGCGGATGACGGTCACGGGTTCACCAAGCCGCGCAGACTGGCCGCTTACGATTGGTTCAGCCGCTGGCTGAAGGGCGCTCGGGACGAATCGCCCGAGCCCTTCGTCGAAATCGCGACGGAACGGGAACTGTGGTGTACGGCGACCGGGCAGGTTGCGACATCCCTCGGCGGGGAGACGGTGTGGTCGCTGAACAGGAAACGTGCCACGCCGGAAAGGAAGGATGTGGTCAAGCGGGCACGACTATTGTCCGGCTACGAGCCCGCCTCGGGACCGGTTTCGGCGCGGGGATTCGGCGTCATCTCCCGTTCGGGATATTCGATCGAAAAGATGACCTATGATCCCGAGCCGGGGATCACGATCCCTGCGCTGCTCTTCCGTCCGGAGGCGCCCGGAAAATATCCAGCCGTCGTTTACGTCAATGGACTGGGCAAGAAAGCCGACGCGGCGGAGGGCGGCCCGATCGAAAGCATGGTGAAGGCCGGCAATGTGGTTCTCGCGATTGACGCGCGGGGATTTGGAGAGACGCGCGCGGCCGCTCCGCTCGAAACGGCGAGGGCGTTTCCGCTCTGGTTTGGAGACTATGCAAGCGCGCAAACGACTTTCCTCGCAGGCAGGACGCTAGTGGGCATGCGGGCACGAGATATCGTGCGCGCCGTCGATCTGCTGACAACGAGAGCCGAGGTGGACGCGGCCCGTGTCTCTGGATTCGGAAAACACGCGGGCGGCGTGCCGATGTTGCACGCGGCGGCGTTCGATTCCCGGATCCAGGAGGTGACGCTTGATGGCGCGCTCGTGTCGTGGCAAGCGGTGGTCGAGCGGCGACTGCATCGCGGCATCTACGAAAGCCTTGTGCCCGGAGCGCTCAAGTTTTACGATTTGCCGGATCTGGCCGCAGCCTTAGGCCGGACTGTTTGGGTGATCGACGCCGCGGATCCTGTCGGGCAGCCGGCGCTGTTCGACGAAGTCAGAAAGCTGTATTCCGGAGCGCGCGTCCGATGGAGAAAAGCGGATGGCAGCGTAGCTGCCATCTGACGGATTCCATTCCCGGTGCCTGCGGCATATCCAAACGTTCTTTGGGAACTCTGCGTGCTCCAACATTGCGGGGTACAGCAGGGCGCACCGCGAGTAACGTGGAATTGAGTCCCGGGGCTGAGCGCATGTTCGATGGAAAAGAGAAGATGGCAGCAAGCCGGCCAGCGCGGAACGACCGGTACGCCAGGCAAAACCGGACGTCCCGGGGACCTCCGGTCCGTCCTTGGCGTACCGGTACTCACCATGGTAGACTTGAGTCCAGATCGCGGGTTTGGGTGGCGCCGCATCTCCGATGATTCGTCTCTTCCGAATATTCGTTCCGCTAGGTGTTCTGACTCTCCTGTTATCGGAAATCGTAATAATTACGTCCGCATACGTCGCGGCCGCGTATCTGGTTTTCGACTACGATCCTACCGTTTTTCTGCTGTATGACCGTGGGATGATCCGGATCGGCATTGTCGTGGTTACCATCCTGCTCGGGTTCCATTTCAGGGACTTGTACACCAACATTACTGGAACCTCAAATATCCGCCTCTTAGAGGATCTCTGCGTGGTCATCTCGCTGGCGACGATTGGGCAAGGCGTTCTCAGCTACGTCGTTCGAGGAATGGCTGTTCCCCAGCGCATGATGCTATTGGGGAGCGCTCTCTCGCTTATCGGGGTTTATTTTTATAGGCAGTTTCACAGCGCTTATGTAATGCAGGTAGGCGAGCAGAGGATTCTGTTCATCGGCTGCAATCCGGTGGTGCAAGAGATTGCGTCCTACATTCGCAATCACCGTGAACTGGGGATACGTGTGGAGGGCTGCCTCCACAACTCCGTACCGGTAGGCAACAGCATCGAGGGCGTGCCGGTGTTGGGCACGGTAGAAAGCCTGCGGCAGATCGCGAACACGGAGAAGCCCAACCTCATCGTCGTCGGACTTAGCGAGAGGCGCGACCGCATGCCCGTGCAGGACCTTCTCGATCTGCGCTTCGCCGGATTTCGAATCGAGGAGGCGGGATCGACCTACGAGACTGTCTGCGGCCGGATCTGCACCAAGGAACTCCGCCCGGCTCAGTTGATTTTCACGAGCGAACTCGGCCCCGGCGCTTACGGCCGCCGATTGCAACCGCTGCTCGACATCCTGGTCGCCGTGGTGGGAACAATTGTCACGGCCCCTATCATGCTGGCGACGGCGCTGGCTGTGAAGCTCTCATCTCCGGGCCCGGTTTTCTATAAGCAGGTCCGTACCGGACTCGAAGGCGCGCTGTTTACGGTTTACAAGTTCCGGTCCATGTACACAAATGCCGAAGCCCGAACGGGTGCGGTATGGGCGAGCAAGGACGACCCGCGAATTACACGCGTGGGAAAGTGGTTGCGCCGTTTGCGTCTCGACGAGTTACCGCAATTCTTCAATGTGCTTCGTGGAGAGATGGCGATCATCGGACCGCGGCCGGAACGTCCTGAATTCGTTCAGACCCTCGCGCAACAGATCCCCTATTACAGGCAGCGTCTTTGCGTGCGGCCAGGCGTTTCCGGCTGGGCGCAGATCAACCACAAATACGGCGATACACTCGAAGATACGATTACCAAGCTCGAATACGATCTGTACTACATCAAGCACATGTCGCTGAGCCTGGATCTGTACATCATCATGCATACTTTGAAAACCATGTTGCTGTCTCGAGGCTCGCAATAGCCATGCCGCCCCGGACAACGCTAGAGCCTTCCACAACGGCCGGGACAAGCGAAGCTTTGACGCCGCTCTATCATGTGGTTCTGCTCGACGACGACGACCACACCTACGACTACGTGATCGAAATGCT
This sequence comes from Acidobacteriota bacterium, assembly GCA_005808865.1. Taxonomy (GTDB): domain Bacteria; phylum Acidobacteriota; class Terriglobia; order Bryobacterales; family Bryobacteraceae; genus SYKU01. The sequence goes on from SYKU01000352.1 coordinate 9,896, forward strand.
CCAGAAATTGTTCATCCTCTCCGCCGAACAAGCCTACCGGAATGCGGAAGAAGTCGACAAGACGGGCCGCACGATAGTCTTGACATGCGAACTGGGGCAGGCGGAATTCGGCCGGGAACAGATACACGCCTATGGTCCGGACTGGCGCATGCCACGGTCGAAGGGATCGATGTCCGCCGTAGTTGAACCCGCAAGGTAGGAGTGGCCTCGCCGGCCGTCCAGACTTCGCTTCGCCCGGCAGGCGGTCTGAAACGCCCGCGCCGCAAGAACCGAAAGGGGGGAGCGCTCAGCCTGGCGTCGTTTTACTCGTTCCTGGCGCTGCTGTTGCCGAAGGAACCGCAAGACCGTTTGGCGCGGAAGGGTTCTCCAAGCAGGTTGCGTTGCCCTGCCACCGGTGCGATCATGCTGGACCTCTCTCCAACTCAACACGGCTGGAGAGAAAGCGTGTCACTACAGCATTTCTATGTCTGTACGCCGCTGATACCGGGCCACTGTCGAGAGTGTGGTGTTGAAGATGAGCGAGAGTGATCGACCGTCGCGTTGGCCTCTCGTCCCGTCCTGTGCTTTTGCCACCAGCTGATCCCTGCTTCACCGCCAGGCTTCAAACCCAGGACCTGGACAGGGTCGGCCCATATCAGAACAGTAGTTTGAGCCCGAGCTGCCATTCCCGCGGCAGATTGACTTGTTCGGTGAGGCGGCCAAAGCTGGCGTTACGGGGATTAAAGTCGAGCCCGCCGAAGAAGACGTGATTGGTCACGTTCAGTATCTCGGCGCGGAGCTGCAGACGGAACCTCTCGTTAATCGAAGTGTTCTTGATTAAGGAAACATCGATGTTGTTCAGCGTGTCTCCGCGCAGATTCGGCAGCCGCGAGGAAAGCGATCGCAAGTTGTGCGCCAAGTTGATCCGCGGATCGCGGATCTGGCGGTTCGAATCGAGAACACCATTGGATTGCATGCTCGCGTCTCTGTAGTAGAAGCCGCTCGTACGCAAATCCGCGGCGAAGACGTTGTCAACCGTGCGTCCATCGATGTTCATCCGCAACTGACCGGGGTCTCCGTCGAAGAAGATGTTGTCGAGCGTAAGTGGGTTGCCGACCTGGAAACCGTAGATGTAGCCGACTTGCCAACCGCCCATTATCCCGTCGGCGAGGCGGCCGGGATGCGCGAGCCATTTGCGTCCCCGGCCAAACGGCATCTCGTAGAGACCGCTCAACGTGACCCGATGCGGTGTGTCGGCATCGCCCAGCCGCCGCTCATAGCCGCTATCGACGGCGTTCAACTTCGTAATCCGGTCTAGCTGCTTCGAGAACACATAGCTGCCCGCAGCGGTGAGTCCTCGCGACATACGCCGCTCCACGCGCAGTTGTCCCGAGTGAAAGGAGTTCCGCCCATTGTTCCGAACAACAAAGGTGTCCAGAAACTGCGGGAAGGGTCACAGGAGTTGCTGGCGCTGGACCAACTGCTGCGTGAACAAACCGGAGCCTGTCGCTGCCGGCAGCCCGCGAAACGGATTTGTTACGTTGCCCTCAAGTCGCGCAACGGTGGCACTGTCGCGCCCGATGTCTGTTGACAAATACTGCCTGGGGATCGGATTGATGTTGTCCAAGGCCGTCAGGTCGATGCCGACGCTCCCGATATAGGCGGCGTCGATCACCCACCGGCCAGGAAGTTCCCGCTGCAGGCTGACCTCGAACCGGCTCATCATCGGATTCTTTCGCGATTCGATATTCAGCGGCAGGATCCGGCGGTTGACCGTGTTTTGCACCAGATTTACCGCGCCGCCCAGGGTTTGGCCGATGAATGTCGCCAAGCCATTCGCCGCGCCCGGCGGCTCGACGACGCCGCTGGGGAACGGATCGGTGAGGTTCGCGAGCAGGGTTTAGCCCATTGTTGGCTGTCGGCACCAGGGCTGTCGTGAAATCGAAACCACTTTGGTTATAGCTGTCGATGGTCAACGGCGCGGCGTACATGCCAAAGCCTCCGCGCAGGACGGTCTTTTGGTCGATCAAAAACGCCACGCCCAGTCGCGCTTGTATATTGTTGCGGTCCGCAGTGTGGAAAGCGCCGTTTGTTCGAATCGGCGAAAACCAGGCCGCCACGAACGCGAAACGCATCCGGCGTGATTTCGGGAATCGGGCTGCTGGCGTAGGCCGCCCTGGCCGCCGCTTCAATGGGATTCGTGGACCGCTGATCGAACAGCCGGACATTGCGGTTGAAGCGCTCGGTGGTCGGGTGCTCGTACTCGTACCGGACGCCGAGATTCATCGTGAGCCTTGACGACACCCTCAGATCGTCCTGGAAATAGAGACCTTGATATACGTTCTGATTCGATCGGAGTGCCGCGCGCTGAATACTGCTGATGCTCGCGGGGATTCCGAGCAGAAACGACGCGAGTTCCTGGCCGGCCGGTTGCGCTGAAGTGGAAAGATCGTTTGCGCGGGTGAAGTCGGTGCGGAAGCGGTAGCGGCCCGCCACATCGGCCGGAGGCGCGACGTTCTCACGATAGACCCGGAAGTCGTAACCGAAGCGCATCGAATGCCGGCCGGCAGCGGCGGCGAGAACGATCCGGCAGCGCAACGCCACGTGCTGCGGAGCGTCGTGCGCTCGGGCCTAGATCTGGGTGGACATTACGCTGATTGAAGGAAGGCAAGTGGTGTGTGAGTGTGGTAGGCTGATCGGATGCCGGGTGCCGGAATGGCATTCCGGCTGACGGAACATTCGTTGTCCAGGGAGGAATTCTATGGACGAACAGACCCGGCGCGATCTGTTGCGGCTGCCACTGGCCGCGGGAGCCATGGCGCTCGCTGCACAAGACCGCGCACTGAGCGCCGCGCCGCCGCGGAAAATGATTGACGAGTTCGATGCGGCAAACATCAAGCTCGCGCACCGCGTCAGCATTCGTGCAACAGACGACGACCTGCTGTTTTTGAAACAGATTGGCCTGCGTTACATTCGCGCGGAGATTCCTCGCGACGCGAAATTGGAGGAACTGGCGCCGGCAAAGGACCGCTTTGCGCGCGCGGGGATTTCCATGGTCTCTTGCGCGCACTACGCGCACAGGTCGCTGAACATCGGGCTCGCGCGGCCTGGTCCCGAGCGGGATAAGGACATTGAGACCTGCAAGGCTGTCGTGCGCGAACTGGGCCGGATCGGCGTTGCCATTTTGGTGTTGGACTGGCACCCTGCCAATGTGTATACGTCCGCGACCGTGGAAACGCCGCGGGGATACAAGGCGCGGGAGTTCAGCGTTGCCGGCTTTCAATCCAGGATGGAAAAGCATGTCTTCGACCGGGAGTATCCGGCCGAAGAAATCTGGGATGGCTTCGTCTACTGGCTGAAGGCCGTGCTGCCGGTTGCCGAGGAAGCCAACGTCAAGCTGGCGATGCATCCAGACGATCCTCCAGTGCTCAAGAAGATGAACGGCATCGGCAGAATCTTCACGAATGAGGAATGCTACCGGCGCGCCGAACAGCTCGCCGGAAAAAGCCGCCACTGGGGCGTGCGTCTCTGCGTGGGGACATGGGCAGAGGGCGGCGACCAGATGGGTAAGAATGTTTTCGAAATGATCCGCGACTATGGCGGACGTGGGAAGATCTTCGATGTCGACTTCCGCAACGTCAGTTCAACACTGCCGCGCTTCAACGAGACGTTGCCGGACGAAGGATACCTGAACCTGTATCAGGTGATGAAGGCTCTGCGACAGGTACGATACAGCGGTCCGATGGTACCGGACCACATTCCCCCCCTGGTCGGCGATCAGGGAGTCGGCCGGGGAGGTCTGGGGTATTGCATCGGCTATATGCGCGGCTTGCTGCGCGCTGCCAATGAGGAAGTGGGTTGATGTCCCTTCGATTCCGCCACCAGTTCATAGTACTACCGGGTGCTTTGCCCGAGAGATCTGAAAGGATCTGAGCCTTCATGAAACTCCTCCGAGATCTTATCTGCGTGTCTGCTCTTCTCACGAGCTGCTTCCTGCCCGCCTCCGCGCAAACAACGGCCGGCGTGACAGGAACAATCACCGACGACAGCGGCGCTGGCGCTCCCGGTGTGACCCTTACCATCACGAATGTCGAAACCAGTCTGCGGCGCGAGACGGTAAGTGATGAGTCAGGCTTCTATCAACTGCTGCTCTTGCAGCCCGGCACCTACACTCTTACGGCGAAAAAGGCCGGATTCCGCCAGGTGACCCGCGAGGGGTTACGGCTGGAAGTGAACCAGCGCGCCGCCGTGGACCTCACCCTGCAGGTCGGGGCGGTCTCGGAAACCGTGGAAGTGGTCGGGGCCGCGCCACTGCTCGAATCGAGCACCTCGTCGGTCGGCCAGGTAATCGAATCGAAGGCGATCAGCGACCTTCCGCTGAACGGAAGGAACTTCGTGCAGCTCGCCATCCTGAGCAACGGCGCGGTTGGCGCCGGCTACGGTCCGCAGGGCACCATCGGCAGTGGAACGCGTGCCGATGACACGCGCGGCGGCGCGGAGTTGATGGTGAACGGCAACCGGGAAATGTCGAATAACTACTTGCTGGACGGCGTCGACAACAACTTTCGACGCAATGCCCTGATCATTGTCCGGCCGACTGTGGAGTCCATCCAGGAATTCAAAATGCAGACAAACCTGTTCGGCGCCGAGCAGGGCCGCAACTCCGGCGCCACGGTGAACGTCATCACCAAGAGCGGGTCCAATGCCTTTCACGGCAGTGCCTTCGAGTTCCTGCGTAACGACAATCTCGACGCGCGCAATTACTTCAACGCTGTGAGTACGAGCGCGAAACCTCCCTTCCGCCAGAACCAGTTCGGCGGCAGCCTCGGCGGCCCCATCGTTAAGAACAAGCTATTCTTCTTCGGCGACTACGAGGGTCTTCGAAAGGCTCAGGGAACCAACACGACCGTGAACACCGTGCCAACTACGGCCCTGCGCATGGGCGACTTCCGTACCACGCGCCCGATCTTCGATCCGGCGACCGTGACGCCGGCTGCCGGAACCGCGAGCGGTTTTACGCGCCAGCCCTTCCCGAACAACATGGTACCGGCTGCGCGCAGGGACCCGGTCGCGGCGCGCCTGATTCAAACCTATCCGCTTCCCGATTTGCCGGGCCTTGCCAATAATCAGTTCACCAACCCGGAGCTGGTGAACAACTATAACTACGGAAACGTCCGGGCCGACGCAAATCTTACCTCGAATGATACGGTGTTTGGCCGCTTTTCACCACAGAAGGCGACGGTGAACACTCCCACTGCGTTTGGATACCGCCAGGTGCCGGGATTGTCGGTACCGCTGAATCTCCACAACGGCGTGGGTAGCATCACCCCGGGCGACGCCCGGTTCAGCAATATGAACGCCGTCATAGCATGGACCCACATCTTCACGCCGCGGTTCCTTGCTGACATCCGCATGGGGTACTCGCGCTTCGACATGCCCAATGTCTATCCACAGGCGGAGGCCCTGGACCCAAATGCGAAGGGCCTTGGCGAGCTGTTGGGAGTTCCGAACGCCAACCAGGTGCCGCTGAGCCACGGCGTGCCCATTTTCACCATCACGGGGTACAGCGGCATCGGAGGTCCATCCTCCATACCTACCATCCGGCTGGAGAACACGTTCAATCCCTCGGCCAACTTCTCGCTGATGCGCGGCCGGCACACCATCAAGTTCGGAACAAGCATCATCCGGCGGCAGATCATCGACTTCCAGGCGAACCAGGGGAACGGCGCCTTCTCCTTTGGCCGGACGTTCACCGGCGACCCCAATAACGCGGCCAATACCGGCGACGCAATGGCGGCATTCCTGCTCGGTGCGTACTCTTCGGCGAGCCAGGATCACCAGTTGGTCTGGGCGGGAATCCGCGTGCTCGAACTCGGCACTTATGTCGCCGACGACTGGCGCGTCAACAATCGCCTGACGCTGAACCTCGGGCTTCGCCACGAGTACATCCCGCCGCCGGTCGAGGTCGCAGATCGTTTCGCAAACCTCAACATCGGCACGGGCAAGGTACTGATCGCGGGATTCAATTCCGATCGCCGCCTGGGAGTTCTGTCCTACAACCGCCTTTTCGCTCCAAGACTCGGCTTCGCGTACCAGGCCCGCCGCACCACCGTGATTCGTGGCGGTTTCGGGTTGTTCTACAACGCTCAGGGAAGCGGCGGCGGACTCTATCGCATGCACCGGATGCTGCCATTTGCGGCGTCGGCCACAATCGCTGTCAACGAGTTTGTCCCCAACTACCGGCAGATCCAGGATGGTCTCCCGCTTATACCGTCCACGGACTTCGCCACGGTCTCGAACAACCCGGTCGGGAACTTCCTCACCGTTCCGCCAGATTACCGGCCATCACACGCGCTGCAGTTCAACTTTGGCATCCAGGAACAGCTTGCCGGCGACATCGCCGTCAAGGTCGGCTATGTAGGAAATCTCGGACGCCACCTCGATGCCAACTACAACTTCAACCAGCCGATTCCCGGAGCCGGTGCGATACCTCCCCGCCGCCCGCTATTCGGCATCGCTCCCGGTTTGGTCAACCTCAACTATGCCTCCACCAGCGGCAACTCCGGCTACCACGCTTTGCAGGTGTCGGCAGAGAAGCGCTTCTCCGCAAGCCTGGGCTTCCTTACGGCCTACACATACTCTCACGCCATCGACAACGTTCCGCTGCAACAGGGCGGCGGCGGCGATGGTCCCGTCCCTCAAGACGTGCGATATCGCTTCCTGGACCGCGGCAACAGCTCGTTCGACATCCGCCACAGGTGGACCCAGACATTACTCTACAATCTGCCGTTCGGAAAGGGTAAGAAATTCAGTTCGAGCCATGGCTGGGTGAACACCGCGTTCGGTGACTGGCAGGCCAACATGATCCTGATCCTCCAGACAGGCCTACCGTTCACTCCGTCGCTGGCGAGTCCGGTGGCCAACACGGGCAGCGGCAGCCGGCCGGACCGCCTCGGCGATGCGACGCTTCCGAACCCGGACCCGGCACGCTGGTTCAACACCGCGCTGGGTACCGCAGGCGCGCCTTGGGGCACTCCTGTCATCTATACCTACGGCAATGCCGGCCGAGGGTTCCTGCGCGGCCCCGGCCGCACCAATGTGGATGTGTCGCTGTTCAAGGAATTCAACGTAACCGAGCGGGCTCGGGTGCAGTTCCGTGCCGAGTTTTTCAATTTGCCCAACAACCCCCAATTCGACCTGCCGAACGCCTCCATCGGAAATCCAGTGTCGGGAACGATTTCCGGAACGGTGGGGACGCCTCGGGATATCCAGTTTGGACTGCGGGTCGTTTTCTAGCGGATCGATTCTTAGATGGTATTGCAATACAGCCGGTTGTGGGGCGAGGTTCTTGTGTACCCACTACACTTCTTTGGCCCGAACGAAACGCGCGACAGGCCGCAGGCGACGGGCATGTTCGTCCAGATGCGGCCACATGCCAGCGAGATACTGGGCGAGTTGGGCATCGGTGTCCATGCCCCAACGTGACACCACATCAGGGTGGTAGATGTAAATGTTATTTCTTTACGACTTATTATTGTCACTGTATTATGCGAGATTCAATAGGTTACGGAGAGACGACTGTGAGAGCGGGTGAAAGATTGTGTTTGCGCCCGAGGGACGTTTCGCGGGTCACGAGCGTTTGAGAGCCTACATTCGATGCAGAGCCGCGTTGCCGCGGGCTGAGCCGCGCGCGTCGAATGAGCAGGACGCTACAAACTGCAGCGACGGCGCGGTCCGCACAGTCGTTGGGACTGTCCGTCTTCGGGGGGCTCGCCATGCCACTTACACTGCGGGACGCTGTAATCCGCCGCACCAAGGCGAGGGTGGAACGCGAAAACCTTGTACCAAACCGCCAAGGGCCGTTTCCGGGCACAGGCATTCGCCTCGCGATTCCCGCTTCACGAAGTCGGGCGGGAGCGTTTTACCGGTATCGGCGGAATGCGTTGAGGGGGACTCTGGCGCGAGCGCTCTCGCACCGCCCCACCGCCCCGGACCTCGCTACACCGCGACGAAAGACCGCAGGAAACGTGCCCCGCGCGGGATTGCCTGTACTTCGTCCTCTTTCCCCTCGTAGACGAGGCTGACGAAGCCATTGTAGTGGACGCCGCGGAGAATGTTGAAGACGCGGTTGTAGTCGATGTACTTCTCTTTGCCGTTGGCATCGAGTTCATACAGCTTGGCGCGCACAAACTGGGCCAGCGGAGCTACCTGCTCAATGCTGCGATAGTAGTCCGCGTAAGTCTTCCCTGGAATCTTCGGCCCGTTCGGGCCTTCGCGGCCCGCAAAGTGCCCCGTATCGAGCAACAGCGTGAAGTTCGGGTGGTTCACTTCCTTGCGGAAGCGGAGCATATCGTCGCCGGTGCTTGTAAGGCCGCTGTGATTCTGGAGAGCGACGGGCATGCCGGCTTCGGCGCCATACTCGGCCGCCTTGCGTAGTGCGTCGACGCCGCGGCGGAAGGCTTCTTCCTGCTTGTCGGGCGAGGGCGCGGAACCGACGAAGACGCGCAGCACGGGCGCGCCGAGTAAGATGCCAACATCCGTTGCGACCCGCGCCTTCTCAAGCTCCTTTGGAATCGCCTCGGCGGAGCGGCCGAATTCCGTTGTGACGCAGAGGCTCGAAATCGAGAGGCCCATGTCAAGGCACTTGCGGCGGAGCTGCTTCAGATAGGGGCGGTCCGTCGACTTGAGGTGATTGAAATGCACATCGACGCCGTCGAAGTTGTGTGCGCGCAGCGTGTCGATGATCTTCTCGAGATCCATCTTGCCGCTTGAGAAGGAATCCTTGTAACTGAGAGAAAGGCAGCTTAATCGCTTCATTGCCCAGCATCATAACGCAAATCCGGGGGCATGTGCGATAGGATAGTTCCAGCCGTGTTTCGAGCGATCCGAGAGCAAGTCGAGACGATCTTCCGCGAGGATCCTGCCGCAAAGAGCACCCTCGAGATTTTTCTTTGTTACCCGGGATTCCATGCGATCCTCTGGCACCGCCTGGCCCACAAGCTTTACAAGATGAAGATCCCGCTGCTGCCCCGGCTGATTTCACAGTTCAGCCGGCTGTTGACCGGCATCGAGATCCATCCGGGCGCGAAGATCGGGCGGCGGTTTTTCATCGATCACGGAATGGGTGTGGTGATTGGAGAGACCGCGGATATCGGAGACGACGTGTTGCTCTATCAGGGTGTGACCCTTGGCGGCACCGGGCATGAACGCGGGAAGCGTCACCCGACACTTGGCAACCGCGTTGTGGTGGGCACGGGCGCGAAGGTGCTCGGGGGCATCACGATCGGCAGCGACGTGAAGATCGGCGCCGGGTCGGTGGTTGTCCATTCCGTTCCGGATCACTGCACGGTGGTTGGGGTACCTGGGCGCATTGTGCGGACGCGCGGAGAGGCGTCAGGCCCGCTGGAACACGGACAATTGCCCGACCCCGAGATGCAGGCGATACAGGAACTTTCGCAACGCGTGGCAGAGCTAGAAGCGCTCGTTCGGCAGCTGGCGCCCGGGGCCGCGCGGCGGAATTGATCAGGGCCGTGAGACGCATCATATTCGCAGTCTCGCTAACGGCCACCTTTGCCGCGCAGGCCCCGGCCGCCACTTCGGGCGAGAGCCTCTACCTCGGCCAGTGCTCGTTCTGTCATGGGAAAGACGGCGAAGGCGGCCGCGGGGCGACGCTCCAACGACGCATATTGCGGCATGCCCCGGACGAGGCGGCTTTACGGCTCGTGATTCGCCGCGGCATTGCCGGGTCCAGCATGCCGGGGACTGCGCTAAGCGACAGTGAAATCGATCAGGTCGCAAAGTACGTTCGCAGCCTGGGACGGCGGACGATTCGGCCGCTGCCCGGCGATCCGAATCGCGGCGAGCGGTTGTATCAGGGTAAGGGCGGCTGTCCGGCCTGCCACGCTGTATCCGCCCGCGGAGGCAGCTTTGGCCCGGATCTCACCGAAATCGGCGCGGCGCGCAGCCCGGCGTACCTGCGGGCGTCCGTCGTCGAACCGGGAGCGGAGGTTCCACGAGGTTTTGTTCAGATCCGCGCGGTTACTAAGAATGGGGGCCAAATCACTGGTGCACGAGTAAATGAGGATACCTTCTCCGTTCAGATACGCGATGCCGGAGGCGTCGTTCATTCACTTTGGAAAGAGGACCTCAACGGGATGAACGTGGACCTCGGGAAATCGCCCATGCCGTCATATGGCAGCGTGTTTTCCAAGGATGAATTGGACGACCTGGTGGCCTATCTGGCCGCCTTGCGGGGGACTCGATGAGATTCGTTCTGGCGTTTCTGAATAGCCTCGCACTGGCCCAGATGCCCTATGAGCGGATCCTTCATGCCGATAGGGAGCCTGGAAATTGGCTCACCTACTCTGGTAACTATCAGGCACATCACTACTCCGAGCTCGACTCGATCAACCGTGATAATGCCGGGCGCCTGAAGGTCGCGTGGATGTACCAGATCCGCGGACGCCAGCATTTCGAGACCATGCCGCTTGTGTTCGACGGCGTGATGTACATCACGGATCCGCCGAGCGACGTGACCGCGCTCGACGTTCGTACCGGACGCCCGCTCTGGCACTACCGGCGCACCATTCCGCAGGGCGTTCCCGTCTGTTGTGGCCAGGTCAACCGGGGTGTGGCCGCGCTCGACGACCAGATATTCGTGAACACGATCGATGCGCACCTGGTCGCCCTCGATGCCCGCACGGGCCGCGTGCGATGGGACGTGGAAGTTGCAGACTACAAGCCTGGCTATACGATGACCGCCGCGCCGCTCGCGGTGAAGGACAAAATCGTAGTCGGAATCGCCGGCGCGGAGTACGGAGTGCGGGGCTTCCTGGACGCTTATGACGCCAAGACCGGGAAACTCGTGTGGCGTTTTTGGACTACGCCGGGACCCGGTGAACCGGGAAATGAAAGCTGGTCCGGCGATAGCTGGAAACGCGGAGGAGCCACTACCTGGGTGACCGGTTCCTTTGATCCCGAACTCAATCTACTGTACTGGGGCACGGGCAATCCTGGGCCGGACTACGATGGCGCCGTCCGCAAGGGTGACAACCTCTATTCCGATAGCGTGATCGCCGTGAATGCGGATACCGGGAGGCTTCAGTGGCATTTTCAGTTTGTTCCACATGACGTCAACGACATGGATTCGAACCAGATTCCTGTACTGGTCGATGCGGAGTGGGGCGGCAAGCCCAGAAAATTGATGCTCTTCGCCAACCGGAACGGCTTCTACTATGTGCTCGACCGGGCCAACGGTGAATTTCTGATGGCGAAACAGTTCGCACGGCAGAACTGGGCGAAGGGCATCGACCCTCGTGGCAGGCCGATTCCGAATCGCGAAACAGCGCCGAGTGCCGCTGGCGCGCTGGTCTACCCCGACGACGATGGAACTGCCAATTGGTTCTCTCCTTCCTATAGCAAACGGACCGGGCTGTTCTATCAGAACGTCCGGGAGAAGGGCGGTATCTATTTCACTGCCAGTGCTCCGTTCAAACCCGGACGAATGTATCTCGGGGCGACGAAACGCGACATCGCAACGGAGGAACCATACGGGGCGCTGAGGGCTCTCGACGCGCTGACCGGCGAATTGGCATGGGAGTTCAAAGTAAAGACCCCTCCCTGGTGCGGCGTCCTGGCGACGGCCGGCGATCTGGTCTTTTCGGGAACCATGGAGGGGGATTTTTTCGCGCTCGATGCCGTAACCGGAAAGGTCCTCTGGCGCATTCAGACCGGCGGCGAGATCTGGTCGAATCCGATCAGTTACCGCAGCGAAGGCAAGCAGTTCATCGCCGTGGCGTCCGGCAGCAGCCTGATAGTATTCGGACTCGATTGACGGATTTGATTATGAAGAAATTGCGAGCCGTTCTTGTATTGGTAGCACTAGGTTCCACGCAGTTTGGCGAAGCAGCCGCTCCATACGGGATCTCCCAGCGGGTGAAATGGGCTTCGAAGATTTCCGGCTCACCCGATCCGGCTTCGCCCTACCGGCTCACGCGGGCGTTCCGCCAGGTCACGTTCAAGCAGCCGGTCTTTATTGCCCAGTATCCAGCTTCCGAGCGATTCATGGTTGCTGAGTACAAGGGGAAGATCCTTAGTTTCGAGCCATCCGACCCCACCGGGAAGAAAGCTCTCTTCCTCGAAATGAAGCGCGGAATCTCGGCCTTCTCGTTCCATCCGAAATACAAGGAGAACGGCTACGTATTCGTATTCAGCCATCTCGATCGAAAGATCAAAGGCCCGCAGAATAGCCGCGTGTCCCGCTTCCAACTCGAGATGGGCAGCAATCCTCCGCGCCTGCGGCCGGAATCGGAAACCGTTATCGTTGAATGGCTGGGCGGCGGCCACAATGGCGGCGAGGCCATTATCGGACGCGACGGCTACCTCTACATCTCGACCGGTGACAGCACAAGCGGCTCCGATCCGAAAGCCACGGGCCAGGGCCTCGACGACTTGCTCGCGGTCATGATGCGCCTCGATGTGGATCGTCCGGACCCTGGCCGCAACTACTCGATTCCCGCCGACAACCCGTTTGTGAAGGTTCCCGCCGCGCGGCCCGAGATCTTTGCCTACGGTTTTCGCAACCCGTGGCGATTTAGCTTCGATCCGTATACCGGTCAACCGTGGGTCGGAGACGTCGGCCAGGACATCTGGGAGATGATCGAACTCGTCAGCCCGGGCAGCAACCATGGCTGGAGCGTACGCGAGGGCAACCATCCGTTTCATCCGAACAACCCGAAAGGACCGACGCCATTCACGCCGCCCGTGGTCGAACATCACCACACCGAATGCCGCTCGATAACCGGCGGCTACGTCTATCAGGGAGCGAAGTTTCCCGAGCTCAAGGACGTCTACATTTATGGCGATTACGAGTACGGAAAAATGTGGGGACTGCGCTACGACCACTCCACGAAGAAAGTCACCGGACATCGGGAGCTCACCGATAGCGCCGTGAAAATTTCGAGTTTCGGTGTGGGGCGCGATGGCTCGTTCTATGCGCTCGATCACGCGACGGGGGAAATCTTCGAACTCGAGACACGGCCTCCGGCGCCGCCCGGGCCGCCGTTTCCGCGCAAGCTCAGCGAGACGGGATTATTTTCATCGGTTCGGGAGCACAAGCCGGCGCCGGGAGTGATTCATTATTCGATCAACGCGCCCTTCTGGTCCGACGGCACGCACAAGGAGCGATTCTTCGCCCTCCCCGGCGATGCCAGGATCACCGTCCCTGAAAAGCCGAATCAGGCGCACAACGCGTGGGTGTTCGATGACGGGGCCGTAACTGTAAAGTCGTTTTCTCTGGACATGGAAGCGGGAAACGCGGCATCGCGAAAACGCATCGAGACGCGCATTGTGGTGAAGCAGGAAAACCACTGGGTGGGCTATTCCTACATTTGGGACGACGCGCAGACGGATGCGACACTGGTAGAAGCGGCGGGCATCGACAAGACATTCACGATAAAGGATTCCTCGGCGCCCGGCGGTGTCCGGAACCAGACGTGGCACTATCCCAGCCGGAGTGAGTGCATGTTTTGTCACTCGCGCGCGGCCGGCTTCGTCCTCGGACTTACGACGCCGCAAATGAACCGGGTCCATGACTACGGCGGCACGTCCGACAACCAACTCCGGACATTCTCACACATCGGGATCTTCAAGAAGCCGCCGGCAAAGGCACCGGCATCGTACCTTGCATATCCCGATCCTTTCGACTCGAAGGCTGACATCAACCTGCGCGCCAGGACCTACATGCAAGTCAACTGCGCCATGTGCCATGTCGCGGACGGCGGCGGCAACTCACTCATGGAACTCGGCTACAAGACGGCGCTCCCAAAGGCGCGGATACTGAATGAGCCGCCTGTTCACGAAGACCTCGGCATCGCGGGAGCCTCTCTTGTTAAGCCAGGAGAACCGGATCGCTCGGTGCTGTATCGCCGTATCGCGCTCCGTGGCGAACATCAGATGCCGCCAGTCAGCACCAACACGGTCGATAAGGATGGCGTGAAGCTGTTGAACGAGTGGATTCGTCAGCTTCCGCGCTAGATTCCGCCAGTGGGGCAGGAGATCGTTTGTCGTCGCCTGCCTTCTTCCGCGCAGGCTTTCAGCGATCAGCCGTCAGGTCTTGCGCTCGGCTCTATCCTACACGAATCGGCCTTCAAGCGGCAAGTCTCCAAATCTCGACAGCGGTGCCGTTTTTCAATGCGGTTTCGGCCCGCTCCATCAAACTGGGCCGTCACCTCGGCCGCCAGGTAATACTCGCGGCAGTTTTCACCTACCTCGGCGGGATCGGTCTTCAGAATGATCGGCGTAGCGCCGCGCTGCAGCGTCACCGTCACGAAGCCAGATTAGTCTTACCGTGCCTACAAAGAGTGCAAACGCATACAGATCTCCTCGTCTTGTGAGCTTTCCATTGGCGGCGGTCCGGCTGGTATGCGGTCACTACAACGCACCTGCCAGCCTCAGTATCCAGAGCGGCCACAACGTGGATCGGCCGTCGTTCACTAGCGCGAATATTAGCCGGCTCGGATTCGTCCGGGTATTCCGTTATCGTGACGCCGCCGGAGACCGCCACCAATACATCCTCCACCCCGATTCCTCGCTCAAACATCCGCTGGATGGCGTGGCCGCTCAAGGCCAACCGCTGGCATTCCATCTGTCCCACTTCGACCACGGACGCGGCTGGCTGATGTCATCCGGGCAGCCTGCCGCTTTTCAATGACTCACCGTACTTCGCCTTGGCGGCTGGTGCCGAGTGCGTTCTTCTCAAAGTAAGACGAACGCATGGCAGACAGGACGACGGCTCCGTGGCAGACTGGTAATCATGGAGATTCAACCGACACCGGTCCATCGGTCTCGCATCGATGGTCCAACGGCATGGAAGGGCACGGACTTCAGCAATGCATCGCAGTGGTGTTACCGGCTGTCTCCAGCCGTGATTGAGGAGTTCGACCGCTCTCTCACAGAGATTCAACGTGAGGCGAAGCCAATCGCGAACCTGACCTCATCGGACTTCAACGTGCCATCGTTTCTCGCCGACGCAGCGGCACTGAGGCGGGAGATCCGCTCCGGACGCGGCTTCGTGCTGTTGAAGGGCCTGCCAAGGGAACGCTATAGCGACGAGGAGGCTCGTATCATTTACTGGGGCTTCGGCGCGTTGCTCGGAAAAGCAGTCCCACAAAATGTGAAAGGCGACGTCCTGTATTCTGTGAGGAACGAGGGTGTAGACCTCGCTCGCGAATACGGCACTATCGGCGCGCGTACTTCGAAGACCTCGCTCGGTCTCAATTACCACACCGATTCCGCGCCCATCATGGCGGGCTTCTTCCCGGATATCGTGGGACTTCTGGCTCTGAACACCGCGAAAAGCGGCGGTGAATCGGCGATCATCAGCGGGGCGACGCTTCACAATATCGTCCTCGAAGAACGGCCCGACCTGCTCGATCGCCTGTACGCTCCGTACCACTTCGACCGGAGGGCGGAGTTGCCGCCGGGAGAAGCGCCTACGCTGCTCGCGCCCGTGTTTACATGCCGAAACGGCATCGCAATCCGCTACCTGCGCTTCTATATTCCCAAAGGGCATGAACTGGTGGGGGTGCCGCTGACTGCGGCCGATGTGGAGCCGCTTGACTTCATCGACAGCGTGATGACGCGGCCCGAACTTCCCGTTGCGTTCGCCATGGAGCAGGGTGACATGCAATTCATTAACAACGTCTTCATCCTCCACAGCCGGACGGCCTTCGAGGATCACGCCGAGCCGGAGCGCCGCCGCCACCTGGTACGACTCTGGCTTGAATAGCCTGAAGGCATGCTGGCCGTCAGAGTGTGCTCGAATACGCCCGGCCCTCGGCGTCCGCGGCGAGGATCGCGTCTGCCACGGATGCAGGCGTTACCTCGAAAGGCTCGTTGTGTATGGTTTCTCCCGGAGCAGTCGCTCGCGCGGCAATTTGTTCTAGGGCCTCGCGTGGGAGGTCTCGTAATCCAATCTGTTCAAGTGTAATCGGCAATCCCACGGATGTAGCGAATCCGAGCACCTCGCGCCAGCGCTCGCCTGACTCTCCTTCAAGAACCAGTTGCACAAGCACGCCGAAAGCGACTTTCTCACCGTGAAAGTAAGCGTGGGTGCCCGCCGCGGACGTGAGCCCGTTATGTACGGCGTGGGCCGCGGCGAGTCCCGACGATTCGAAACCGAGTCCGGAGAGCAGCGTGTTGGCCTCGACCAGGCGTTCGAGCGCCGGTGTTACAGCCTTGAGTTCGAGTGCGCGCCGAGCCTGCACGCCATCGGCGAGCAGCGTACGGTAACAGAGTTCCGCCAGCGCCAGGGCGCTACCGGTCGAAGCGCCACCGCGCATGTTCCGAACACGGCCCGCGGCGCAGGTCTTCGCTTCGAACCACGTTGCGAGCGCATCGCCCATTCCCGCGACCAGGAGGCGTTGCGGACCCTGAGCAATCACCTCCGTATCGACGAGCACAAGATCGGGATTCCTGCCATAGATCCGATACTCCTGGAACACGCCTTCCTCGGTATAGATCACCGAGAGAGCGCTACACGGAGCGTCGCTCGATGCAACCGTCGGGCAGTTCACCACGGGAAGTCCAAGGCCCGATGCGACGGCCCTAGCCGTGTCGAGCACCTTGCCGCCACCCGCCCCAACGATCACTTTCGCGAGTGAATGCCGGGCCGATGCGCTAACGCGCTCGATCTCGGCGGACGAGCATTCGCCTCCGAAAGCATCGACCGAGTATCGGAATCCCGCTTCGGCGAAGGTGCGCTCCCAGACCTGCGAGAGAAGGCGGACGGCCGAGCCGCCGGCGACGATGAGCGCGGGCGGATCGAGCCCGAGAGTCTTCATCTCTCGCGCCAGCGAAGCCGTGGCGTTGCGCCCCTGCGTGTAACGGCTGGGAGAGGAAAAGACGGATAACATAGTTCGATTATCGCCGAAAGAACCTCCGCTTGCCGCGAGGTGGCCCACTGTTGACAGCACCGGGAGCGCTTCAGGCCTGTGCTGGTCATCGGCGAACGCACGGATGCAGCGGACGCCCGTATCCTATTACAAACCCGATCTCTCAGCCCGGCCTCCGCCCACGGCGGCCAAATCCGGTGCGGATGCAGCGGTTCATTACCTTCAACGGTGGAATGACACAAGCCCATCGCGGACGGAATCGGGCTTCAGGGAGCATACGTTTCCGTTTGCGCGCCGCACGTCCCAGGATTCATAATTGGCTCAAACCCGTATGACGAAAGACGAAATTATCCTTGCCAATCAGGAATACCTGTTTCCCTCGGTCTTCCACTACTTTCAAGAACCATTGGTCATCGCCCGGGCCAAGGATCAATACGTCTGGGACGCGGACGGAAATCAGTACCTGGACTTTTTCGGGGGCATCGTCACCGTCAGCGTCGGGCACTGCAACGAGCGTGTCAACATCCGCGTGCGCGATCAAATGGACCGTCTCCAGCACGTCTCCACGGTCTTCGCGAATGAACCGCAAGCCGCGCTCGCAAAGAAGATCGCGAGCATTTCGCCCGGCGGCAAGCTGACCAAATCGTTCTTCACAAACAGTGGCACGGAGGCGAACGAAATGGCTATCCTCGCGGCGCGCTGCTACACGGGATCAAGCGAGATTGTCGCGCTGCGTCACTCCTATCACGGCCGTTCGGCGCTCGCCATGACGCTCACGGCGCATTCGAACTGGCGGCTGGGCGGAGTCCCGCAGGCCGGAATCGTCCACGCGCACAACGCTTATTGTTACCGCTGCCCGTTCGGTTTGGAGTACCCCTCTTGCGACGTCCGTTGCGCCACCGACATGGAGGAGTTGATTCGAACTACCACCTCGGGCCGCATCGCCGGATTCATCGGCGAGCCGATCCAGGGCGTCGGCGGATTCATTACGCCGCCCAAGGAATACTTCGGCATCGTAGCCGGCATCGTCAGGAAGTATGGCGGGATTTTCGTCAGCGACGAAGTGCAGACGGCCTGGGGGCGCACCGGAAGCAAATGGTTCGGGATCGAACAGTATGGGGTTACGCCGGACGTCATTACCAGCGCGAAGGGTCTCGGCAACGGCATGCCCATCGGGCTGACACTAGCCCGAGCGGAGGTCGCGGATTCGGTGAAGGGCGCGACGATATCCACTTTCGGCGGTAATCCCATCGCCGCTACCGCTGGTAAGGCGGTGATCGACTATATCGAGGAAGAAAATCTTCGCGTGAATACAGCCGAAGTCGGCGCTTACCTTCGAGGAAAGCTCGAAGAACTGGCGGAAAGGCATGCCATCATCGGTCAGGTGCGGGGCATGGGACTTCTGCAAGCCATGGAACTTGTAGAGGACCGCAAGACGAAAACGCCAGCCACGGCGGCAACCGCCGCCTTTCTCGAAGCGGCGCGTGAAAACCGGCTGCTCGCAGGCAAGGGCGGGCTCTACGGTAACGTGATTCGCCTCTCGCCGCCCATGAACATCGCAAAGGCAGACGTCGATGAGTTCGCGCGCCTCGCGGACCGCAGCCTCGCGCAGTGCGTCGCCCTTACAGGCGCCGGGAGCCGCGCGTGACGGACAACTTTCCTGAAATTCACCCGGCCCTGGGAAACCGTGCCGCCGCTGTCGAAGCGAACCGCTGCCTGTTCTGCTACGACGCCCCATGCACGAACGCATGCCCCACGCATATCGATGTTCCACGATTCATCAAGAAGATCGCAACGGGCAACCTTCGCGGCGCCGCGCAAACTATTCTTAACGCGAACATTCTCGGCCTGAGTTGTTCCCGCGTGTGCCCGGTCGAAACCTTGTGCGAAGGCGCTTGCGTGCTCCACGGGAATAACAGACAGCCGATTGAGATCGGCCGCTTGCAGCGCCATGCGATGGACTATTTCCACACGCACAACCCGCGCATTCCCGTTGCGGCGCGGCCCCGGCCTCTTCGCGTGGCATGCATTGGCGGCGGCCCGGCTTCACTTTCGTGCGCCGCCGAACTGCGGCGAAACGGCGCCGATGTCACCATCTTCGATAGCCGGCCTCTGCCGGGAGGGCTGAACACCTACGGCATCGCGCAGTACAAGCTGAGACCCGAAGACAGCCTGAAGGAAGTGGCGTTGGTCCGTTCGATGGGTGTCCGCTTTGAAGAGGGCGTGGAAATCGGCGGGGCCAGGCCCGTAGAGGAACTGGAGCGGGACTTCGACATGATTTTTATCGGCGCCGGACTTGGTCCTACTCATCCCCTTGGCATCCCGGGCGAAGACCTGCCAGGAGTGGTCGACGCGTTAAGATTCATCGCGCGCTACAAGATCGGGCCGACGGAAGTCGGGAGCCGCGTAGTGGTGGCTGGCGCTGGTAACACCGCAATCGATGCCGCGATCGCGGCGCTCAGGCTCGGCGCGGAGGAAGTGCATCTCCTTTACAGGCGGGGCCCCGGCGAGATGCCGGCGTTCAGCTTTGAATATGCACGCGCGCGCGAGGAAGGTGTCCGGTTCCATTGGCAAACCGTTCCGGTGGCGATATCGGGCGCGGGCCGTGTGGAGCGGATCGAGTGCGCGCGCACCGAACTTGGCGCCGCGGACGCAAGCGGCCGGGGAATCCCGCGAATGCTTCCCGGCGCGAATTTTTCCATCGCCTGCGACATGGTGATTCCGGCTATCGGGCAGTCCAGGCTGCTTGAACTGCTCAACGCCTGCCGTGGAATCGAACTCGACGGCGGCCGCGTTTGCGTGGACCCGCACACCGGTCGCACGTCGAATCCGCGTTATTACGCCGGCGGGGATTGCGTGAACGGCGGCCGCGAAGTAGTCGACGCGGTGGCGGAAGGAAAGCGCGCCGCTGTTGGTATCCTGAGAGCGATCGGATGATTCGACTGGATCTGGTTGAAGCGCGAGTGCTTGGGGCGCTTATCGAAAAGGAAATGGCGACGCCGGAGTATTATCCGCTTTCGCTGAACGGGCTCGTGAACGCGTGTAATCAGAAATCGAATCGCGACCCGGCGATGTCGCTCGATGGCGGTGATGTCTCCGAAGCCCTGGAACGCTTGCGGGCAAAGGGGCTGGCTTCCATTCTTACCGGCGGCGACAATCGCGTTCCGAAGCATTCTCACCGTGCGTACGAGGCTCTGAATCTTGGCAATCGGGAGATCGCATTGCTGTGCGTGCTCCTGCTTCGCGGTCCGCAAACGGTAGGAGAGTTGCGTGGCCGGACCCAGAGCCTGCACAACTTCGAGGATCTCGATTCCGTCGAAGGGTGCCTGCATCGCCTTATGGAGCGGGAAGCTCAGCCTTTGGTTATGAAATTGCCAAGGCAGGCGGGAATGAAAGAACATCGCTACGGTCACCTGTTCTGCGGCGAACCGGCAGCATGGGCGGGCGCGGACCGTGAACGCGAAGCGGACACCCCGGCGGACAAGGAGAACCGTTTCGAGAAACTCGAGACGGAAATCGAAGATCTAAAAAAGGATATCGATGATCTCCGGCGGCAGTTCGCCGATTTCCGGAGACAGTTCGAGTAGGCGAGAAATCGAGTTGGTTGGGACGGTTTGGAGTTGTCCTTTTGCATTTGATACCACGTTCTATCTCATTTTTTTTATTCTACCTATAAGGGTTTTCCGTTCTGTTAGAACCTGGCTGAGTCGGCGCTTTTCTGAAACTCCCCGCGTCGCGTTTTCCACCGGATATCCCATCCTCAACCTAGCCGTCATCCATCGGGTGTCCGGCCCGCTCACCCAGTTGCGCGCCTCGGTCTACCTTCGCCCAACGCCACAATGTCCGATCCCTTGCAGTTGGGGAAACTGGTAGCGCCCGGACGGCCACCTTAGCGCGAGTACCGCTCGCGCCTCCTTCCCCGGAGCGGAACTCCCCCGCGACCGAGACCTGTCGTATCCGAATGTATCGCTTGCTCCCTGACCGCCCCTGAAATCAACTCCACGAGCGGGCGTCAAGGTCTCAAGCCTCGCCTTCGGCATTCCGCGCTTGAGTCTCTATCCGGCAGCAGATCGGCCCAGCATTTTCGTATGGGTTGTATGGGACAATTCTGGAGCAGCCAGCGGAAAACGGCGTGGTATACTTGTCCGCATCCCCAATCAATGGGCCCGTAGCTCAGTTGGTTAGAGCGCTACCTTGACACGGTAGAGGTCGCAGATTCGAGTTCTGCCGGGCCCACCACGAAAATTCCGCGAACATTGATACAAATCCGAATGCGGCAAGGTGGGGAGTCTGCTGCGCGCCCGCGGACTCGGCCAAATGCGCCGCGCACCCACCGCTGAAAGTCGCCGAAGCCGGACGCGCGATCGCGCGTGGCTGTTCTGACCGCCGAAAGGACTTCCGTTTATCAGATGACAGAACCGGGAGCCGGCGTGAAAGAATCGCTGCGCTACGCAAAGAAACGAAGATTCCTCCGGGGGGCGATCTCTTGCCTTCCGCCGCTTCTCGCCGGGCACCGTGTCAATGCCCGGCCCACGCACGATGACACGCCGTACCAATCGAGCGCGAGATCCACCCGAAACGAGAGAGAGCAACCACGTCCCAGGCATGCCATCCTACCGCGAGACGGTGCCGTTTTCCCGGCCCCAGACCTTCTAACCTTCTCCAAACAATCGTATCGCGCCCATGAGGCGTTCGCGCTTCTCGCGGCTTTTTCGGTATACTCGGTCGAGGCTGAGGCCTAGTACCACTCCGGTATCGGTCGCCATTGTCGGGGCACGTAAGTCTGATAGAATGAAGCACCTCCGTTGGATAGCCACGTAGGCTGGAAAAGTCGGATGTCGCAAAAAGAAATTGAGTTGATCCTCACCCGGCAGTTGGCGAGTTACCTCGCAATGCCGATTATCATCGTCGACCCAAAGGGGCGGCTGATCTTCTTCAACGAACCTGCCGAACCACTGATCGGGCGGAGCTTCAATGAGACCGGTGAGATGCCGGTTCATGAATGGTCCGCGCTCTTCAAAACCACCGACAAGCACGGGAACCCTCTTGGGCCTGAACAGCTTCCGTTCGGGATCGCCCTAAATAAGCGGCGTCCCTGCCATGTCAATTTCTGGGTCCAAAGCCTCGACAACACCCGCCGCAATATCGAAGTGACGGCTTTCCCGTTGATAGGACAGCAGGACCGCCTGTTAGGTGCCATGGGCGTGTTTTGGGAGGTTGTCCCCGATGCAGGTTAAGATGTGGGGAACGAGGGGATCGATCGCGACACCTGGCCCCGAAACCGCGCGTTACGGCGGGAACACTTCCTGCGTGCAGGTGACCGGACGGGAGGGTACCGTCCTGGTCCTCGACGCCGGGTCCGGCATCCGCCGAATGCCCGCCGGGCTTGCTCCAAACGTGAAGCGGGTCGACGTACTGCTGACTCACCTGCACATGGATCATATCCTGGGGCTCGGTTTTTTCGGTCCGCTCTACAATCCCGGCATGGAGGTTCACATCTGGGGACCGGCGAGCACCACGCTTGATCTCCGCACACGCCTTAACCGGTATCTCTCGCCGCCCCTGTTCCCGGTCCATTTGCGGGATCTGCCTTGTAAACTGGCGCTGCATGATGTACCGCGCGCCGATTTCGACATTGGCGAGTTCCATATATCGGCGACAACAGTGTGCCATCCCGGACCAACGGTCGGTTATCGTATCGCCAGCGGGCCGACGGTTATGGCGTACATGCCCGACCACGAACCCGCGCTCGGCGTCACTTCGTTCCCCATGCGCAAGGAATGGACGTCCGGGTTTCCCGTGGCGCGGGGAGTTGATTTGCTGCTTCACGACACCCAGTACACCGATTCCGAGTATGCTGACAGGGTCGGTTGGGGCCATAGCACGTTTCAACAGTCGATCCGGTTCGCGGACTTGTGCGGCGCAAAGCGGCTGGTGGCGGTTCACCACGACCCTACTCACAGTGACACGGATCTCGACGAGATGATCAGCCTCGCGATCGCGGCCGCGCAGCCGAAGTTCCCCGTCGTGGGCGCGCAGGAAGGCGTGGTCTTCAATCTGGGGCCGGACGCGAACCCGCCGAGGCCACTCATTGGACCCTAATGCCCGGTTGGCCCGGCTGCGGGTGTCCGTCTAATAGAGCGAGAACCAGGCAGCTGCCCTCCCTTGCCGGAAATCCTCAAACCTGCCGTTGAGGGGGCATCCGCGAAGGGCGATGATTGAGGTTGGCGCCTTCGACGGTCCGGAGCATGCCGGATTGCCTGATCCCCGAGCCGGGCTCAATCGGAAATAAGCACTTCTGAAATTACCCTAATCTGCGTCCGCCCGCTGCACGTGCTATACTTTCTGAGTACTTCCCTGTTTCATCCAGGAAAAATCTATGCCGAAGTTGAAGACCCATAAAGGTGCGTCCAAGCGGTTCAAGAAGACGGGAACCGGACTCGTCGTGCGCAATCACGCGTTCGCCCGCCATATTCTGACCTCGAAGTCGCGCAAGAGAAAACGACAGCTGCACCAGAGCACGGTGGCGGACAAATCAAATCAGCCGTCGCTGCGCCGGATGCTGCCCTACTAGGCCGCAATCCGAAACCTCATCCGTGCGGACGGAGCGCGTGGCACGTGCCCGTATCAGCCGCCGGAAAAAAATATACCAGGAGTTGAAACGTGCCCAGAGTAAAACGTGGAACAAACCGCCGGGATTCGCGCCGTAAGACGCTCGAACTAGCCTCCGGCTATTATCTCACCAAGAGCAAACTGAACCGTGCCGCGCAGGAAGCCGTCGAACGAGGACTCAAGTTCGCTTATACGGGCCGCAAGCAGAAGAAGCGCATTTACAGATCTTTGTGGATCGTGCGCATCGCCGCGGCCTGCACTGAGGCCGGGATCTCCTACAGCAAGTTCATGCACGGCCTCAAGGTAGCGGGCATTGGGCTTGACCGAAAGGTTCTGGCCGATGTGGCGGCCAGCGACGAGGCTGGCTTCAAGTTGCTGATCGAAAGGGCAAAGGCCGCACTCGCGCCGGCGTAAGACTATGGACCTTCTCAATCAGGAAACAGACTCTCTCGACAGCCTTGAAGAGCGCATCCCGAAAACGGTGCAGTTGGTCAACGGGTTGCGCCAGGAGAAGGAAGCCTCGCGCAAGGAAGTGGAAGCAGCCCTGGCGGAGAAACAGGCTGCCGTCAAGGAAGCCGCCGAGGCCGGCGCACGCGCCGAAGTTCTTTCGGAGGAACTGGAATCGCTTCGGGCGGAACGCAAACTGGTTCGGGGGAGAATCGAGAAACTCCTGGGCCACATCGACCAGCTAAGCACGGCGTAACTCCGCCGCGAAAGGCACGGCATGGCTAACGCCCCGCCAACGAAAACGCCGGTTCGCGTAACCATCCTTGGGCAGCAGTTCACGCTCCTGGCTTCCGGAGATCCTCGCGAAGTGGAGTCGCTCGCTCGTAGCGTGGACGACCTGATGTCCTCGGTTGCAGCAAGGTCCCCCAACGCGGATTCCTTCCGCGTTGCTGTCATGGCGTGCCTGAACCTGGCGGACCGCACGCGCAATCTCGAAGACGAGTTGAACGGTCTCAGGGAGCGCGTGGGCAGTAAGACGAACCGGCTTGCCTCGCTTCTGGAGCGGGCGATCGAACCGGAGTAACCCGGCGGTTACAGCGTTTTCAGGTAGGCAATGAGGTCGTTCCGCTCCTCGTCGCTCAGCATTTCCTTGTATGCGGGCATTCCGTTGCCGCCCTCATCGACTTTGGCTTTCACGTTGGCTTCTGTCGGCTTCTTGCCGTTCGCCATGGCGTCTTTTTTCATCAGGGCTTTCAGGCCGGGGCCCATCTTTTTTTCGTCGCTGTCCGCGTTGTGGCAGACACCGCACTGCTGGAACACTTCCTTACCCTTTTCGGCATCCGCGGCCTTTCCCTTCTTCTGGGCGAAGGCTAGGGCGCACCCGAGCGACATGGTGAGAGCTATTGTCAAAAATTTCCGCATGAATTGTATTCTACAATCTTTCGATGCCGTCCGTCATCATCGTCTTCGCCAAAGCCCCGCTGCCCGGACGAGTCAAGACGCGTCTGGCTGCTGCCCTTACGCCCGAGCAGGCAGCGGCATTGCACACGGCTTTTGTCTCCGACACGTTGGAGAACGCGGCCGCCTGCGGCGAAGTGGAACTGCACACCGACGTCCCTGCGGACATGGCATGGGCGGATTGCGGCCTGCCACGCGCCTTGCAGTCGGCCGGTGGCCTTGGCGTCCGTATGTTCCACGCGCTGAGCTGCGCGCTTGGCCGAGGCTGGACCCAAGCAATGATTGTGGGGAGCGATTCTCCGACCCTCCCGGCCGGGCACATTCGGTTCCTGCTGGAGTCGCCTGCCGACGTCGCCTTAGGGCCGAGCGAGGACGGCGGCTATTACGCCATCGCCTGCCGTCGTCTAAGCCCGAAAATGTTCGACGGAGTGGAATGGTCGGGACCGTGTGCCCTCGCGCAGACGGTGGCGGCCGCGGAGCGTTGCGGGCTTTCGGTTGCGATTGGAAAGCCGTGGTACGACGTGGACGAACCGCGCGATCTGGATCGTCTGGCTGCGGAAGAGCGCCTGCCCCGACATACGGCGGCGGCGCTGGCGAGGCTGCGGACCTGATGGGCTGTCAGCTTGCCTCACCCTCTCGGTCAAGGTCCCGTTCCAGGAAACCGAGCGCCAGATTCACGGCGTCGCGATGGCGCTGCGACACATTTCCATCGGCGGTCAGGCGCAGCCAAAGGCGGTGCACCAGATCGACCTCTTACTGCCACAGCCGCGGTGGATGCGGCCCGAGATTGAAGTAGCGGGATTGCCCACGGTCCGGCGGCCACACGCCTTGGCCCTCCGGACTCATCGTCGGCGAGTGACCTGTGACAGTCCGGCTCCCTCAGTTCTACACCCTGACCCACCGCTTCGCCTTCATCTCGAACCTGGGCAGGCTCCCCGTGGGAACCACCGTCACCGGAATCCGCAGCGCCAGCGCGTTTCGCAGCGCGGTCTCAATGCGATGCGCCAAGCCCGGATCATCCGCATGGTCCGGGGACGGCTCGACTTCAATGTGCAAATCAGCCAGCGCGCGGTCCGTGCGCACTTCCACGCGATACTCGCCAACGCCGCCCGACGTCCGCAAAATGTTCTCGACCGCCGCTGGGTAAACGTTCACCCCACGGACCACCACCATGTCGTCGGTTCTCCCGAGAATGCCGCCCCGCAACGCGAGATCGTAGCTTCCGCATTCGCAGAGGCCTTCAGGCTCGGCCTCGACGATGTCTCCCGTGCGATAGCGAAGCAGCGGCGAACCGTGCCTGCCTAGATTCGTCAGCACCAGTTCGCCGTGCGTTCCCTGCCCGACCGGCTTGCCGTTCGCGGGGTCGATCACCTCCGCGATGTACTCCGACTCTGCTACGTGCAGCACGTCCCGCCGCTTCGGGCATCCGTAGCTAACCGGCCCCATCTCAGTCATGCCGTGGTGATCGACCACGCGCGCGCCCCATAGCTTTTCAACATGCGCGCGAGTTCCGGGAACGCTGCCGCCCGGCTCCCCGGCGACGAGGATGGTTCGCACCTTCGAAGTGGCGAGGTCGATGCCCTCCTCAACCGCCGTCTCGGCGAGCCGGATCGCGTAGGTGGGCGTGCAGCACAGGACGGTCGCCGAAAGGTCGATCATGCCCGCGAGGCGCGCCGCACTGCGCAGGCCGCCGCCCGGGATGCAGAGGCTGCCACGGCGCGCGGCGCACTCAAACGCCGTCCAGAACCCGAGAAACGGTCCAAACGAAAAGGCGAAATAGATGCGGTCGCGCGCGGTCACACCCGCCGCATCGTATACGCGATCCCAGCAGGTGAGCATCCAGTCCCAGCTCTCGGGCGTGTCCAGCCACCGCATCGGCTTGCCGGTTGTCGCGCTCGTCTGTGCGAAGCGCGTGTAGCGGTCAAGCGGATAGGTGAGATTCGAACCGTAGGGCGGATTCAGTTGCTGATCCTCGATGATCTCCCGCTTGGTGGTGAATGGAACGAGAAGCGCGAAGTCTTCAAGACTCGTAATGGCCGTCGATTTCAGCTTATTTGCGTAGAACGGATTATCCCGCGCTATCAGGGCGAGAAGCCCATTCAGCTTTTGAAGTTGGATCACCCGAACGCCGCTCACGCTACAACACCGTCCGCAATAAGTGGCTTGCCGTGCGCGAGCGGCTCCGGTACAGCCGCAAATTTCGAGGCGGCATCGAACAAAGGACCGAAATCGCGTTCGACGTTACCGATCAGGCAATCCGTAAGGTCTTCCCGCAGACCTGGATATTCGGTGAGCAGCGAGCGGAAAGAGAATCCGGGGTCGTAGAAGGCGTAGACGAGCTTCCGCATCGCCTCGATGTTCCGGCACACTTCCGCGCCGTACGCCGAAAAGCGCGCCGCCGAAACGTCACCTGCATCGAGCGCCGCATCCACGGCGTCCGCCGCGAGTTCGCCGCCGCGCAAGGCGAGGAAGAGGCCGGACGAAAAAACCGGGTCGAGAAAACTGAATGCGTCGCCCGCGAGAACCAGGCCGTCGGCTGCGCAATGCCGCGAGCGGTAGGAGAACTCGCCCGTTACCGAATGCGGCTCCGTCCTTTCACCTCGAGCCAGATGCCTTTCCACCCACGGATTGTTCTTCACCTCGCGATCGAATATGGTCCGGAGGTCGCGCCCTTCGCGGTAAAGGTAGTCCTTCTCAGCAACAACGCCTACGCTCACGATATCGTCCGGTAGCGGAATATACCAGAACCAGCCTTTTTCCGGAATGTGGGCTATGGTTGTAGCTCCTTCATCGAGGCCCGGGTCGCGCAGTGCGCCTTTGTAATAGGTCCAGACGGCGATCTTGTTCAGCCTCGGGTCGCGCACTCTCCAGCCGTTGCGCACAATTGCGAACGCGTCGCGGCCGGTGGCGTCGATGGTCACGGGCGCGTGGAAGGCTCGCGTCTCGCCACTGTCTGAAACCGCGCTCACGCCCTTAACCGCGCCGCTCGACCAGATCAGTTCCCTGGCAGTGACCGGTTGAAGCACCTCTGCGCCCTTTTCACGGGCGTTGTCGAGAAGCATGCGGTCGAATTCGCTTCGCACTACCTGCCACGTGGTGGAGGCCTCATGATCGAAATGTTGAAAGAAGTAAAATGGCGCGGAGATGTTCCCCGATGTGCTCGCGAACTGAACACTCAGCTTCTTCGGGAAATTCGATGCGCGCAGGCGCTCGATGAGGCCGAGCCGTTTTAGCGTGAAGTAGCAGTAAGGGATCAGCGATTCGCCGACGTGGTAGCGGGGGAATACTTCCCGCTCCAGAACAACCACGCGCCGGCCTCTTGCCGCAAGCAGCGCCGCGGCCGCGGATCCCGCCGGTCCGCCTCCAATGACGATCACGTCGTAGGGTCTGCCGTCACTCACGCGCCAGGTCTCGAGGGTCAGCAAGCGGAAATTGGCGATGTTCGGGGAGGAAGAATTCGTGTAGCAATTTGTCCACCTGCATCAAGCCAGAGCGATTCAATCGCACGGAATCCGGCCCGATGGTCAGAAAGCCCCGGTCGCGCAACCGGTTAAGCGGCGCCTCGAAACGGCGTTCGACATCCACGCCGAACTTTTCCGCGAAGTAGGCCTGGTGAACGCGCCCCAACTTCATTTGCAGCACGAACTCGCGGATCATGCGTTCATCCGCGTCCGGCGTGAGGGCGCGGAATAGAGGCAGTTTCCCCTCGCCGAGCTTCGCGCAATAGCTTTCGAACTCGTGGTCGTTCTGGTAGTGCGTGCCGTTGACGTGAGAGAACGACGCGACGCCAAGGCCCACCATATCCGCGCCCCTCCACAACAAGTCGCGGTAGAGAAACGGCGCGGCCGACGTGTCCTTCACCGCGGTGTAGGCGCTCGCAACCGTGTAGCCATTCTTTTCGAACTCGGCGAAAGCGTATTCGACCCATCCGCGCTTCGTCTTCCAATTCGCAACACCCGGTGCGGCCGATTGTCCGAACACCTTCATTTCCTTGAAAATCGTGGTGTTGTGCGGGACCTCCATCTGGTAGATGGTGACGCTGTCAGGTTGCATCTCTATCGTCCGTGCAACGCAATCGCGCCAGTTCGCCTCCGTTTCGCCCACCATGCCCGCGATCAGATCGATGTTGATCTGCGGAAAGCCGATGGAGCGGGCGAACTCGTACGCGCGTCCTATTTCCTTCGATGCATGAGCGCGTCCGTTCGCCAAAAGAATTTCGTCATTGAAATTCTCGATTCCAAGGCTCAGCCGCGTCACGCCTAGCTCCCTGATCGCCTGAAGTTTGCCTTCCGTGAGTGTTCCAGGCTCGCATTCAAAGGCCACCTCCTTCGCCTCGTCCCATGGAAGCAGCGCCTTCATGCGATCGACCAGGCGGGTCAGTTGGCTGGAGGAGATGTAGGATGGCGTGCCGCCGCCAAAATAAATGAACGTCGGCTTCCGCCCGCCGATGAACGGTTTGCTGGCGTAGATCGCCAGTTCCTGAACCGCTGCATCGAGATAGCTTTCAACCTCGCTGGAGTTCTTGTCGGTGTAAACCTTGAAGTAGCAGAAGTGGCAGCGCTTGCGGCAAAAAGGGATGTGGACGTAGATTCCCAGAGGATTGCCGGGCGTCGGAGGCCGCTCAATCGCTGCATTTGCTTCGGCTACACGGTCCTTCGACCAGAAGGCATAGGGCGGGTAATTGGAAACGAAATAATTGCCGGCACGCGTCTCCTCGTCGGCCGGAATGTCCTTCGGTGGTTCGGCGGGCGAAACTGGCTCAGCAGTCATGTTCGCTTAATGATCGCGAGGCCCGATCGTGGCCTCCGCGCGATTTCATCGTAACATGCGTGCCTCGTCTCCGCTGCTTATCGCCGTGCCGCGGCTCTCTTGTACGATTAAGACAAGCCATGCGCAACATTTTCCGCGTTCTCGGAAAGCAACACCCGTTGAGGGGAGGCATCTTGTTTTCGGCCGCAATTGTCCTGGTGGGCTTCGGCGCCGTCATCTCAGCGAACAACCTCCTTTTCCTGATTGTTGCCGCTATGCTTGCCGCCGTGCTGGCATCGGGCTTTCTGAGCCGGATGGGACTCGCCGCGCTGGAACTCGACTTCGTGGCGCCGGACCACATCTGGGCGCGGCAAACGACGAGCGCCGCGCTCCGCGTGACAAACCGCAAATGGATGCCCTCGTTTTCAATCCGCGTGTCCCCTGTGGCCTCTGGCGGCTCGACCGTCTACTTTCCACTCGTCCCGGGCGGCTCGACGGCCGAAGAACACGTCGATCTCCTGTTCGAAAAGCGCGGCGCGTATAAGCACAACCGTTTCGTGTTTTCGACCCGTTTTCCGTTTGGTTTCGTAGAGCGCACCGCGCAGGTCGAGCTTCGGCGAGAGTTGCTTGTCTACCCCTCCGTGGAACTGCCTAGCCAGATCGAGCGCCTGTTCGAGGAGGTCGAAGGCGAACTGGAATTTCACGAGCGCGGCAGGGGCAGCGATTTCTACCGCATCCGCCCGTACGAGACGTTCGAGAGCGCGCGGCATCTGGATTGGAAGGCGTCCGCACGAACGAGTGACCTGCAGGTACGGGAGTTCACCCGCGAACCCGAGTGGGCGGTCGAGATATATCTTGACCGCGCGGCTCCCGCCCGCCTCGAACCAGGTTTCGAGACGTGGTTCGAACGCGCCGTCGAATGCGCGGCGGGCCTCGCGTGGCGTATCTCACAGACGGGAGCGACGCTTTGGTTTCGCTCTCAAGGTTTCGAATGCCATCTCCCCGCCGAAGAGGGCATTTATACTATTCTAAAGTTTCTAGCTTTGGCCGGACCGCTTGATGGGAGGCCTTTGGACGAACCGGTAAATGCATCTCACTTCCAGGTTGTGTTTAGCGTGCGGCCGGACCGGCTCCAGGAAGCAGGCTGGACTCCGGCTCATGTTGTCGGCTTGCGCGATCTCCCCGGTTCTCTTCCTCACGCATTCGATCGCGCAGGAGACTAAATCGGCGCAGCCCCCTGCGCTTGAGCCGGTCCGAACCACAATCACTGTGACCGAGAGCATCGCGACCGAGGCTCCCGCCTCCGTGTCGATCGTCGGCCGTCCGGAACTGCAAAAGATCCCGGGAGTCAATCTGGACGACCGGCTGCGCTCCGTTCCCGGATTCAGCCTTTTTCGCCGGACATCAAGTCTGGTGGCGCACCCGACTACCCAAGGCGTATCACTCAGGGGCATGGGCTCGTCCGGCGCAAGCCGCAGTCTAGTGCTTTGGGACGGCCTTCCAGTCAACGATCCTTTCGGTGGATGGGCGTACTGGACGCGCATTCCTCCCGACGATGTGGAGCGCGTCGAGGTTTCCCGTGGCGCCTCCACCAGCGTGTTCGGAGACCGGGCCATGTCCGGCGCCATCGCGCTTTTCTCGCGCGAGCCCGAACGGCATAGATTGAATGGACGCTTCGAAGCAGGTAACCGGAATTCCCAGGATGTCTCCGCCGGTTTCTCCGAGATCTGGGGCCGCTTCGGAATTTCAGGGCAAGGACGCGCTTATCAGACGGACGGTTATTACATCGTGCCCGCGAACCGCCGCGGCCGTATCGACACGCTAGCCGGAGTGCGATTTGTGACTTCCGTGGCGCGGCTCGACTACTTCGGCGGCCCCAATCGTCTGTTCCTGAAGACGGATGTCCTGTCCGAGACCCGCCAGAACGGAACCCCGATTCAGAACAATTCCACCGGCCTTGGAAATATCGCGCTGCGCTATCAGCGGCAGACGGGGAACGATTCGGTTTCCTTCGCCGGCTTTCACACGCGCGAAGCGTTTCGCAGCGGCTTTGCGACTATCGCGGCCGACCGCAATTCGGAGCGCGTCAACTTTTTCCAAAGAGTCCCGTCGGAGGCCGTCGGCGTGACGGGATTGTGGCAACATCGCGCCGGGCGCTTCAATACGGCGGCGGGGGGCGATGCGCTTCGTGTGGAAGGCTACAGCACGGACGTGTTTCCCACGCAGCGCGTTGTGGGCGGCGGTCCGCTCCTTCAGCACGGAGTATTCGGGCAGGCCGATTTCAAGCTCGGGCCGGCGCGCTTCTTTGCAGGCGGGCGGCATCAGTTCACCGGGCAGGACCGTACTTTTTTCAGTCCCAGCACGGGCTTCGTCGTGGGACGCGGCCGCCTGCGCGGAAGGGGATCCGTCTACCGCAGCTTCAGAGCGCCCACGCTCAACGAACTGTTTCGCAACTTCCGTGCGGGCAACGCGGAGACGCGCGCGAATCCGGCCCTGAAGCCCGAGACGGTGTTCGGCTCCGAGGTTGGCGCGGACTGGGTGGGCGAATCAACGCGGGTTCGAGTGACGGGATTCCGAAGTTCGATCGGCGACATTATCACCAACGTGACTCTCCTCTCGACGCCGGCGCAGATCATCCGGCAGCGCAGAAACGCCGCCTCCGCCCTCAACCGTGGAATTGAGACCGAGATCCAGCAGCGGTGGCGCAATTTCCGGTTCGACGCGGGATATCTGTTCGTCGATTCGCGCGTCTCCACGCGCCAGCGCATACCTCAGATTCCGAAACATCAGGGGTCCGGACAGCTTGCCTACGAGCGCAACGGGACGCTCGCGTCGGCCGGTGTCCGCGGCTTCGCGGCTCAGTTCGAGGAAGACCTCAACCAGAACAGACTCCCCGGTTTCGCGACTGTTCAGGCGGTTCTGCAGCAGCGCCTCGCAAAGGGTTTTTCCGCGGTCGCCGCCTTTGAGAATCTGCTTGACCGCGAATACCTCACGGGTAAGACGGCCGCTACGATCGCCATCGGCGCACCAAGGCTGTGGCGCCTCGGCCTGCGGTGGGATGGGAGGAACTGAGGTCCGTCGTCAAACGCGGTCGCACGCTCGGAGTGAGAACAGAGGCTTGGCGTTACCTGATTCCCGCGGCGCCGGCGGCGCCGTGCCCTGAGCGTCTATTTCCTTGCGATGATCTCCGCAGCCCAGGTCTCGCTGTACTGAAGGATTTCCCAATGCGAAAACATTTCCCGGATCTCGCCGGGGCGGACGCAAAAGCGGCCGGTCAATCGAAATGACCCTACGAACAAGCCACCGGGCCGGATGCCCGCGCAGATGGGAGAGAACAGATCACGCTGGAGATAATTGAAGTCGCAGATGAGATCCCACGCCGCCGGTTCAATGACGAACTCGCCTCGTTCGAGGTCGGCGACTCGCGCGTCTATCTTTTGGTTCCGCGAACGAAGAGCGGCGATCGCAACCGGTGAAGCGTCCACCGCGGTGACCTGCCATCCGAGGGCGCTCAGCAGGATCGCGTGCCGGCCAAGTCCGCAAGCGAGGTCTACCGCGCGGCCAGGAGAGCAGAGCCCGGCTGCGTGGACAACAAGCGGCGCTGGCTCCGCCCCAAGGCCCTCACCCGCGAGATATCGCTCGTCCCATGTACGCGGCATAGGGATAGGTTCGCACAAGCGGCATTTTCGAAGTGCAGGCCTGCCGTGGTAGATTGAGAGGAGACGGTGAGGTGCGAGAGCGGTTGAATCGGGCGGTCTCGAAAACCGTTGAACCTTTACGGGTTCCG
>SYKU01000353.1 GCA_005808865.1 Acidobacteriota bacterium
GAGGACGGCGGTCGAGGAAACGGAATCAGGAGGAGGCGAGAAAAGATAGAGTCAATCCAATCGTAAAGGTCACGCGAGGATCACGCAGCGCCGACGAAGAGCCGACGCCGAAGGCTTTTTCGTGCATAATTCAGGTGGAATGGATGTCGATCACCGGGATTTTGCGATTGGTGAACGGATGCGAATCCGATTCACCCACCTTACCGACGTCAACCCCAGCGACTGGGAGTTTCAGTGCGGCGGCGGCGCTGAACAGGTGACGCAGCAGAGCCTTATCTGCCCTGCTGGTCCAGACTTTCGTCGACGATAACCCCACCGAATCAACGTTTATCATGGCACGGATTTTCGCGAGGTCGTTCCGCTTTAGCGAGTTCACGTAATACTCCGAGCCAACGAGGCCTTTTTCCTCGTCCGTGAAACCGACGAACACGAACGTGTGCCGCCGCGGCTGACCTGCCAAACTCTCGTAAAAACTTGGCAACAGCGACGCGCCGCTCCAATTATCGACAACGCCGTCGCCGTCGAGCACCTTGTCGTAGTGCGCGCCAACGACGATGACGTTATCCTGTTCCCCTTTCAGCGTGCAGATCAAGTTCGGCCGCCGGTTGCGCCTGACAGCCTGATCTGTCAACCGCTCCCCGGAACAACCGGCCTCCTCAAAAAGGCTCCCCAGTGTCCCCGCGCGTGTTTCGTTCTTTCCTTCATACCGCTCAAGCCTGCTCTCGATTCTCGATTGAGCCAGCGTGAGCACCGTTACTTGCGCAAACCCGCATGAGGCCAGCAACAACCCCAGAAGCGGTGGGCTCATTGCACTGCCTTCAACAGTGCTTTCATGAACCCGATCGAGAACGCCCAGCCCGCGTAAGTCCCTTTGGTGTCGCCCGTGATCTCCGGCGTGTGGTCGGGAATGATCAACTGCGAGTAGCCCGTTTCGTGGAACGCACGCATCGCGGCGACGAGGTCTGCCTGCCCTTCGTCGATAAAGGTTTCGAGGTATTTATCGTTCGGCGTGTCCACTTTCACGTTACGGAAGTGAACGTGGTGGATGCGCCCCAGGCTCCCGAAATAACGGATCTCCGCGGCGGCGTTCCCGCCCATTTCCGTGATTACGCCGGTGTCGAGAGTGATGCCGTTGGACTTGCTCGGAACTGTCTCGATCAGACGCCTCATGTCCGCGATGCTCCGCACCGGTTGCCCGGCGCCCCTGAACTTCTCAACCGGCGGATCGTTCGGATGCATCGCGAGCAGCACGCGGGATGCCTCCGCTACCGGTACGAGAGCTTTCAGAAAGTGGCTCAATAGCCGAATCTATGGGTGATAGCGGCACAGCCGCCAGCCCTGGAGCGTCCTCTTTGCTTCTTTGCTTCGCCTTTCATCGACATTATTATGGAAGGCAAGGCCTTCTTGATGGATCCGACTGAGAAGAAAGCGAAGGGAAGGAGTAGCGATTCGTGATCCTTGAGACGGTGACTTGTGCCCGGGCAAGGTCCACCGGTTTCCTGCCCTGGGCCGTACCCTCCTCAACCGAATGACGGCCGATCTTCGGCGCAGTGGATTAATCTGCAGTTGTCCAGACAGAGTCCATCCAGCGAGGAGATCGAACCATTCAACTGCAGATTATGAAGTTTGCAACGTCTCGTCGGGTTCGTTTACGGTGCGTGCGCCTGCATTGTCTCCAGGAGCAGCCCGAGCGAATCGGGACTGAGATCGGCTGCATGGCGGTGCGCCCCTTTGCGAAGGTGATCGCAGTTCTCCTGGCTTGTTCACACCTCCAGTACGTAGCCCCAACGGCGGATGCTATTCTTCGCTCACTTGTTCGCTATTCTCATCAGGGTCTGTTTGACCCGTACGCCAGACCCAGCATAGAATGTTCGGTCGGGAGCACATCCAAATGACGGCGAGTGGAAAGCGAAATTTCGAAGCGCGGATTCTGGTTGGATTGTATCTCAGCCTCGCCCTCGGCGGCGCGGCGGCAGTGGAGACGAAGACCTTCTCCGGCGCACGAATTTTTGATGGCACCGGAAAACCCGTAATCGAGAACGGTACCATCGTGGTCCGGGATGGGAGAATCGCCGCTATTGGTCCTTCGATCAAGGTAAAGACTCCGAAGGGCGCGCAGAACATCGACCTTCGGGGCAAAACCATAACGCCTGGCCTTATCAATACCCACGGGCATGTTTCGGACGTAGAGGGGAAAAGGACGGGTGCAACCGAGGAAGGCGTCACAAATCAACTTGCGCTATTCAGCCGTTACGGGATCACGACGGTCGTGAGCCTGGGCGGCGAGGAACCTGCTGCCTTCAAGGTTCGCGACGGGCAGGCGACGGCTTCGCTCAACCGCGCCCGGCTCTATTTGGCGGGAAGCGTAATCACCGCGAAAACCCCGGAGGAAGCGCGTCAGATGGTCGATAAGTCCGCCGGCCCGAAACCGGATTTTATCAAAATTCGGGTCGACGATAACCTCGGAACCACTAAGAAGATCCCGCCTGAGGTCTACCGGGCGGTGATCGAGCAGACGCACAAACGGGGATTGCGGCTGGCCGCTCACTACTACTACCTGGATGACGCGAAGGATTTGGTCCGCTCGGGCGCGGATTTTCTGGCGCATAGCGTCCGGGATAACCCCGTCGACGATGAATTCATCTCACTCGTGAAGGAGAACGATATCCCGTACTGTCCAACGCTGACTCGCGAATTGTCGACCTTCGTCTACGAGGACACCCCGGCTTTCTTCACGGACCCGTTCTTCCTGCGCGAGGCGAGCGCACAGGTGATGGCGGGTCTGAAGGAACCAGCGCGCCAGCAGACATACCGGACCAATAAACTCGGCCAGGCGTACAAAGCGGCGCTTCCCACTGCCAGGAATAATCTGAAGAGACTGTCCGGAGCCGGTGTCCGCATCGTCATGGGCACCGATTCCGGCGCGAACGCTTCGCGCTTTGAGGGCTACTTCGAGCATCTTGAAATGCAGATGATGGCGGACGCCGGACTTTCGCCGGCAGCAATTCTAATGTCGGCGACAGGCGGCGCGGCCAAAGCGCTCAAGCTCGACGGTATCGGAACCCTGGAGAAGGGGAAGTGGGCCGATATCGTCGTTTATGACAAGAACCCGCTTGAGGACATCGGCAACACGAAGTCAATTGTTGCGGTCTACATTGCGGGGAACGAGGTAAGAAGGTAAACGTACCTCGCGGGGTGCGTGCTTCGATCATCCGGCTGAAGGCGGCTTGATTCCCAGCTCAGGTAGCGTCACCGTGTCGATCGTTTTCTTCTGAAAGTCCTCAATCCTGGTCCGCAACTTCCGCACGGTGGCGGCCTGCTCGGGATTGTAGTACAGATTGTTCATTTCGAGCGGGTCCTTGTTCCGGTCAAACAGCATGCAGGTGTCGGTATCGTGCATCACCATCTTCCATCCGTCCGGCGTAACTACCGTTCGAGCCCGCGGACCTGCCTCGGCCGGGTCGCGGTTCCACTCGATAAAGATGTCGGCAGGCTTCCGCTTGCCCAGAAGCGTACTGGTCAGTGTCTGGCCGGCAAGCCCGCTCACGTCCTTTTTGCCCATCAGATCGAGAAGCGTTGGGACCATATCGATATGGCTCACGGGCTGAGGGATGTGATGCGGCTTCTGATTTCGGAATGGCACGCGTAGCAGGAACGGCACGCGCACGGCCTCCTCGTACATGACGGACTTCGCCATCAAGGAGTGCGAACCCATCATCTCGCCGTGGTCCGATGTGTGGACAATAATCGTGTTCTCCAATTGCCCCGACGCTTCGAGCGCCCACAGAATGCGCCCCCACGCCTGGTCCACCAGGGAGCACAACCCCGCATAGTTGCGGTGCATCCGGTGCCAGCCTTCGGCCTTCGTCAGATCGAAGCTTTCACCCCTGTCACGGGCAAAGCCCTCGCGGCGCTTCTTATAGGCAATAGGCTCCGGCCCAGCCGGAACACCCGGATAGTTCTTCTGTAGCGGCGCTTCCTCCGGCGTGTGCAGATCGTTCAGCGCGCTCGAAAAGGGCGTGTGCGGCTCAAGCGTGTTCACGTAGAGCATCCACGGTTCGCCACGATTTTTCAGAATAAACTTCTCGGCTTCCTGCGCGAGAAACGACGGCTTCGAGTGCTCGACCGGCACCCTGGTGGCGAAGTTTCGCGTGAATGAGTTCGCGTTCCTCCGGTCATCCGGCTTGTAGCCGTGGCTCAGCAGGAAATTGTGGTAGGCGCTGCGCGCGGCCTTATCCCGCCCCTCCGAGTAATAGGACTGGTAGATGCCGTCCTCAATCGCCCGCCAGTCCTCGAAGCCGCGTTGCGCGAAGATTTCGTCTCCCAGGTGCCACTTGCCCATGTATCCGGTGCGATAGTTCGAATCGTCAAGTAACTCGGGCATCGTCTTGACGCCGGAGGACAGACGAATGTTGTTGTGAAGACACCCGTTCTGATGGGGCCACGTGCCCGTCATTACGCACGAACGCGCCGGCGTGCAGACGGGTTGCGCGTCATAGCAGCGGTCGAAGACGACGCATTCCGCGGCCAGTCTGTTCCACACGGGGACGCGATAGCGCGTGTTGCCGTAAACGGCCATCGAATCGGCGCGTTGTTGATCGGTCCAGAGAAAGAGCAAGTTCGGCTTGTCACCCGGCGTGCGCCTGGCGCGAAGAATTCCCGGGGCTGCGGAAACTCCGCCCAAGGCCTGGAGTGCGGTGCGGCGTGTGGTCATTCGTAGATTATTCCACTTTCGCTGGTGCGTGAATAGGCGGCGTGTCAGCGTGGCCGCGTTCGAACTCGGGCCGAGGTGGTTGTGCTATTATGCAGGTGAGCGCCTCTGACTATTAACGCCACCCGGTAACGTCTTCTTCGCGGCCCCGCAACGCAGCTGAAGTGTGTCTTTCGAAGGAGATTAGAATTGAATTCCAAATGGCAAGTTGATTTTTTCCGTGGAGTCGCGCTCGATTTTTGGCGCCTCGCCACGCCCCTGGAGCAAACCCGCTCCGAAGTGGGATTGCTGCAACGCCTCCTGCGCGCGACCGAATCGTCGCACCTGCTCGACGTTCCGTGCGGAAACGGACGCCACTCTGTCGAGTTGGCCGGAAGAGGACACCGTGTAACAGGAGTAGACCTGAGTGAAGAGTTCATCGAGGAGGCAAGGAGCGCCGGTGCGGGACTCCCGGCGAAATGGATTTGTGGCGACATGCTCGATCTCCCATGGCAGGCCGAGTTCGACGGCGCATTCTGCTTTGGGAACAGCTTCGGCTACCTTGATTCGGATAACGCCCGCCGGTTCCTGAAGGCCGTGGCCGCTACGCTTAGGCCGGGGGCCCGGTTCGTCGTGCAAACAGGGATGGCGGCCGAATCGATCCTGCCTGGCCTCTTGCAGAAGCGCTGGCACAAAGTGGGGGACATTCATGTCCTGAGCGAAAACCAGTACCATCCCCGCGAAGGCCGCCTCGACATTCAATACACCTTCATTCGTCGCGGAGTAACGGAGACGCGGCCATCGAGCAGCTATGTCCTGACCGTCAACGAGATCTGCCGGATCCACAGCGAAGCGGGACTGGAACCGGTGGAACATCTGAGCTACGATGCGGCAACTCCCTTTCAGCTTGGCTCTCCGGGGCTGATCCTGGTATCGGCAAAACCCTAAATCACCGCCGGGAGAGCGTTGGGGGCGAGACGGCTCTGTCAATCGTGAG
This sequence comes from Acidobacteriota bacterium, assembly GCA_005808865.1. Taxonomy (GTDB): domain Bacteria; phylum Acidobacteriota; class Terriglobia; order Bryobacterales; family Bryobacteraceae; genus SYKU01. The sequence goes on from SYKU01000353.1 coordinate 5,688, forward strand.
AAACTTAACGGCTATGAGCCGATCACTTTTCGACAGGCGTTCGTTCTTCGCCCTCGCGCTTCTCCTGGCCGCAATCGCGCCCTCGCTTAGCGCGCGGAGCGTTCCGTCGTACTTCCCGCCTCGCGGCAAATGGGAGAGGAAACAACCGGCTGCGGCCGGTATGGATGCAGCGAAGTTAAAACAGGCCGTTGAGTACGCCGGGGCCAACGGCAGCGACTGGGATTTCGCCCGCGACCAGATTCGCACATTTGGCGTCCCTCTCGGACCCTTGCCAAAGCATCGGGCCGCGACAAACGGCATCATCCTGCGACACGGTTACGTGGTGGCGGAATTCGGCGACACGAAGGCCAACGACCCGGTTTACAGCGTCGCGAAGAGTTTCCTCTCGACCGTGTGCAGTGTCGCAGTTGCAAAGGGGCTGATCAAGGATGTGAACGATCCTGTCGCGAAGTATATCCAGGACGGCGGCTACGATTCGGCGCACAACGCAAAGGTTTCCTGGAAACATCATCTCCAGCAGACCAGTGAATGGGAAGGCACGCTCTGGAGCAAGAACGCGGACTTTGTAGGCGCCGAGGCGTTCGGCAGAGGCGAGCGGAAACCGCGCGCGATTCAGGAGCCCGGATCGTTTTACGAATACAACGACGTACGCATCAACCGGTTTTCCCTCTCGCTTCTGCGATTGTTCGGCAGGGGACTTCCCGAGGTTCTGAAGACCGAGATCATGGACCCGATCGGCGCTTCGGCGGACTGGCGGTGGGTTCCGTACAGCAATTCCACCATCGAGACCGGCGGGCGAAAGGTGCAATCGGTGAGTGGCGGCACACGCTGGGGCGGCGGGCTGTGGATCAACTCGGAGGATCTGGCGCGCTTCGGCCTAATGATTCTCAACGAAGGAAAGTGGGATGGACGGCCAGTGGTTTCGAGCAAATGGCTGAAGGACGCTGTCGCGCCGGGCGCGCACGGTCCGGACTACGGCTACCTCTGGTGGCTCAACACAAAGAAGGAACACTGGCCAAGCGCGCCCACATCAAGTTTCGCAGCCTTGGGGAATGGATCGAACACCATCTGGATCGATCCTCAGCACGACATCGTCTTCGTCTGGCATTGGCACAAGGGAGAGGCGATGGATGGAATGATCCAACGGATTCTCGCGGCGGTGACGGGCGATTAGTCCCGGCCTTGCACCTCCCTCGCGTTGGCGCCGGTGTCGGTGACGGATGCCGGGTGGCGCATAATAAATAGCCGGCGGGCCGCAACAAACCTGACGATATGTCGCGGTCCGTGCGCAACAGACTCCCGGCGAGTTCGGTCACGGCGGTGGCTCGGATACTCACATGCCCTTCTCTCGTACGCTCAACAGTCCGCGGCTGACTCAAACTAACCCCGCCCCGGCAGGTAGGGATCCGCGCCGGAATCGAGGCGCAAATTCTATCGGTGCTACCTTCAAGGTCAGTCTTCCAGGCTACAAATTCGGAGCCCAGGATCACGGCCTTGATTCTCAGCAACATATCACCTGAGCTATGCGCTGTAGGAGGCGTCTCGGCAAAGTGAATTGAGAGCCAACCATTTGGGGACCCCGTTATCATGGGGTGAAACTGAAACTTTGCGGAGTCGCGAGCTTCGCAAGCCAACCGCATGGAGGCCACCCAA
>SYKU01000354.1 GCA_005808865.1 Acidobacteriota bacterium
CAAACGGTGCTCCGTCTTGCCTTGGCGGGTCCATCCCTCTAAGGTCTTCATCTCTTCGTCGCTGAGCTGAAATTTCGCGGACTTTCGGCGCATGACTCAACATACAGTAGTACCAGAACTAATGCAACTAGACACTAGCCTACTTCGCCGGCTTCATTCAAGACGACTATAAAATCAACTCTCGTCTGAGCCTGAACATCGGCCTTCGTTGGGATATGGACACGCCCCGCATCGAGCGCTACGACCGCCAGAACGGATTCGATGCGTTGGCGATCAATCCAGTCTCCGGCACGCCCGGCATTCTGAATTTCGCGCGCCAGAACGGTGTTTCCCGGTATGCGCACGACTTCGACAAGAATAACTTCGCACCCCGTATTGGTTTTGCCTGGCGGCCCATCGGCGAACACACTGTCCTGCGCGGCGCATACGGCATCATGCAGGGTCCGATTTATGACACTTCCATGGCCAATGTGATGATGGCGGGTTTTGGCAAAATCCGAAACTTCTCTTCGCCGGACAATGGTTTGACGCCGGCCTTTCTTCTGAACTCAGGCATACCGGCGCTGCCCGCCGAGCCGCTGGGCCCCGGCTTCAGGGCAGTGCCCGTCGGCCAGGCGGTAAGGCTCTCGCCCGAATTCCTCGACAAGAACTACAAGAACACGTACGCACATCACATCTCTTTCAACGTTCAGCGCCAACTACCCGGCAACCTGCTTCTCGACGCCGGTTACCTCGGCAATCTCGCGCACAACGTCGGAAGCCGCGCAACGAACATCAACGAAGTCCGCCCGGAACTTCGCGGCGCAACACAGAACCAGCGCCTTCGCCCGTTCCCGCAGTTCGGCAACGTTTCACTTGTACAAGCGGCCTGGGGTAACTCCTCGTACAACGCCTTCAGCGTGAAAGTTGAGAAGCGATTCTCCGCTGGCCTCAACCTGCTGAGCAGTTACACTTGGGCGAAGTTCCTTGACGATGTCGAAGCGCAATCGGAAGCAGGCGGCGCGCCCGGAGCAGGAATCCAGAGCGTCTATGCACGCGCGTTGGACAAGAGCTTCTCCGGCAACGACGTTCGCCATCGCTGGGTAGCCAGCTTCGTCTATGAACTACCGGTGGGCCGCAACAAACGTTTGCGTACGATCAACCCCTTGCTCGACGCGGTTGCCGGCGGATGGAGCCTCGGCATGATCTCAGAGCTGCGCTCTGGTCTGCCTTACGGAGTGGCCGAACAAACCAACCGCCTCAACGCCTTCTCGCCGGCTCAGCGTCCGAACCGGATCTCGGATCAGAAGATAGAGGGCAGCCGTTCGCGCGGGGACCTCATCCGGCAATACTTCAATACCGCCGCATTTGCCGCTCCGGCCGCGGGAGTGCTTGGCACTTCGGCGCGGAACGTCGGCCACGGACCGGGCCTGGTGAACTTTGAGATGTCGCTGCTGAAGGACTTCCATCTCACCGAGTCGAAGTATCTCCAGCTTCGCGGCGAATTCTTCAACGTACTGAACCGGCCCAATTTTGGCCTTCCCAATACGTCGCGCGGCAATGCCGCATTCGGCCAGATTGGCAACACAGCCAACGACGGACGCTTCATTCAGATTGGACTCAGATTTGTCTACTAACCTGCACCGCAAACTCATCCTTACTCTGGCCGCGAACGCCGCAGCCGCCCTTGCCGACCCGCCTGTTCGCATCAAGCCGGATTTGCTCCATCAGGAAAGGGCTCCCACGCTCGGACTGCCTGTCGTGCGCGGAGATCATCAAATGATCTTCCACGCATCGGAAGATACGTACAAGTACAGCCATCATCCAAATTTCGCGGTCTTCAAGGACCGCCTGTATCTGATGTGGTCCTCAGGCAAAGAAGGCGAAAATCAGAATGGACAGAGGGTCGCCGTCCGCTCGACCGCCGACGGCGTGAATTGGACTCCTCTCGCTACGATTGCCGAAGACCCCGATGGTCCGGGGAAGTTGCATGGCGTTGCGGCGGGATTTCTCGTGCGCGGCGGCAAGTTGTACTGCTTCTATTCCGGAGCCTATGAAGAACAGCCCCTGCATCCGGAGTCCACGCTATTTGCGCGCTCGACAACCGACGGCATCCACTGGAGCGAGCAAGTAAAGATCGCGCAAGGCTTCTTCAACCAACCGCCGAGAGAACTGACGGGAGGGCGCATCGTGATCGGCGGACATTCGCACGCGCCCCAGCCGCGCATTCTCTACACCGATTCGTCCGATCCGCTCACCGGATGGAAGACCGCCTCGATTCCCGACATCACCGAGTTTACGGTGCGCTTCGTCGAGCCGACCTCTTATCGCCGCCCCGATGGAGCGTTGGTGATGCTGTTTCGCGCCGAAGCCGATTCGAAGTGGCTATGGGCGAGCATTAGCCGCGACAACGGCACGACATGGTCGAAGGCAGAGAAGACTGAGATTCCGGATGCCGTGTCGAAGATGGCGGCAGGCACGTTGCCCGACGGCAACACCTACCTGATCAACAACACGAGCCAGAAGTTTGGCCGGATTCCCCTCAGCATCTTGCTTAGCCGCGACGGCGTCACCTTCGACCGCGGCTTTGCCATACGCACCGAGCAAACCTCGGCACGCTTTCTTGGCCGCGCCAAAGGAGGCGGCTACCAGTATCCGGGCGCCATCGTCTGGAAGCGCAACCTGTGGGTCGCCTATTCGATCAATAAAGAAGACGTCGCCGCCACAAGAATTCCTCTTGATGCGCTCGCCCCGCCGAAACAGGCTCAGTTGCTGCCCCTTCATGCGGACCCATCATGGCCGCAATTGCCGAAAGGCTGGAGTTTCGATGAGACCGCCGGCGTCGCTGCCGGCCCGCAGCGAAACATTTTCGTCTTCCATCGTGGCGCCCATCCAATAATGGAATTCACTCCCAGTGGGGAGTTTGTCCGTTCTTTCGGCGACGGAATCTTCCCTCGTCCACACGGGCTTCGCTTCGACCGCGAGGGGAACCTGTGGGCGGCCGACGCAGCTTCCCACACCGTCGTCAAGCTCGATACACAAGGCCGCGTTCGAATGGTCCTCGGCCGTCGCGGCTACGCCGCCGAGGCACCCGACCGTTTTAACCAACCGACCGACATCGCCTTTTCGAAAGACGGCAGCATGTTCGTGACCGACGGCTATGGCAATTCGCGGGTCGTGAAATACAACTCCAAGGGCGAGTTCATTGCCGCGTGGGGGCATAAGGGAACCGGCCAGGGCGAGTTCAATCTTCCGCACGCTGTCGTCATCGATGAGCGCGACCGCGTCATCGTGGCCGATCGCGAGAACTACCGCATTCAAGTCTTCGACACCAATGGAAAGTTCCTGGAGGAGTGGACGGACGTCGGTTCGCCGTGGGGGCTCGCGCTCGCGCAAGACGGCAGTATCTGGATGGCCGATGGTCATAACAACCGCATCCTGAAACTGACTCCCGATGGAAAAATTGCGGGCATGCTGAGCGGTCCCGGGAAACTCCCCGGCCAGCTCAACTTCGCGCATCACGTTGCTGTGGCGAGAGACGGATCGCTCTACGTCACCGAAATCCTCAACTGGCGCGTGCAGAAGTTCGTGCCCAATCGTGATGGTCCCGCTACGCAGTAGCGCGGAGTTGCTCTACCGCTCTCTCATAGCCGTTCGCAAGCAGTCCGCGGCCGGACTCAGTCGCGATGACGCTGTAACCCATCTGCCGGCGGCGCGCGGTCTGCTCCCGGGTGCGCGCAAGTGCCCGCGGCCCTCCCAGACTCGCGCGCGGCATCGGCAATGAGTTGCAATGCCGCGAAGAACTCTTCATTCGAATCCGACACGCCTATGCTGATGGACAGGTCCGTCGGTCCGACGAACAAGACGTCGGCGCCATCCACTGCGGCGATCGCCGTTCAGCAGGGCCAGCAACCCTAAACATCCGTGTCGTGGCGCGCGACGACCTGAGCGGATTTGGCAGCGGCTCGACCGGGAACGGCAGTATTGACCCCGACATACTTCGCGGAGTAATCCGTTCGGTCGTGGCAGTTTGCCGATAACAGGGGGTACGCTGCTCAACCCCACTTTCGACTTCACGTTGACGGTGCCGCAGTTCAGCTTGGCCGGTTCATCTTGACTGCCAACGATTCGGGACCTCCCAATGTCAGCCAGTCAGCTACGCCAGAATCTCCTTCACGACTTTGCCTTCAACATCCGTGAGCCGGAAATCGCGTCCGCTGTAGCGATACGTTAACCGTTCGTGATCAAGTCCCAACAGGTGCAGCGCGGTCGCGTGCAGGTCGTGAACATGCACGGGCTTATCCACGGCCTTGAAGCCGAAATCGTCGGTCGAGCCGTGGATCGCGCCGGCCTTAACTCCCCCTCCCGCAAGCAGGTACGTGAACCCGTGCACGTTGTGATCGCGGCCGTTGTGCACCGAGCGGAATCCGCCGGTATTGACCACCGGCGTGCGTCCGAATTCGCTGCCGATCAGGACCAAAGTCTCATCCAGCAGCCGCCGCTCCTTCAAGTCCTGAATCAGCGCCGCGATGGCTCCGTCGGATTTCGCCGCGTGCACTTTGTGGCCCATGATATCGGCGTGCTGATCCCAATCGTTCGCGTTGCCGTAGTAGACCTGCACCATTCGCACGCCTCGCTCCACCAGCCGCCGCGCCATCAGGCATCCTCTCGCGAAGTCGCCAGGACCATAAAGCTCACGCGTCGCCGCGCTCTCCTTCCCGATGTCGAAAACGTCCGGCGCTTCCGTCTGCATCCGGAACGCGACTTCCATCGACTGCACCGTCGCTTCCAGTTCAGGCGCCGCTCCAAGCTCGCCGATGTAGCCCTGATTCAGATCCTTCAGCAAGTCCAACTGACGCCGCTGCTGTTCGAGCCCCAACCTTGGATTCGCCAGATACTGAATCTGCTTGCGCGGATCGCTCTGCGTGTCCGAAACGAACATGCCCTGGTACACGGCAGGCAGAAACGCCGAACTCCATCGCGCGCTGCCGCCTTCGCCGGATGCCGCAGGCGCGAGCACGATGTATCCCGGCAGGTTCTGGTTCTCCGTGCCGAGCCCATAGGTCACCCACGAACCCATCGACGGACGGCCCACGCGGCTCTGGCCCGTGTTCATCATCGTGATCGACGGCCCGTGGTTAGGGATGTCCGACGTCATGGAGCGGATGATACAGAAATCGTCGATGATCCCGGCCATCTTCGGAAACAACTCGCTGACCCACGTACCGTTTTGCCCGTACTGCTTGAACTGAAACGGCGAGCGCATCAGATTGCCCGTCGCGAATTCCGTTCGGGGCGTCTCGTAAGGCAAAGGTTTGCCGTCGAACTTGTCGAGCATCGGCTTGCGGTCGAACGAATCCATCTGCGAGAGGCCGCCGTTCAGAAAGAGGAAGATCACGTGCTTCGCGCGCGCCGGAAAATGCGGTTGCTTCGGGGCCCAGGGGTTTGAGGCCGCAGCCTCCGCTGCCGAGGCAAGGCCCGCGATTCCGAAACCTGCGCCGGCCTGCCGTAGAATGTCGCGTCTCGTCATACTGAACTCCTAATTCACGTAGAGCAGTTCGCCGGAACTCAGCAACACCTGAGCGTACTGCTGCCATGCCGACGCGCCGCCGCCCGAAAGCGACTTTGCGTCTGCGAGAAACCTCAGGCCGCGCTGTAGCTCCGCGGCCGACGCCGGCCGCCCGTACAGGATCCGGTAGGCTTTGTGAATCCTGGCAGCGTCGTCATCCGCCCCAAGCCGCTTGTCGAGCAACTCCGCCTGACGCCACACCAGATCGCTGTTCAGGAAGAAGAGTCCCTGAAGCGGCACGTTCGTTGCACCGCGCTGATCGCCGCTCAAATTTGGATCGGGAAAATCGAAAAGCGTCAGCATGCGATCGGGTCCGCCCCGCCGCACTCTGCCGTAGACCGTACGCTTCTTGTTTTCCCCATTCGTCAGTTCCTGTGGATCGCCGCCCACGCGCTCGTCGAGACTCCCGGCGGCGAACAGCAGCGTGTCGCGCACGGATTCGGCGTCTAGCCGCCGCAGATTCGCACGCCAGAACAACCGGTTGTCCGGGTCCGCCGCGGCGTTCGCCGCGATTTGCTCCGCGCTCACCTGATACGCCGCGGACAGCATGATTTCGCGGTGTAGCGCCTTGAGCGACCAAGCCTGCCCGATCAACCTCCCCGCAAGGTAGTCCAGCAACTCCGGATGCGTGGGGCGCTCGCCGGTTACACCGAAGTTGCTCGGGGACGCAACAATACCGCGCCCGAAGTGGTGCATCCAAACGCGATTCGCGATTACGCGCGCGGTGAGAGGATGGGCCGCAATCGACTCAGCCAATTCCAGACGGCCGCTTCCTGCCCGAAATGGCTTCGGCTCTCCCCCCGTGCCGGCTAGAATCGCGGGCAATCCACGGGGCACTTCTTCACCGAGCGCGTGCGGGCTGCCCCGAAGGTGGAGCTTGAGATTCGTGGGTGTGGGATTGTCCGTGAGGCCCATCAGGTAAGGATGCTCCGGCGGCAGACTCTGCGCCAACACCGCAAGCTCCGCCTTCATCGAATCGAGCTTTGCCTTCCGTTCATCCGATAGGAATCGCTGCAGCTTCTCGGGAGCATACTCAAAGACAGCCTCTTTTTTCGGATAGTCCGGTGACCCGGGCTCGCCCTGCACGACGTCAAGCCACACGTAATATTTCTGCGTGTCGATGACCTTCTGAACCATTAGTTGCTTGTACTGGAAGAACTCGAATTGCATCAGATCGCCCGGGAGCATGATCGTCGCTTCGTTCGGGTCCGGCTTATAGCCTTTGCGCATCTCTTCGTTCTGAGCGTTTATGGCTTTCTTGTCCGCGATCACGTCGAGGACCAGCTTCTGAAAGTCCTCCGCCAGTTTCCGCGCTTCCTCATCGGAGCCGCCGCGCTCGACGAGCGTATCCCACTCCTTGAGGAACTTGTGCTGCCTGCTGGAGGGTTCGGAGAGATACTTCGACCAGCGCTTGTACCTGGATTATGCATGGGAACGCGACTCGGCGCACCGGTATGGTGAGCGGTGGCGCGGGTGCCGATTGACTGGGCTGAAG
>SYKU01000355.1 GCA_005808865.1 Acidobacteriota bacterium
CAGGAGGATATTCGACTTGGATAGCTCCACGTCCGAACTGCGCATCTTATTCATATGAATGCGCTTCGAGTGGTTGTAGACCGCGACGGCGAGCTTCTTCTTAGCCGCCTCCTGCCCAATCACGTACTGATCCAGGTATTCCTTGACTTCAAGCGGCTTCGGAAACTTGTTGGGGGCGGACGCCGGATGGTCGGTCTTGTCGTCTTCCAGAATGGAGTTGCAGACCGCGATGCATTCATCGCAGATATAGGCACGGGGATAGTCGCTCGGGGACGAAATCAGCTTTCCGACTACATCCTGGCTTTTGTGGCAAAACGAACATCGGAGGGCATCGTCTGATCCGGCACGCTTCACAGTGTCTCCTGTCCGGCACTATACATTCGGAAGTACTACTTCATTATCGTGTACGGCGTGAGAATAAGCAATGGGCCGAATTCGCTACCACCCGCTAAGGCCCACTACCGCAAATTAAGAGCTCTTCCTATCCGTGGCGGTCCGCTTCGCGAGCGCGGGGCGGAGGTTTGCCTGCGTCTTTAAGACGTTAAACCAAAACGGAGCCCCCAGACTCAGCAGCGCAGCCGTCATCAGCACACCGGGCCATTCCTCCCCAAACGGCCCCGCCCAACCGAATCTCAGCAGGTCAAAAGAAGATTTCGTCAGGATCGTGCGAATCTCGGCCGCGCTGCCGGCCGCGTTCGTCAACTCCTGCTTCACTGCTGCGGGCAACGCCAAGAGCGCGGCGGCCCGAAGCCCCTCATCGGCAATGTTACTCGAAATCCACTCCCGGGCTGCATCCTCCGATGCCACACTCGCCGGGGGCGCGATCCCGGCTTTCGCGGATTCGAGCGCACCTTTGAGGGCCCGCGCGTACACAGCGGCGACGGCGTCCTGAGGCGTCTTCGCATCCGCGGACATTACTTTGTCTGCAAGCCGCTCAACCTGCGGGGCCGCGGCTACAAGGCTTTCCCGAAAGGCCCCGTTCGAGTACAGTTCCCGCATCAGCCGGATCGAATTGGTTCCCGTGGAGAAGGCGAGAGTACAGGAGAGCAGGACGGTCCAAAGCCTCAGTTGCATGCTGAATCGCTGCGAGACGCGCGCCAGGGCGATGTGAAATCCCTCCTCGAGTTTCCCCGCGCTTTCAGACAGCCTGCGCGCGGCTTCTTCTTGGATGAAGGCTCCCGAACCGGCCGGAACGACCCTCGCGAGCAGGTCGATTTGTCGCAATGCTCCCGGGCTCGGCTCGGCCAGCAAAGTGTTGATCGCGGCCGCCTGTGGCGTTCCCGCATACTTGCCGTCCGCCAGCTGACGCAGGGTCGCAACCAGTTCGTCGGCCTGGAGGGCCGACGCCAGATGGAGCCGCTTCAGGAAGGGATCGATCCACTCCCCCACCCCTCTCCACCTGGACAGGATCGAGTCCGATATCATTCCGTGCGTCAGCACGTCTTCCGCGATCCGCCTCGCCTCCGCGCGCGAGGCAAGGTTGGCGTTCGCGAACAACGTTTCGAGCCCCCACCGCAGGTTCGTTCCGCGGCTCCCGAGAAGCGCCGAGATCATCTGCGTGGCAATCATGACCAGCACGCTCATCGCGAGCATGACGACCGCAAAACCAATAAGAGTATCGAGATATTTGAGCATGCGCCCTCCGTGGCCTCATTATTGTGCCACAGCGGGGCCAGATCATCGCCTTTTGCCGGCGACTGCACGGGCGCGATCCAGCCCCCCGGCCATGGCCACTCTCATTGGCGTTTACCAAACCGCTTCAGGATTGCTATTTCGCGCACGCACTGCAATTGGAAGGCAGACGGCAAGAGCCCATTTTCTTGGCCGGAACTCGGAAACCTAATTGGCGCTGATCGTAAACGTCACAGTCGGCGCGGCCGGAACGGTCGCTGAGGCGAGAACGGTCTTTGGCAGAATCAGGTTGAATGATCCCGGGTTGCCGGCTCTTGCGGAATGCGCGTTCGGACCAAAACTCGCTACCGTCAATTCCGCCAGTTCACCGAGCCGCTGGCGTCCGAAGGGCGCCAAACCGGGACCAGACACCGCCGCCGTGTACACCATTTCGACGCTCCCGGCAACGGCTGGGTCGAGATCCACCTGCGCCGTGATCCGGCCGGCCCCTCCGAGCTTGGACGTTCGAATCCGGTAGGTGAAGCTGGTCGTGTTCACTACCTCGGCCGCCGTGACGTGCTGGACTCCGGAAGTGTCGATGCGGATCGACGCTTCAGCGGGAATCGTGAGCACCAGCACCGTGCTGCCCTGCGCTCGTGCCTTCGCAGCCAGCGCGGAGAGCGCCACCACCGCCACCAATACCAGCGAAAGCACACGTGTCCGCAGAGTCATGGCAAACCACAACGTAAGACCCCGGACCAAACGATACGGGGACGCGCTCAACCTTTCTTGTCGTTTGAATTGCTCTTCGGTAGTTCGCGCAAAAACTTTAGGGCTGGGAGATCACACGTTCTGTCGCAGCGCGAAAGGTGCGAGACGAGAGCCTTGAACCGTTTGGCAGGGACGCGGGAATCGCCGCGCGGCACCAAGGCTGGTTAGGCGCGGGTCGATCTGTAGTGCACGAATTTCGGCCGGCCGCCGACCTCGTCCCTTGTGAGGACGCGTCGACGCCGGGGATTGGATCGATAGCCTGAGCATCGGTTGAACCGGACCCAGGCCGCGTGGACGTGCGCTAACCGGTTGTCGAAATCGCGGCAGCAATCGGCGGTGCGTTCGCGAACAGCGGGCAACCGATAGATTCGTGCAGGTCTTCTATGCTGGGGGCCCGTCATGAAACAAAGGTTGCATTTGGCTTACGGTGGGGCAGGCGATCGCTTTCCGCCCGCCTGCCGTCTCCCCGGAAATGGGGGGGGCCACAAAACGATGGCCGGCCCTATCGTTGCCGCAGTTCAATATGCGGACGTGAACCAACACTTCCTGACAGGCCCAAACGGCCCCACTTTACAATCAAAAATCAGTCGAACTCGCTTATTTGGTGATTATTGCCGAGGGAGGGTCGCCCGCTCAGCCCGTCGGCTGCCGAAACGCCAGTCGGGTCTGGTAGCGCTGGACGGGCTTGGGGCACTGCACACTGTCGAAGAGGCTTCTTGCTCCGCTCTTCAGAGAGCGAAACTCGTGCTCGCCGATTTGCATTTCCGCGCAAATCTGCTGCCGGGGCTGTTCCAGAATATAGTGGCGGCGCAGGAGGTCTTTCTGTTCCGGGGACAGTTTGCTGAGAGCTTCGCGGCCCGCCGCGCCGGCTGCTTCGGACGCCTCTGCCGGAGCCGTAAAATGGGCCCGGCTATCGCGAAGCTCGGAGAGTTCCCGCTTCACTCGCGCCCGCACCGCGGATGCCAGCCCTTCACCCGTAACGGATGCGTCCCGCCGGATGTCATCAGCGACCAATTCCAGAACTCTCGCTATTTTCGGTTCGACCAGATTTGCGTCAAGCTCGCGCGTCAAAAGGAGCGAGACCCCCCGCGAAAACAGCTCCGCAAGCTCTGCGCCGGCGGCCGCCTCCCCGGCACGAATTCGCTTTACCACGCCGTCCATATCGCGCCCTCGCTTCGTGCTATCGTCTCCGGATCCGTCGTTTTCCATTCCTGCTCTGTCCTCTACATTTAGCCCCGTGGGGCCAGATCCTTCACCTACAATCTCGCCTAATAGAGTCATGGCAGAACCGGAAACCGTCAACAGTATTTCCCACAAAAAGCTCAGGGCAAGGACCGAGAAATCCTCTATAACATGGATAATAAACGGCTTAATGGAACGTCAATAGACTTGATACCGTGTGTTCGGCCGCAACCGCAGTCCGCTTTTGTACTATTCTCTATTTCACCGTGAAATACTCCTCGACAAGCGACGGCGCAGCCGCGTGATTCCTTGCGGGATTGCACCTCCCTTTAGCAGAAGCCTTGCTTATAATGCGACGGCGTAAATTTCTGTTGCCTTATAGTAAACAACCTGCTATAGTATCGGAATCCGAATCTTCGCGAGAAGCGCCGGAAGTGTCCTTGGTGTCAGGAGCTGAGATGAGTCCCACGAATCGAAGTCATGGCCTGCCCGCCGCCGCCGGCCTGTATGACCCGCGCAACGAGCGCGACGCGTGCGGCATCGGCTTCGTGGCCAGCGTGAAGGGTCATAAGTCCCACGAGATTGTTCAAAAGGGTTTGCAGGTACTGATCAACCTCACGCACCGCGGCGCATGCGGCTGCGACCCGGAGACGGGTGACGGTGCCGGTGTTCTCATTCAGGTTCCGCACAAATTTTTTGTCCGCGAGTGTTCGAAGCTCGGTTTCACGCTGCCGGCGCCCGGCGAATACGGCGTTGGAATGGTGTTCCTTCCGGTCGAGAAACACCCCCGTCTCACGTGCGAGGGGATTCTCGAGCGAATCGTTCGGGAAGAGGGACTCGAAGTTCTCGGCTGGCGCGACACACCGATCGACGGTACAGCCATCGGCCGCGTCGCCCGCAAGTCCCAGCCCTACATCGAGCAGATTTTTGTCCGCCGGGCTCCTGGGATGGACGAGGACGCGCTTGAGCGTAAGCTCTATGTAGTTCGCAAGCGGGCCGAATCGGAAATCGGCGCCTCCAACATCGAAGACAAAGACTATTTTTACGTTCCGTCGTTTTCCGCGCGAACAATCGTGTACAAGGGCCTGCTTCTCGCCCCGCAGATCGCAAACTTTTACGGAGAGCTTGCGGACCCGGACGTGATGAGCGCTCTGTGCCTCATACACCAGCGTTTCTCCACCAACACGGTCCCCACTTGGCAGTTGGCGCATCCTTTCCGTTATATCGCTCATAACGGCGAGATAAATACTTTGAAAGGGAACGTCAACTGGATGCACGCCCGCGAACGGGTTTTGGATTCACCGTCCTTCGGCGCGGATCTCCAGAAGACATTTCCGGTCATTTCGCCCGGCGGCAGCGATTCCGCGAACTTCGACAACGCTCTGGAGATGCTGTACCTCTCGGGCCGCACCATCCCGCACGTGATGGCGATGATGATTCCGGAGGCGTGGTCTTCCAACGCGCACATGAATCCCGCCAAGAAGGCGTTCTACGAATACCATGCATCGCTCATGGAGCCCTGGGACGGCCCCGCCGCAA
>SYKU01000356.1 GCA_005808865.1 Acidobacteriota bacterium
AGTGTCCAGACTTCGTGGTCAATCGGGGCCACTACTTCGGAACGGGTTACGCGGAACCGGGGGACGCAACCCCGGTAACGGAACCAGCGCTTAGCGACCAGGACAAGCGCGCGCTGATCGAGTTTCTGAAGACGCTTTAGTTTAGCCAGTTCCGATGAGCCGAAAGTTTTCGGCCCGTGCCGCCCTGGAAAGGTCCCTGTCGTGGGTTGCGGGAGGAAACCCCTCCCGTTGAGCCAGTTTCAAAAAGCCTGCATCGTTAGCGGCCGGCGATGGGAAGCCTGAAGGCTGCCATTTCCTGAGCGTTGCGGACGAAAAGGAGGCCGGAGGCAAAGACGGGATGGTTCCAGGTCTTGCCTTCGAGGACGGGGATTTTGGCGAGTTCGGTGAACCCCGCCGGTGATGCCTGGACAAGTGCGATTTCGCCGTCCTCAGAGAGGATGAGGAGAAGATCCTGATCGGGAAGCAGGAGCATTTGGCCGTTGCCGTAGCGGCCCCCCTTCCAGACGCGCTTGCCGTCGTCGAGGTCTATGCAGGCCAGGATACGGGCATCGAAGCCGTAGGCGTGGCCCTTATGAACGACGGTGTCGTTAAAGTAGGGCTTTAGGGCGAGAGATGTCCAGCGGGTATCGATGGTCCACCCGCCGGGGCCGTGGACTGGGTCGATGCGACGGGTGCCCGCGGACTGGGAGGCGGAGATTAGCATGCCGCCGCCCGGGATGAGGGCGGGCTGGGTGATAGGGAGACCTTGCCATTCGTGGGACCAGATTGGGGCGCCGGACGCCGGATCAAGACCAGCAGCGCCCTTGGGGGTGAGGATGACGAGTTGTTCGACGCCGCCGATGCTGGCCAGGTGAGGGGAACTGTAGCTGCCGCCAACAGATTCACCAAGCCATTTAGGATTCCCAGTGGCTGCTTCATAGGCCACGAGGCGGCCGGCGTAGATAATCACGAGGCCGTGGGTGACGATGGGAGATGCGGAAAACCCCCAATCGGGGACGCGGCGCTTGGTGTCGCCGGTACTGTTTCGGGTCCAGATGCGTCGACCCGAGGAGGCGTCCAGCGCGTTGAGGATGCCGGTGGCGCCGAGGGTGTAGACGCGGCCACCGGCCAGGGCCGGAGTGCCGCGGGGGCCGGCACCGGCGTTCGATTCAAAGAAGCGAACACGGTCGGCGTGCCGCCAGACGACATCGCCCGTGGCGGCCTTGTAGGCACTGACGAGTTCCTCTTCGCCGCGCTGCTCCTGGGTGTAGATGAGGCCGCCCTGCACGGCGAAGGAGGACCAGCCGGGACCGACGGGTTTGCGCCAGATTTCGACGGGTTGAGACTCGGACCAAGCAGTGGCGATCGTGACTCCCTGGACGACGCCGTCACGGTTGGGGCCGCGGAAGCCGGGCCAATCGGGAGTGACTGTGGGGAGCACCTCCGGCTTGGGAGCCTCGGCGGGCCTGGCGGGTTGTGAGGGAGCAGGTTCGACGAGCGCCTCGGCTGGCAAAGGTTTGGCAAGCAGATGCTGCTCGGTTGTGGCGGACCATCGCCAGGCGAATGCAGCCCGGTGGTCACCATCAATGCCTTCGGTGCGGAACAGCGTCCAGCCGAGGGAACTGAGGAGGATGGCGGCGCCGATAAGGAGGCGGCGTCGGGAATCAGGGAGGTTTCTGGCGGCGAACGCAGCGCCGACGAAGGCGACCAGGACGAACGGCGCAGCGTAGGCGAACATCCAGGCAGGGCCCATGGACTCGTGCTTGACGAACCATGCCGAGGCGAGGGCGGTGAAGATGAGGACGATGGCGCCAACTCGATCAAGCCAAGGGGCGCGGCTGAACAAAAGCCACCAGAGAATGACCGCAACCGCACAGCCGAACGAACCTTCGATAGCCCACATGAAGCCTTCAAAACCGGGGATGAGAGCCTTCACAAAGAAGCGGGACAGGATCAGGAGGACGATGGCGACGACGCCGGGCCAGAGACGGAGGGGTTTGAGGGGCGGGGTTGACAGTGCGGCGTCCATTAAGGGATTTTACGACTAATCCGTGAAAATTGTTCCGGCGCCGGTTGCCAGACTGACGTGTACCCCGATTCGCGACGTTCGGCTTTAGTTGTCGAACCGAGGCCGGTACCACGCTGGCCTGCACCGCGGATGAACAAGATGGCGGTGACTGGCGCTCACGGGACGATCGCGCAAGTCGCCGCCGGGTGGGATTGGCCGGCGTTCCGCGTTCGGCCTGTTGCTGCTTGCGGCCAGAAGACAGGAATGATCGTTATACCCTCCGGCTCCAAGGCTCACCGCACGCCCGTAATCACCTCATTGCTTCGAAGGCCATTCACCACCAGCCTCAGCGGTTGAACGCCGCGCGGCACGCCCTCCGGCATTTGGACGTTTATCTGAAAGAGGCCCAAATACCCCGGCGCAAGGCCGCTGAACAGCACCTTCGCGGGCAGGGTCCCGATCTGCACCTGCGGCGTCGAAACGGTCTCCCGGAAGCCCGCGGAGGTTGTGCGAACGGGTCCCAGTCCCGTCGCGTAGATCTCGATAAACTCTCCCGACGCCGCAGGCCGTTGTTCGGTCGTCTGAGCGGTTCCAGCGTTCAGGATTGCGCCAAACTTTGATGCAGCATCGAAGAAGACACCGGGTGACACGGCCTGCACGGGCACCGTCACTGGCGCCGCTGTTCCGGCGGGCGTCGTAATGGTCAACTGGGTCGACCCCTCCGGAAGTTCGGACGGTACAAGGAAGTTGATCTGTCCATCGGTGACAAACAACAGGGAAGCGGCGCGGCCGCCCACAAGCACCGTGACGCCCGCGAGGGAACTGGGCCAGGGGAAGGCCGCTTGCGCGGATGCGCCGCCCGCGAGGTTCGTCCCGTATACGCTCGCGAGGCCGCCCGGAGACAACCCGGCGGCGGAGGACGCCGCGTTCACCACCGAAGCCGCCGTTGTGAAGGGTCGCGCCGTAGCCGTCACCACGACCGGCGCAACTCCCGGCACAGCCTGTGCCGTCAGGCGATTCACCGCATCGGCCCCGGGCGTCCAGATGAAACTCACCTCGCCGTTCGCGTCCGAAATCGCATTCAGGGGCGTGAGGCCCCCCCCCGCGCTAACTGAGGCCTGCACCGCAACACCCGAATATGGTAATTCGTTGATGTCCGTTACGCGGATCACAATCGGCTTTGCCAGCGGCGCACCGGGGGTCGCGGGCTGCCTGTCGCCCGAGACCGTGATCAACCGCAACGCGGCGGCAGCAGCAACCTGGATGCGTGCATATGCGGTAGCGAATTGCTCGTCCGCGGGTTCAGCCGATAGCTCCTCGACACCCACGCGTGAACCAGCGATTGCGAAGCTGGCCGAAAGGGCCCCAGCTGGAATGGTGACGGATGGCGGTACGGATGCGGCGCCCGTCTGGGTTTTAAGCAGTAGTGTCAGGGCGGCGGCCAGCGGCTTCTGTATCGAGACAGTAGCCTGCGCGCTCCGGCCCTCGATCACCCCTGCCGCCGGAAACACGGAGAGTCTGACACTCCGCTTCAGGCTGGTGTCGGCATAGGCGCGGTCCGACGCCGATTTCCGATAATAAGCGTCAAACGCGCTCCGAATCGCCTCCAGCTTGTCGATTTCCAATTGGGAAGGTGTTGTCCCCTGGCGCACAACCAGAATGATGGCGAAGCGGAATCGCCGCTGTGCCACAGTGTGGTCCGGAATGCGCCTGCCCTCGGCCAGAACGATATCGGCGGCCACTAAGTCACGGCGGCCGCCGTTGAACTCAATGCCGATTTGCGGCGCGCGACGCTGCAAAGACGCGCTCGCGCCCGTCGCGACGAAGGTCGGCGGCACTTCCTCGGTCGCGCGGAAACCCATCAGATATTGGTCGAGCGGCGCGAAGGCTTCGTAGGTGGCGACGGTCGAGAAGCGGCTCGGCGCAGTCGCGCCGTTGTCCAGCAGGCGCGCGCCTTCCATGAACGAGGCCTCCGAATTGAAAATGATGCTCCAGTGCGCGTCCTGCCGTCCAAGCATGGGCCGCAGATCGGGGTTCGAGAAATCCCGCACGCTCGCATAGGACAGAAACAAGTGGCCGGATTCGTGGGCAAGCACCGAGAGCGCAGTAAGGCCCCCCGGAGATTGGCCCCGCATGAGTGCTGACGGATCGGCCGGGTACTGGCTTAGTGGGCCGAGATTGAGTACCGCCTGTAATCGAGAGGGAGAGGCGTATTCCAAACCGGTATCCGTGATACGGTCGCCGTACCCCTTGCGGGTGTTGCGAACGGTGCTTTCAAAGGCAATCGCTCCGATATCGGCCTGAATATCCAGGTTGTTGTAGAAGACGAGGTAGTCGTAGCTATCGTCGTGGCTTTCGTAGAACTTCTGCGCGGCTGTCGCGAGGTCGACTTCGGTGTTCGTACCGAAGCGTTCTCCAACGGCCGCGCCGTATGCGTCCGAAGAACCGGTAGCGAAGGAAACAACGGTGCTCGACCCCTGCAAGCGGCCGGGGGCGATGCCGACCACGGCGGACTCCGCGTTAATTCCGCTATAGGAGATCTCCACGCGGCCATCGGGATAGAGGCGGACCTGGAAGGTTTGGGGAATACCAAATCCGAAGTCCTGATACTCCGGCACCTGGACCCAGGTGACCACGAAACGGTTGGGATCGGAGAGGACGCGTATCCCGTCACGCGCCTGGGAAGGATCTAGATCGTCGAAAAGCGCGGCGATACGAGGCGGGCCGGAGGCCAGACGTCCGAGTGAGCGTGGGCTCGAATCGGTGTCGCTCGCGCCGAAAGTCAGGTTTCCGTCGGAGTTGACAAACACCTCCCGGTGGACCGCGCCAAAGAAAGGAAAAGGAAACGGGAGGGGAACCAGACGCGCATCGTCGTCCCGGATGCCTTGAAGGAGTGATCCCGAAGCGGCCGCCGCCAAGTCGTAGCTTCCAGCCGAGGTCTGGAAGCGGTACTTAACGGGTGCAGCCGTGGCGGGAAAGAACGCCAGCGTTTTCTGGTCGAGGTTGAATTCGTTGCGGCGGGCAACGACGCCATCGCTGTCTTCGAGGATCGCGACGTTCCCGATGTCCGGCCGGGTGGCGCGCGGAGTGGCATCCGCGTTCCGGGCCGCGTGCTTATGAAAATGAAGGTCTTCCTTCCACCTGTCGCGATAGGAGCCGCATACCTGCGGGATGAGCCGCGCCGAACCAGACCCGGAAAACGCCAGCGCGAGAAGAAGGAGGAACAAAAAGCGCATAAATCGCGTTGCTACTTTTATACTATCAACTATGGGATTCTGTACGAGTTGTGGTGCGGCGTTAACGGACGGAACTCGGTTCTGCGCAAGTTGCGGGAAGCCGGCAGCCGGCGGGGGTTTGTCCAGCTATTCGGCAGTTCCGCTCGAGCCGCTCGACTACGCGATTCAAGGCGACAATCTACAGGTGGCCCGCGTGCGCCTGAAGCCTGGCCAGGAGATCTATGCGGAAGCAGGCAAGATGGTCTACAAGACGCCAAACGTGGCGTGGGAGACCCGCATGAGCGGCGTCACGCTGGGCGAAAAACTGTGGGGCGCATTGAAGAGAACCGTCACGGGAGAATCTCTGTTTCTGACCTATTTCCGGTCGACCGGAAACGGGGAAGTCGGCTTCGCGGGGAATTATCCGGGACGCATTCAGGCTTTCAGCCTGACTGCCGGACAGAGTGTCATGGCCCAGCGGCATGCGTTTCTGTTCGCGCAAACCACGGTTCAGCTGAACGTCGCGTTTGCGAAGAAGCTTGGGGCCGGTCTGTTGGCCGGAGAGGGCTTCATACTGGAAAAGCTCACGGGACCGGGACAGGTTTTTATCCATGGGGGCGGCGACTTCGTCGAGTTCGAACTCCAGGCTGGCGAAGGCCTGCACGTGGACACCGGGTGCATTGTCGCCTTCGATGAATCGGTGGACTACGACATTCAGTACGTCGGGGGGATCAAGACCGCGCTTTTCGGCGGGGAGGGATTATTCCTCGCGACACTTACCGGCCCTGGAAAGGTGATCGTGCAGAGTATGACCCTCGACAAGCTGCGGCGCGAGTTGATTCCGATGCGAACGGGTGGCGACGAGCGAAGCGGGCCTCTTGGCGCGATCGGAGGAATTTTCGACAGCGACGACTAAACTTTCCTGGCAGTCTGCCGATTGAACAAACGACGTGGAAACCCAAACGGCAGACTTGGCGGCGGGCCATCTCGCTGCAACCCATCTCGCTGCGGCTCAGGTCGCGGCGGCTCAGGTTGCCGCGCTGGAGCAGTTGACCACTCAACTTGCCGAAGTCAAGCGGCTTAAACAGAATTTCGTGATGGGGTTGAATCACGAGATCCGGACGCCAATCAACGGCATCATGGGAATGATGGACCTGCTGCTCGAAACGCCCCTGAGCGCGGAGCAACGCGAATTTGCCTCCGTGGTCCGCGTCTGTGCGCAGGATCTGTTCGACTTGTTGCGGCCTTCTCTCGATTTTTCGTCCTTTGTCGCAAAATCGGCGGAAATCGACTTTTCGGAGTTCGACGTTGCCGAGACGATCGAAAGTGTTGTTTGCGAACAAATGCCGCGCGCCGAAGCCAAGGGAATCGAGCTTATCTGCAATGTGGACGAAGGCGTGCCGACGCTCGCCATGGGTGACGTTCTCCGGTTTCGCGAGGCGCTTACCCAGTTGCTGCGGAACGCCATCAAGTTTACGGAGAGTGGCGAAGTGGAGGTGTTGTCCCATGGAACTCCTGCGGATGCGAACGGCTTCGACCTGACGGTAAGCGTTCGTGATACTGGCATAGGGATTGACCCGCGGAAGATAGATGGAATCTTCGAATCATTCCACCAGATTGACGGCGGCCTAGCCCGGCGATACTCCGGAGTAGGGTTGGGCCTCGCACTCACGCAGCAATTGATCACCCTGATGCGAGGCCGGATTTCGGTCGAAAGCCAGCCTGAGGTGGGAAGCGCGTTCACGTTCACAATACCGCTGATCGCGGCAAGCGGGACCGGAAAACAAGCATGGCATCGGCAGTTGGACGGCATGAAGGCGCTCCTGATCGTTCCCAATCAGCGGACCGCGCATTCTCTCGGAAACCTGCTCGCCCAGTTCCGCATGGAGCACACGAAATGCAGTTCGGGAGCGGAGGCGATGCGCGCGATCGCCGCCGGAGCCAACCCGCGAGTGATCCTGCTGGACGATGGAGGCGGACGGGTCGATCTGGAGTCTGTTTCCCAGGACCTGAAGCGAGTTCGGCCCGGAACTCCGTTGGTTTGGATGCTCGGGAGTACGGGGAAGGGCCGCCCGCCCAACCTGAGCGTTGCAACTTGCGATTCGGAACTGGCGAAGCCGGTGCGCCGGTATACGCTGTATGACGCTCTCCTCTCGATGACCGTGGGGCATCCGGAGCCCGGAGCCAGGAGGAGAATCCTGCTTGCGGAGGACAATGACATTTCTCGTCGGCTTGTTTCCAAGATCCTCCGGGAGAGCGGTTACCTGGTGGACTGCGCGGAAGACGGACGCAAAGCGCTGGAGATTGTCCGCTCGTCCGGCGCCTACGACCTGGTGCTGATGGACTTGCAGATGCCGAACATGAACGGTATCGATGCGACCGTGGAGATCCGAAAACTACCTGCAGGCAGCGCGGTGCCAATCGTCGCCCTTACCGCCGAGGATCCTGCCAGCCGGCGGACCGCCTGCCGCGACGCGGGAATGAACGGGTATCTCTCCAAACCGATTCGGTCGGAGGAACTGTTAACGGAGGTTAGACGCTACCTCCTCGCCGAGACGGCGTGACGAGAACTCTGTGGGGTATCATTCGTCCCGCAGAGTTGGAGGGTTTTCGGATCGATAACACCACCCTTCGCAGCACCACGGATGTCAGCCGACGCTTCCTTCCGGCGAGGGCCCATTACATCCCGCTGACGAAGTCAGCTTCCCGCCAGGATCGCTGGTTCATTCGATGAGCCCATGAGAGTACGGCGAGTTTCCTGTGTTTAGACCGAATCCCCTCACGCAGGAAGCTGAGACGCGCGATGGTGCGGCGGGACCGGGATCAACTGAGCGGCTGGGTGGAAGTGGAGGAGACCTTCGTGGGCGGGTGGGAGGAGGAGTAGCGGGTCGGCAAACCGAAGCAATGCGGTGGGACAGACTCAAGGGTGCACGTCAAGAAAATGAAAATGACGCGGTCATGCAGCCTTCTGGCGAGCGGCGCGGCGTTCCCAGAAGTCCTCGAAGCGTCCGCTAAGCCTTGCGCAGCGTAAGGCGATAATTGCATCCGCTCCGCGGACTGTCCA
>SYKU01000032.1 GCA_005808865.1 Acidobacteriota bacterium
CAAACGGTGCTCCGTCTTGCCTTGGCGGGTCCATCCCTCTAAGGTCTTCATCTCTTCGTCGCTGAGCTGAAATTTCGCGGACTTTCGGCGCATGACTCAACATACAGTAGTACCAGAACTAATGCAACTAGACACTAGCTCTCGATGTCCTCGCGTGGTAATATCAGACTAAGCGAGGATCGGATTCAAATCTGGTCATGAAACACTAAAGTAAAGGGGCATACCAATGCGGAAAACTCTTGCTGTGCTGTCGATTTCCTCTCTCCTCTTCTTGTCACCCGCCAGCGGTCAGGTGACGACTGGTGAAATCCTGGGAACTGTTCGCGACTCGAGCGGTGCCTCCGTCGCAAACGCTCAAGTCAAAGTTCGCAACCTCAATACGAACGATGTCCGTGAACGGCTGAGCGCCGTTGATGGAGCCTTCCGCGTCCCGCAGTTGCCTGTCGGCAACTACGAAGTGTCCGTGGAAGCCAAAGGATTCTCGAAATACGTGCAGGGTCCGATCGTTCTGCGGCTCAATCAAGACGCGGATCTGCAGATCAAACTTCAGGTCGGCGGCGTCACCGAGACGGTGACGGTTACGACCGACGCGCCTCTCATCAACACCACGAATGCCGAAGTTGGAGTGAACTTCGACTCGAAACGCATCTCCGAACTGCCGCTCGCGCCGAACCGGAACCTGATGAATCTCGCGCTTTCGGTTGCCGGCGTTAGCCAGCTCTCTTCGGGCCAGTCCAGTTTCGCGGCCAGCGGAAACAACGGCACTGAGAATGGCGTCGCGTTCTCCGTTAACGGCATGCGGCTGAGATCGAACAACTTCATGATCGACGGACAGGATGCCAACAGTCCGAGCGTTGGCGGGGCCGCGCAGCCGGTGAACAACCCCGATATCGTCGCCGAGTTCCGGCTGATCACCAACCAGTTCGCGCCGGAATACGGCCGGGCCGCGGGTTCGGTGGTCAACATCATCACGAAGAGCGGGAGCAACAGTTTGCATGGATCCGCGTTCTGGTTCCACAACGACAACCATTTGAACTCACGCAGCAATTTGGACAAGGCCGCGCGTTTCGCCGCCGCCCCGTTCCGGATTGAGAATCAACTCGGCGGCACGATTGGCGGCCCCGTAATCAAGGACAAGACGTTTTTCTTCGGGTCGTTCCAGCGCTGGACGGACCGCCGCCTCGGCAGCGGAAGCACCATCAACGGAGTACCCACGGAAGAGGGCCGGCAGTTGTTGAATGCCCTTGCGGGCACGCGTCCGGCGGTCAAGGCGCTGCTCGAAAACCTGCCCGCCGCAACGGCGCCGATCGGCAGGAACGCCATGGTAACCGCGAACGGACGCACCATCGCGGTCCCGCTCGGCAGCCTGACCGGATCGACCGCCCAGAAGTTCAACGACTCGCAATGGTCCAGCCGCGTAGACCATCGTTTTAGTGACAAGCAAAGCCTCGGAGGCCGCTTCCTGTTCGACAACTACGCCGTTTCCGGGACCGGTCAAGCGACGCCGGAAGGTCTTTCGAGCGTGACTCCGCAGCGTTCCCAGGCCGCGAGCGCATTCCTCAACAGTTCGATCTCCCCGACCGTGTTTAGCGAGCTCCGCGCTTCGTACTCCAGGCTGTCGAACAGCACGAATGCCGCGGACCCCGTGCGTGCGTTGCGAATCCCTTCGATCGAGGTGAACGAACTTGGGCTCACCGGCTTTAACGCGGCGGCTTCCCGCACCGGAATCGGATTGGCCGTGAACCTGCCCCAGTACCAGACCGTCAACAACTATCAGATTCAGGAAACCGTGGGGATTCTGCGCGGCGGGCATTCCATGAAGTTCGGTTTGGATTTCCGCCGTCAGGAACAGTTCCAGAGCTTCCTTCCCACCACGCGAGGCCGGGTTCAGTACAACACCTTGCAGACGCTGGTCGACGATGTAGCGAATGCCGCGACGATCAATGCACCACTCAAGGGCGGCGAGGCCATTCAATACTACCGCTACTACGACTACTTTTTCTTCCTTCAGGACGAGTGGCGCGCGGCGAAGAACTTTACGCTTACCTACGGCGTCCGTTACGAAACGCCGGGCAATCCGATGGCGAACCTGGCGTTTTACAACCAGCGCGTCGTGGCGGCCGCGAACGGCGATAGGCGTTTTGCGTTCAATCCCGTTCCCCCTCGCGGCAAGAATAACTGGGCGCCGCGCGTGGGCTTCAACTACCGGTTCGGACAGGGGCCGGGAATGCTGGGCAAGCTGACCGGAGATGGCAAACTCGTCCTTCGCGGCGGCTATTCGCGCACCTACGACCTGATTTTCAACAATATTTCGCTCAACATCGGCAGTGCGTTCCCGTTCGTAAACGTGTTCACGCTTCCTGCGGGAGCGCCGAACGCTTTCACGCAGATCGATCAGGTTCGCTCGAATCCCTTGCTGATCCCGCTTCCTACCGATCCGAATTCGCTTACCCGCACGATCGTCTCGAACGATTTCCGGTCTCCCTACGCCGAGCAGTTCTCGCTGAATTTTCAGCGGGAACTGATCGACAACTGGGCTTTGACACTTGGTTGGGTAGGGACCAAGGGATCGGCACTGTTCCAGAGTATCGACGGTAACCCCGCCATTCCCGGATCGCGCGGCTTGAGGCGTGTCGATCCCACCTTCGGCGTGATCCGGGAGCGCTGCAACTGTACATCGTCGATCTACCATTCTCTCCAGGCGAGCCTGGAAAAGCGGTTGTCCAGGAATTTCTCGATGGGTGCGCATTACACATGGAGCGCGTTTATCGACGGGGCATCGGAAATATTCAACCCATCGAATTCGGGCGAAGTCGCCGTCCCGCAAAACTCCTTCGACCGCAACGCGGACCGCGGCCGCTCGACCTACGACCGCCCGCAACGAATTACCGTTAACGGCGTGTTTGAGCTGCCGTTCCACCGCTCGCAATCGGGAGCGCTCGGCAAGATCGCGGGCGGATGGCAGTTCAACGGATTTCTTACTTTCCAATCCGGCGCGGCGTTCTCCGCGCTGAACGGGGCGGACCCGGGGTTCAACCTGAGCGGCATTAACGCGCTCATCGGCGATGCCACGCGGCCGAACGTCAACACGAATCGAAACCTTTCGACGATGATCGTGCCGGACCTGCTGCGAGCCGGCGGTTCGGCGCTGTTTTCCCCGGTAACAGCCGCGAGTCCGCTCGGCAACCTGGGCCGCAACGTGCTCCGCGCCGATGGCATCGGCAACCTGGATCTCGGCATTTTCAAGAACACGAAGATCACGGAGAAGAACACGATTCAGTTTCGCGTGGAGATGTACCGGACCACGAACACCCGCAACTTCGGAATTCCCGAAGCGCGGATCAACTCGGCGAACTTCCTGAATCAGTGGGGCACGGACGGCAACAACCGCCGGATCACGATGGGACTGCGGTACATTTTCTAGATATAACCAAGGGCTTCGCCCTTGAAATCGCAAGCAGGGGGACTGGCCTTAACAGAGGCTTAACAACGTTATGTCAACGTTACGTCAACGCTAAGCCGCGTAATCGTTTGAGCGAAATCCGAGCGATGAATTCTCAAAATTGACGACGCTGGAAACTAGACGCCGGGCGAAGGGACGAAAAGGGAGACTCTACGCGACCGGCGCCGCAAGTTTGGCGATCAGACTCACGCCGCCTTTCCCGCGGCCACCGGCCCGTAAACCGGGAACAGCCACTTTTTGTACGTTGGATTCGCGCCGCGGGCGGCTTCGAGATATAGCCTGCGAAGCTCCGCTGCGACGGGGCCGATCTTGCCGGAACCCACGGGGCGGTGGTCAACGCGCACAATCGGCGCCAACTCGACCGCCGTGCCCGTGAAGAACACTTCGTCCGAGACGTAGAGTTCGCTCCTGTCCACACGCCGCTCAACCACATCGAGGTGAAGTTCCCGTTGCGCGAGTTCGATCACGCTCGCTCGCGTGATGCCCTCGAGGATTCCTTCACTTACCGCCGGCGTGATGAGCCTTTCACCACGCAAAAGGAAGATATTGCAGCTTGCGCCCTCCGCGACGTGACCGTCTTCGGTCAGGAAAATAGCTTCGTCGTATCCCTCCCGGCGCGCCTCGTCGCTCGCGAGCGCGCTGTTGACGTAGGCGCCGCAGATCTTGGCGCGGCAAGGGACGGCCGTGTCCGCAATCCGCCGCCAGGACGACACGCCGGCGTGCAACCCGGCCCGGCTGTCAATGTAGTCTCCAAACGGGAGAGCGGTTATCGCAAAAGCACTCGCTCCGTCAGGGCTGACGCCGATTCGCTCGGCGGACTTGTAAGCAAGGGGGCGGACATAGACGTTTGTGTGAAACTGGTTGCGACGCACCAGCGCCGAAGTGATCCGGCACAGCACTGAAGGCTTGGGCCGGACGTCGATCCGGAGAATCGAGCAGTTCCGCTTCCATCGCTCGTAGTGTTCCTGTGGACGAACCAAAAACAGTTCCCTCTGGTTCTCGTCCCGGTAGCCACGGATACCTTCGAACACGCCCGTGCCGTAATTAAAGGCGTGCGTTAGGATGCCGACCTTCGCGTCGCGCAGGGGAACCAGACGGTTGTCGAAAAAAACGATGATGTCCTGGTTGGTGTCAGCTTTCATGACGAACTCCTTTCGTGACAGCTTCACGGCCGCCGTCGAGCGCGCGGCGATCGACTTCAAGCCAATGCCCGGAGGAGACCCTCCGCCGCAGGGCGGCAAGTACGCGCTCCTCCGCGAGCATCCCCGTCGCTTCGAGAAGTGCGCCCAGCATGGTCATGTTGGCGGACCGGGCGTCGCCTGCGTTGCCGGCAATCTCCGCAAAGGGTCTCGCGATGAAGTGAACGTCAAGGCGCCCGGCGCACCCTTGCGGGATCTCGGTCCCGTTGTAGAAAACCCATCCTCCCGGCTCAACCGGCGCGAGGAACTTGCGCAACGACGGCTCATTCATCGCGAGCAAAACGTTTGGGTGCAAAACCAGCGGTGAATCGATCGGTTTACTCGACAGGCGCACATGGCAATTGGACGTTCCGGAACGCATCTCGGGGCCGTAAGACGGGAGCCAGGAGACTTCGAAACCCGCATCCAAGCCCGCTTCAGCCAGCACTTCACCTAGCATCAGCACGCCTTGGCCCCCGAAGCCGGCGACTCGCACCCGCCAGTCGATGGTCTCGCCGGAACGCATGGTCTTTGCTGCGGGTGATGCGCCGTTCGCGAGCCCAAGAATCGCCGGGATTTCCGCGAAGAGTGGGACAGGTGCCGCCGCCGGGCGAGCAGGCGCGCTCTTTGTGCGGTCTCGAAACTGTCCCAAAGGGAAAGTCTTTACAGTCTCTTCGAGAACCCTGCGCTGCGCCTCAACCGGATTCATTTTCCAGATCGTAGGACAGGGCGAGAGGATTTCGACGAGCGAGAAACCCAGACCTTTGACCTGGTTCTCGATAGCGCGCCGGACAGCGCGCGCGGCGTTCATGATTTGCTTGTTGCTTCCCAGGCCAACGCGTTCAACATAAACCGGCGCTTCGAGCGACGCCAAGAGTTCGGACACGTGCAGAGGATATCCTTCGTTCCAGACGTTGCGGCCGAACGGAGTGGTGGTGGTGGTTTGGCCGATCAGTGTAGTGGGCGCCATCTGACCACCGGTCATTCCGTAGGTTCCGTTGTTAATGAAGATGACAGTGATGGGTTCGCCCCGGTTCGCTGCATGAAGGATTTCGGCCGCTCCAATGGCCGCCAGATCTCCATCGCCCTGATAGGCGATCACGATGCTTTCGGGACGGCTGCGTTTCACCGCCGTCGCGACCGCCGGCGCGCGTCCGTGCGCAACTTGAATGTTGCCGGTGTCGAAGTAGTAATAGGCAAAGACGGAACAGCCGACCGGGCTGATCAGTACCGTTCTGTCCTGGATGCCGAGTTCGTCAATCGCCACGGCGATTAGCTTGTGCGCGATCCCGTGGCCGCACCCCGGACAGTAATGAGTCTGGTGCTGCATCTCCGGTTTGCGCTCGCAGACCGGATAGAAGCTGCGTGGTTTTTCATGGACCACCGTGTAACCGGGAATGGTGAGGTCAGGCATCTGCCATCTGCTCCCGCGGGATCATGTCCCGCACAAGGGCGAGCACTTCCTCGCAGCCTGGAATATTCCCGCCGGCCCGGCCGTGGAACTCGACGGGCCTGCGCCCTTCAACGGCAAGCCGCACGTCGTCCACCAATTGGCCGGTGGACAATTCGACAACGACGAACGCACACGCCCGCCGGCTCAGCCGGCGCAGCTCGTCGCCTGGGAAAGGGTAGAGTGTGATGGGGCGCAGCAGGCCAACCGCAAGTCCTTCCGAGCGCGCCTGCTCAACTGCCGCTTTCAGTATCCGCGCCACAATTCCGTAGCCCACAAGAACGATTTCCGCGTCCTCCGTCCGCCACGATTCGAAGCGCACTTCTTCGCGTTCCGCCCGGCGATACTTGGCCTCAAGGTGGCGGATGTGTGCTTCGAGATCGTCTGGATCGAGGTGGAGCGACGTGATCAGGTTGGGGCGCGAATCGGCCGTTCCTGTCACCGCCCACCGCGGGACCTGCGGTTCCACCACCGTGGCGGGAAACTCCACCGGCTCCATCATCTGGCCGATACAGCCGTCCGCCAGCACGACCACCGGATTGCGGTATTTATCGGCTAGATCGAAGGCAAGTGACGTCAGACTGGCCATCTCCTGCACGGATTCCGGAGCAAGCACCAAAGTGCGATAACACCCGTGTCCACCGCCCTTCACCACCTGGTTGTAGTCGCCCTGCTCGGGAGCGATATTCCCAAGGCCTGGACCGCCGCGCATGATATCGGCAATAACGCAGGGCAGTTCCGCGCCCGCCAGGTAGCTGATGCCCTCCTGCATCAAGCTGATGCCTGGGCCGCTCGATGCCGTCATGGCGCGCACGCCGGCGGATGCGGCACCGTAAAGCATGTTGATCGCGGCTACTTCGCTCTCGGCCTGTAGAAATACGCCTCCCACTTGCGGCATGTAAAGCGCCGCGGCTTCCGCGATCTCGCTCGCCGGAGTGATGGGATACCCGTAGAAGGCGCGGCATCCGGCGAGGATCGCGCCTTTCACGATCGCTTCGTTGCCCTTGATCAATTGTTTTGACATACTCGGCCCTCCCTTCGAAGTACCGTGATCGCGCCAGGTTCGGGACAGGCGAAGAAGCAAATTCCGCAGCCGGTACAGCCGGCGCCGGCATAGGCCGCGGACCGGTAGCCGTATCGGTTCAGCAGCTCTCCAAACCGCAGGACTTTGGGCGGACAGGCTTCGAAGCAAAGGGCACAACCCTTGCATTCCTCCGAGTCGATGAGCACCAGACCGCGATCCGGCGTTGTCATGTCGCCACCGCTTTCAGAACCGGCAGGACGTACTGCGCTTCCCGCAGATCCTCCCATGCCGCCCGGAAACCGAAGTTTCGAAGTCCTTGCCTGGCAGCATCGTTGCTCGAATCAATGAGGACCCAGATTGCGGACAGACCGGCTTCCTCCGCCTCTTTGACAGCCTGACGCATGAGAGCGGTCGCAACTCCGCGTCGGCGGAAGTCCTGATGAACAAAGCAGGCGATTTCCGCGATGTCTGGACCGGGCATCAACGCCAGGTGACCGGCAAGTTGGCCGTCCACAAACGCCACGAGGTTGACGCCCTTTCGGAGGTCTGCCAGCCACTCGCGGCGCTTCTCCCGGTCGCCCGGTGGAAGACCCATTGCCGCCTTATGCGGCACAAAGTGATCGTACATCTGCTCTAACAGCGATTGGTCCTGCCCTGTCAGGCGCCTGACCGAAATTGGCATAGTCCCTCCTTAGACGATGACAGCACTTGGCAAGCCGGCGGTTTTCCGCCGTCTATCCCCCTCCGCGCATACTTCAGGCCACGATGGCCTGCCCCGCCACCATAGTTCCAGTCGCGGACTTGCACGAGTTGCTTCATGATTGGCCCTCGGCAATCAGCTCCGTACGCGGCTCGAGATAGCGAGCTCGCACCGCGAAGTCATACAACTCGTCCCGGAACTTCGGATCCGCGATGGCGATCAGCGCTTCGGCGCGCTGCCTCAGATTCTTTCCGTGAAGATATGCACAGCCATGCTCGGTAATGACATAGTGCACGTCGGCCCGGCTGGTGACCACGCCCGCGCCGGGGCCGAGCACCGTGGCAATTCGCGATACGGTCCCGTTCTTCGCCGTCGAGGGCAGCGCGATTATCGGCTTACCGCCCTTCGAGCGGGCCGCGCCGCGGATGAAATCCACCTGCCCGCCGAAACCGCTGTAAGGTTTGGTTCCGAGCGAGTCGGAGCATACCTGGCCGGTAAGATCGACTTGAAGCGCCGAGTTGATCGCGACCATCTTCTCGTTCCGCGCGATGATGAACGGGTCGTTCGTGTAGAGAATCGGGTGGAATTCGAAGATCGGGTTGTCATGAATGAAGTCGAACAGCGGCTTCGAGCCAAGAACAAAACCGGTCACCACCTTGCCGCGATGGAGAGTCTTCTTGTCGCCGTTGATGACTCCGGCCTCAATCAGGGGAATTACGCCGTCCGAGCACATTTCGGTATGAATGCCGAGGTCGCGCTTGTCGCTCAGGCAGGCGAGCACAGCGTCGGGGATGCCCCCAATTCCCATCTGGAGCGTCGCGCCATCAGGAATCAGCGAAGCAACGTTTTTCGCGATCCGGCGCTGCAGGTCGGTGAACGGCTCAGGCTTGAGTTCAAAGAGGGGGCGCGACGTTTCGACCATCGCCGAGACCTTGCTGACGTGCAGGAACGAATCGCCGAGCGTCCGGGGCATTTGCTGGTTCACCTCGGCGATCACATGGCGGGTGCAGCGCGCGGCGGTTAAACCCATCTTCTACAGTGCCCTGATGAAAGTTATTCATTCGTTGAGGGTTACGTTTTCTAAAAACGCCTAGTGACACGGATTTCCCTCCAGTTCCGGCTTCGCCGGGTGAGTGGGAGTTTCGCATTTCCGTATGGTTGGC
>SYKU01000033.1 GCA_005808865.1 Acidobacteriota bacterium
AGCAGCTTCAGCCCAGTCAATCGGCACCCGCGCCACCGCTCACCATACCGGTGCGCCGAGTCGCGTTCCCATGCATAATCCAGGTGATATATTCCTGTCGCGGAGGTTCAACACCCAAACATGCCAGGCGCCGACATACTTCCCACCGCCCTCTCTGCCGCCGCTTTTTGTCTCTCGGTATACGCAACGGTTACGGCGCAACGAAAGTCAAGTGATGAGCGGCGCCGTACCATTCGCGGGCAGTTGACCGACGTCCTCGGAAAACTCACCGCTCTACAACTTGAAGGCGCGAAACTCCAGCACGAGGCCAAATCCGACCAGGACTACCTGGCTGCCGTGAGCGGCGTACTCGCGCAGCAAAACGGTTTTCTGCTGGATCAAGCCGTGTACTTATCGGACGAGATTCCAAGTCTGGTCAAGACCTACGAACTCAACACGATCGCCGTGGCGAACGCGGCCGCCGGTAATTTGCTTCTGGCCGAAAAATACTACAAGAGCGCAATAAAGGCTTCGCCCAATCCGCTCTACAAGTCGCAAGCGGTTCGGAGTTATGCGATGTTTCTTTACCCGCAGGGCCGGCTGAACGAAGGCCGCGAACAGTTCCGGAAAGCGTTGGCCATCTTGAAAGGCGAAGATAACCTCGTGAGATCGACGAACGGCCAGACCTATCAAATGTGGGCTCTTTCCGAACTTCGCTTCGCACGCTCCCCGGAAAGGGCGAACGAGCACTTTGAGAACGCACGTAGGGAGTTTGTTTCGATTGACGCCGAAGCCGTCCGGAACATGTTCCTCGCGTCCCTGAACGCCGCACGGGTCTCATCCCCCACCACCATTAACCCGGAGGCGCGGACGCCCTAAGAGGTGCTGGGTTGGCCCTCTTTCGGATTCGCATCTACAGGCTTCCCGCCGCACCGCCCGATCCCGGACTCGCAGCCTTTTGTGTTTCTGCGTCACTCCACCTCACGCACACAAGGACAGCCTGTTCGGGTGTGCCACAATCCGCATTTTCGGAATCCCGCGTTGCGCCGGATACATCGGATTGGTGTAACGGACCGCGATCTTTGCCGCCTACGGTGTGACGGTGCCGGGGGGCGGTCGTCAAGTTCTTTCCCCCACCTAACCCGGCGAAGCCGGAACCAAACATACCGAAATCCGAAGGTTGGAGCCCCCAAAAGCACACCAAAAGGGCGTATCAACATTGGCTCCGGCGCATACCGCGGAAGATTTCCTGCCAGAAACATGCAGAATCCAGATGTTGAGGTACTAAGTTCATCCGTGGGAACGGCCCGGAGCGGTCAAGGGCGTGCCACCAGGCTCCGCGGGAACACTTGACGACGAGGACCGTTCCAGATTCCTGGGTCGCAATACGCCCGGGTCGGAGGAAGGGTCGCGGTCCGTTACAGGATTTGCCCCATCCTGGACTCGCAGCCGCCCTGTGTGTTTCTGCGTCGCTCCACCTAAAGCACATAAAGACGGCCTGTTTCCGTGTGCCACAATTCGCATTTTCGGAATCCCGGGTTGAACAGGTTACATCGGATTGGGGGCGCGTGTGAATGCGGCTCAGGACGGGACCTCTTGAGCCGGTGTTCGTCAGGCGGCCTTCGGCGCCGCCCGCCGGTTCAGGTCTGGGAACAAATTTTCAGATTGATTTCACGGGCTCCAAAAGCAATGGCGACGCTTCCCGCCACGTCCAGTCGTCTTGCAATCCGAATGGACGTCAACGTGAGCGATTCGGCCCGGCCAAGCCCGGTCATCGCCCTCCCTGGTAATCTGAGAATGCGAAAAACAATAAAATATTTCTCTGCGTCACCTCCCCAATAACTGCATGATAAAAGGACACTTACAAGCTGATCTCGGCGTATTTTCAGGCGGGCTTGGCGCGAGTCTGGCCTTCGTGAAATCGCGCCGCTTGCGTTGGAAGCGGGCCGTGAACGCATCTCGCGCCCTCATTCCCAAGGGAGTTGATTGCCACTTGGCGCAGAAGGGCGGAAAAGGGGTTGGGCAGGATCGGCATTCACCTGAGAAATCCAGCCCTCGGGTAGTGATATAATTATTTCCACAATTACGCCTCCCGATTTGCGGGGGCATGGAGCAATTCATGAATCGTGCTACGAGAGTGGTTGTTTCCGCGTTTGTCTTCGCGGCCGTTGTGCGTCCAGCAGAACTTCAGAAACAGTTTACGCCTCAGCAGCGGCGTTGGTGGTCTTTCCAGAAGGTCGAATCCACCGCGCCTCCGAAGGTGAATGACCGCGCTTGGGTCGCAAACGAGGTGGATGCCTTCATTCTGGCGAAACTAGAAGAAAAGGGTCTGAAGCCTGCGCCGCGAGCCGAAAAAGTTACGCTGCTCCGTCGCGCCACGCTCGACCTCACGGGTCTGCTTCCCACGCCTGAGGAAGTGCGGAGCTTTGTCAACGATACCTCTCCAGGCGCATTCGCGAAAGTAGTCGACCGGCTCCTCGCTTCGCCCCACTACGGCGAACGATGGGCGCGCCACTGGCTCGATCTCGCACGCTACGCTGACAGCGAAGGCTTCAAGAGCGACGAAACGCGCCCGAATATCTGGCGCTACCGGGACTACGTCATCAAGTCGTTCAACGACGACAAGCCTTACAACCGCTTCATGAAAGAACAGATCGCGGGAGACGAACTCTACCCCGGCGATCCTGCATCTCTCGTCGCGACGGGGTTCAACCGGCACTTCCCCGACGAAAGCAACGCGCGCAACCTGATGCAGCGCAGGCAGGAGCTACTCAACGACATTACCGATACGGTTGGCTCCACGTTTATGGGGATGACGTACGGCTGCGCCCGCTGCCACGACCACAAGTTCGATCCCATTCTGCATAAGGATTACTACCGCCTCCAGGCGTTCTTTGCCAACACGCGTATCGAGGACCAGGCTGTTCTTGAATCGAAGGAGCGCCGCGCTCAATACGGCGAACAGTACGCGGCGTGGGACGCGAAAACGAAGGATCTTCGCGCCGAAATGCAAAAGCTCGCCGAGCCGCAACTTGCGAAGTTGTCAAAGGATAGCTTCGATAAGTTCCCGCCCGAGATTCAGGACGCCGTAAGCACGGAGCCTTCGAAGCGCACTCCCATCCAGTGGCAGATGTACTACAAGGCGAAGCCGCAGATCGAGATCTCGATTGACGCTGCCGCGAAGAAACTGAGCGGTGACGAGGCTCGCCGCTGGAAAGAACTCAAGACGCAGCTTGCCGCATTTGAGCCGGAGAGACCCGCTGAAATGCATGTCGCCCAGGCGATGATCGATAACGGTGTGCAGTCGCCAAAGACTCACGTTCTTGCTGTCGGCGTATACGACGCGCTACTGGATGAGGTCGAACCGGGCTTCCTTTCGATCCTCGATCCGTCCGCCGCGAAGGTGGCGCCCATCGCCGGGGTCAATTCCTCAGGCCGCCGCACGGCTCTCGCCAACTGGCTGGCGGACCCTGCGAATCCGCTCACGACGCGCGTGATGGCGAACCGGATCTGGCATTATCATTTCGGACAAGGGCTTGTCGGAACTCCCAGCGATTTCGGCGTCATGGGCGAGCGTCCCAGCCACAAGGAACTGCTCGATTACCTGACGGCGAAGTTTGTCGAAGGCAGCTGGAGCGTGAAGAACATGCATCGGATGATCATGCTGTCGAACACATACCAGCAGTCCACCCGATACGATGAGGCGGCAGCCAAGGCCGATCCGGGGAATAGACTGCTCTGGCGCTACCAGCGGCGGCGGCTCGAAGGCGAATCCATTCGCGATGCCATGCTGCAAACCGCCGGTGTGCTTAACGCGAAGATGGGCGGCCCGGGCGTTTTCCCTCCTTTGCCCGCTGGTGTAAACCCTCGTGGCGGATGGAAGACCGCCGAGGATCCCTCGGAAACAACACGTCGCAGCATTTACACCTTCGTTAGAAGGAACACGCGATATCCCATGTTCGAGGCATTCGACATGCCGGATACACATGAGAGTTGCGCCCGGCGAAATATCACGGTAACCGCTCCCCAGTCGCTCGAATTGCTCAACAACGAGGTTGTCTTCGATTGGGCTCGTCATTTTGCGAGCCGTGTCTTAAACGATGGGGGGCTCACACCGGACGCGCAAGTGGACCGCGCTTATCGCCTGGCCTATTCGCGAACTCCAACGGCCGAAGAACGGGAGAGCGCCCTCAAGTTCATGGAGCGCCAGATCCCGATAATCGCGCGGCGTGGAGACAAACTGCCCGCTCTGGAGAACCTCCCGGCGGGCGCCGACCCCACCCTCGCCGCTGCGCTCGTCGACCTTTGCCATATGCTTCTGAACTCGAACGAGTTCTTGTACGTGAATTAGGAGCCAGCCAATGCTTCGAAACATGACCCATAATTGGCCTGTTTCAAACCGCCGCGAGTTTTTTACTCGTGCCGGTAGTGGCCTTGCGGGGATGGCGCTCGCGTCCATGCTGGGCGAAGACCGCGCTCTTGGCGCGGTAACGCACGCCGATCCATTGGCGCCGAAAAAGCCCCATCATCTGCCGTCGGCGAAGTCGGTCATCTGGCTGTTCATGGAGGGCGGACCGAGCCACCTCGACCTGTTCGACCCGAAACCCAGGCTGAACGAAATGCATGGGCAGCCCATGCCTGCGTCCTTCGGAAAACCCATCACCGCAATGGGAACGGCGAGCAACACGCTCATGGGCACCAAGCGGACATTCAAGCAATACGGGCAGAGCGGTATGTGGGTTTCCGATTGGTATCCGCACACTGCGGAGCACGTTGACGATTTCTCCATCATCCGCTCTTGCTGGGCTGACGGCTTGAATCACGTTGGCTCGGTATGCCAGATGAACACGGGGTCCATTCTGGCCGGGCGTCCGTCGCTCGGCGCCTGGGTGAATTATGGGTTGGGAAGCGCGAACCGCAACCTGCCATCCTTCGTTGTGCTGCTCGACGACCGCGAGCCTGTAGGCGGGCCAAAGAACTGGAGTTCGGGTTTCCTCGCCGCAACCTACCAAGGCACGCAGTTCCGCCAGGGCGACACCCCGATCCTTCACCTGAAGCCGCCTGCCGGGACGACTGACGCGCAGCAGCGGTCGAAGCTCGAATTTTTGAAGTCCCTGAACGACCGTTATTCGGCGGACAAGAGTGACGACACCGAACTCGACGCGCGTATTGCCGCATACGAACTCGCCTACCAGATGCAATCGGCCGCGCCTGAAGCGGTTGACATCGTAAAGGAATCCGAGGCGACTCGGAAGCTGTACGGCCTTGACGAAGAGGCAACCGCAGCCTTCGGAGCGAATTGTCTGCTGGCGCGGCGGTTGGTCGAGCGCGGAGTCCGTTTCGTCGAACTCTACGCCGGATCGGGCAGCGGATGGGATGCCCACGCCGACATTGAAAGCAATCATTCGAAGCGGTGCCGGGCCTCCGATAAACCAATTGCCGGACTGCTGGCGGACTTGAAGTCCCGCGGTCTCCTAAAGGACACGCTGGTCGTCTGGGGTGGCGAGTTTGGCCGCACCCCGTTCAACGAAAAGGGCGACGGCCGCGATCATAATCCGTGGGGTTTTACGATGTTCATGGCTGGCGGCGGTGTGAAGGGCGGCCAGTACATCGGGACCACCGATGAGATAGGACTTCGCGCGGTGGAGCGTCCCGCACATGTCCACGACATTCACGCCTCCATCCTCCACTTGCTTGGCATGAATCATGTCAATCTGACGTACATGCACAACGGCAGGGCGGAGCGGCCCACCATCGTGGGCGGAACCGTCATCAAAGAACTATTCGCATGAACCTGTTGCCATTTCTCCTGGCGATCCGCGTTCAGGAGAATGACAAAGGGCTCGTTCTTCGATTGAAGAACCGCGATCCGGAAGCGATGGCGGAATTGTACGACCGTTACGGCCGCCTCACCTACTCGCTTGTACTACGCATGGTTCGCAATCAGGCGCTCGCCGAGGATCTGGTTCAGGAAACGTTCTTGCGGGTCTGGAACCGGGTTCAGGCGTTCGACCATGAGAAGGGATCGATCGGGACGTGGCTTATTGCCGTCGCCAGGAACCGGGCGATCGACCACCTGAGGTCGCCGGTTGGCAGACGGACGCATTTGGACGACGAGTTTGAAGAATCGGAGCATCCGTCGCTATTCGCCAATCTGGAAGCCGAAATTCTGAGTGCGGACGAAGCCCGTCGCCTTCGCGATGCGGTTTCGAAGCTCACTCCGAATCAGCGGCAGGTCATCGAACTGGCCTATTTCGAAGGCCTCTCGCAATCTGAGATGGCCGAGCGTCTGGGACAGCCGCTGGGAACGGTGAAGACGTGGGTTCGCGGCGGACTGCAAAAGTTGAGGGATGAGATGAGTTCGGCCGCGGCGGGATAGCTTGGGCATGTATCCAACCGGACAAGTTACAAAGTCCCGGCCACGAGAGACGAAGCACTCCGCAACAGGCGGCCGGCGAATCGTCGCGTATCGCGTTTTTTGTTTCATTCGGCCCGGCATCTTCGGCGCTTGTGGGTAGTTACCATACTCTGCACGCGAGAGGTGATCAGGGAGTTCAACGCGGCTCTGTGACTGCCGGCCGGCGGGCCACGCGGTCGAGCCGGCGGGGCGAGCGGCGTTTCAGTTGACGCCGGGCGCCCCTCGTTTGGATGCCGGTGGACGGGGGTGCGATTCCGGATGTCCCCGCTTGCGTGCCTGGGTTTTGGTTTTCAGTCTCGCCCCGCGCGTGAGGTGACGACGGGCCTGCCTGATGAGAACACCTGCGTCCGTGCCGGTCTCACGTCGTAACGCTTGCGGGGTTGGACTCACGATGGTTAATCAGCGGGTTGCGCCAAAGGGGATGTCTCTGCGTTAACTGAGGAAACTTGAAGCTCATCCTGCCGGAGACAGGCCGAGACACCGGAGACGACGGAGAGTCTGAGAGAGTCTGAAGAGTCTGAAAGAGTCTGAAGGAGAAGTGGTTTTTCTCCAGGAAAACGTCTATCATAAACGCAGCTATGCCTGTGCCTACACTTAAGCATCTATCCCGGCGGACGCTGTTGCGCGGAGCGGCCACAGCCATCGCGCTTCCGCCTCTTGACTGCATGTTCGATTCGAAAGGGATTGCGTACGCAGCCGCGCGCCCTGGACGTGTTGGCCCCGTGAAACCTGAAACGAGGTTTGTGTTGTGGTTCAACGGGAATGGGATCACGGAGCGATTCTGGATTCCCCGCGAGACCGGCTCCAATTACACGATGACGCCGTGCCTTGCGCCTCTCGCGCCGTTCCGCGACGACATCCACGTCATCACGGGCCTGGACAACCCGGCCGCGCGTTTTCCTGGACCGGGCAACGACCATCACCGCTCCATGAGCGCGCTTGTGACCGGGACTTCCTTCACCGGACGCGGGGCAGGTGGACCCTCAATCGATCAGGTGGTGGCCTCGAAGATAGGCGGGGAGACGCGTTTCCGGTCGCTACAGATCGGCGTGTCCCAGGAGTCTTTCGGCGAGAGCATTCAGCGCAATCTGAGTTGGAGCGGGTACGACCGGTCGCTGCCGCCGGAGATGATTCCGCACCGATTGTTCGACCGCATTTTCGGCGCGCGGAACGAAGGTTGGGTGAGCCGGCGGCGCAGCGTTCTCGACGCCGTGCGGGAAGACGCGGCGTCGCTTAAGAGTTCGCTCGGGAAACAGGATCAGACGCGGCTTGACGAACACATGTCGTCGATTCGCGATATCGAACGGGCCATTGTGACGCTACCGCCCGAGTACGCGAAGGTGGAGGAGCCGGAGACGGGCGGGGACATGAAGGACTGGCCTCGCATCGCTAAGCTGCAAACGGACCTGCTGGTCCACGCGTTCGTCACGGGCCAGACGCGTGTTGCAAGCTACATGCTCACCAAGTGCCAGGGCCTCACGCGGTTTCCGTGGCTGGGCTACACGTCGGCGCGGCATCACGATTACACCCATCGCGACGGCAAAGCTCCGGGAGCGGACGGGCCGGACGGGCAGCGCATCATGCGCGATATTTGCAAGTGGCACGTGGAGGAATTCGCCTATCTGCTGGCGAAGCTGAAGTCGACGCCAGAGGGCGACGGCAATGTGCTTGACCGCACATGTCTGCTTTACATCCACGAGCATGCCGAGGCGAATGACCACAAGAACAACGGGTTGGCGGCTATTGTCGCGGGACACGCCGGGAATTTGGCGACGGGCATGCACTCGAAGATGACGGGAACGATGGGCGATTTGTACTTGACGGTGGCGAATGCCGCGGTGGGCGCCCCGATAGAGAAGTTCCCAACGGCTGGCGGCAAGCTGGCCGGCGTGATCGTGTAGGAGCGGCGGCAAGACATTGCGGGTCCGAAGACGCCGGTTTCAGGCTTGTGATCGCCAGAACTGTAGGTGCCGCAAAACATGAATCCCGCCTATTTCGGCGACTGCTACGACATGGCGAAGCGCTTCTTTTGCGACGCGTTGCGCAAGCTTGAATACACCGTCTACATCGAACCGATGCTCACAGGCGAATGGTCCGGGAATGAGGTTACATTTTACGCGTTCCTCGGCGTCAAGCCTGTCGAGAACCATAAACCGCAGGACTCGCGGACCGCAACTCTCGCTTGCGTAAAGCAGGCTCTTTGGAGGCACGCGATAGTCTTCGTGTACGACCAGTCGTTCTTGCGAGCCAATGCGCGTGGGCGGGAGGAGCAGATGGCAAGCAAGCTCTCGGACCTTGAGTTGGGCGGTTACAGCGGCTTCTACTACAACTCTCATGCTTGCTTTCTCTTCGCTTCGCGTTGCAAGTGTCATTTACGGCTTTTGCAGGATCATTTGCGTTCGCTTGGATTGCCAGACTCACGCATCTTTACACGCGTTGCTCCTCGTTCCGGCCGAGAGGCGCCGGAGGCCTGAGAATCAAACCTCGCGCTACTGAACAGAAGAGGGGGGAGCATGCCGAACGAAGACGATCCAAAACCCGCGGAAGCAGGTATTGCCGGCTTGCCGAAAAGCTGGGCAGTTGCCGTTCAACTCGTCGGCACGTTTGGCTTGGCTGTTTTTCTCGTGCTCTATTACGTACTCGTGATGCAGCCGAAGGACGCCGAGCGCTATGAGCGGCTTCGCCAGTCGGTTACGTCCCTTGGAGAAATCGTCGCCGGCCAACAGAGCCTGCTAACCCGCGAACAGGCGTCGCAACTCGAAGATCTATTCGTGATGGCCATGGCGAATGAGGTGGCGGATTTGATCGTTGGAGACCTGAAAGGAAATTCCAACGCGGAGGCGCTTTCAAAGAGGATTGAGGACACGCTGATTCTTCAGACCCGGCTGCTCGAAGGCCTGCGGCGAAAGGATGGTGGCACCATCTCCGAGATGCTGACTCACAAGATACGAAACAGCGGCATCAGCCACGAGGTCGCGCGAAGGGCGGTGGCGGAGTGGAGAAGCGCCGAACGGGAGACGATCGCCAGTGAGTGCCGTGGCGCGTTGAACTTTGCAATCAAACGCGCGGCCATGGCGAAATAGCGATCGCTATTTCGCCGCGCGGAAATCGTAGCAAATCAATCGAGGCGGCTCCCGCTCGAAAAGGCCCGCCGAATTCTGACTTATGTAGAGCAGTCCGCGGCTCAACACCGGTAGCGCCCACGTTTCGCGTGCCGGGAACAGCCAAGCCCGCGATAGTTCCTTGTACCCCTTCGGCGTCAGATCGAGCCACATCAGGTGTCCCAGCTCTCCCAGGCAGAGGAATCGTCCGTCTACGTGTAGCAGCGAACCGCGGAACGTCCCGAGCCGCTGCGCCCTCGGCACGCCTCCCATGTTCAACGTTTCCTCCCACTCCGGCGTCTCGCGCCACAGGGTCTTTCCCGTCTTGAGTTCGATGCAGGCGAGCGACGCGTCCGGTTCGTTGCGGCCATCGAAGCCGTACAGGTAGCCGTCTTTGTGAACCGCCGTGTTCCAGTGCAGCCCGAATTCCGGCGTCGTCCAGGCGACCGTGTGCGAGCCGTCGGGCGCAAGATTCAGCAGCGCGCCCCCAGTCTTGTAGCTCGCCGAAACGAACGCCTGGTTGCCGACGACGACTGGGCACGAGGCGTTCACGGATTCGTAGCTTGCGCTTCGCCACGGGAAGGAAAAGTCGAGCGCTCCGTCGCGCGGGTCAATAGAAAGAAGACCACCCGTGGGCGGGCGGCTCTCGCCGCCGGCGAGCGCGAAGACCCGCGGTTTGCCGTGAACCGTTGCGGGAACGGGCGAGGAATAGCTCGGTCCCCACTTGTCTCCCGCGCCCCAGATAAGCTTTCCATTCGTCTTGTTGAAGGACGCGACGGTTGGCCCGCCCGGCGCGCCGACCGTCACGATGAAATTGACGCCATCGATCAGGGGCGTAGATGCCGTACCAAAAAAATCCTGGGGAACTTTGAAATCAGCGGCCAGATCGCGTTTCCAGAGAAGCTGCCCCGTCGAAAGTTTCAGGCAATGCAGCTTGCCTTCCGCGCCGATGGTAAACACGCGGTCTTCGTCGATGACGGGACTCGAACGCGGGCCGTTGTTGTAGCCGTAGCGGTCTTCAAAGCGCGTTCCGTAGCTGAACTGCCAGTAACGCGAGCCGGTCTCGGGACGAAGGCACTCGACCCGCTCTTCCGAACCCACGCGATGGAAGTAGACAAGGCGTTCACCGGCGATGGCGGGCGATGTGAAGCTCGTTCCCTTGCGCATTTCCCAAATGATTTTCGGGCCGCCGCGCGGCCAGTCGTGCAGCAGTTTGGTCTCGGTCGAAATCGCGTTGTGAGTGGGGCCGAGGAAGGATTTCCAATCGTGCGTCACCGCGCCCGGCGGAAGGGGCTTTGGCTTGCCATGGAACTTGATGTCCGGATTTGGCTTCGCCGGGACGGGTTCCATTTGGGGGACGATCAGAGGTTCAGGCGGCGCCGGGTCGCGAAAGACGCGCTTTTCCGCAGCCCGGGTGGAGGCGGCGGATATCAGTGTCAGGAAGGATCTTCGGGAGCGCCTCATGGACCTCTATTTTATCCTCTCAGACCAGGGGCGCGGCTACGCCATATCGAGTTTGGAGGCCACCGCCGTGGACGCGGCCGGCAAAGAGGCTTTTCGTGCTTTGCTGCCGGGCCGCGACTATAATTGGTATTTCGGAATGAACGTTTCGCTACACACCGTCGCCATAGGAATGTTCGCCGCCGGTAGCGCGTTCGGGGCGGCTGTTGACTATGCCAGGGACGTGCATACCATCCTCGCTGCGCGATGCTTCGCTTGCCATAGCGGTGACAAGCGCTCCGGCGGGTTGTCGCTCAGTTCCTACGACGATGTTCTTCGCGGGGGACGCAACGGCGCGGCGCTTGTTCCAGGCGCGAGCACGGAGAGCCTACTGGTCTCGCGGCTCACGGCGAAGACCGCGGAGCGGATGCCACCTGTTGGGGAATCGCTGAACGAGACCGAGATCACGTTGCTGCGCGACTGGATCGATCAGGGCGCGCGCCCCCGCGTGGACGGACCCGCTGCCAGGCGCCGGTGGATTCCGAAACTCGCCTTGAACGCGCCGCCAGCGCCGCCCGACCGCGCTCTTGACGCTTACTTCAAGCGGCATCGAATTCAGCCGTCGAGCGTTTCCGGCGTTCAATTTGCGCGCCGGGCCTATTTCGACATCTGGGGACTGCCGCCCACTCCAGAGCAACTTCGCGAATTCCTTGCAAGCCGAAGGCCGGATAAACGCGAGCGTCTGGTTAACACGCTGCTCGCCAACTGGCGAAACTACGCCGAGCATTGGATCTCATTCTGGAATGACCTGCTCCGTAATGACGAAGGCGTCAACTATCACGGCGGAA
Source organism: Acidobacteriota bacterium (assembly GCA_005808865.1). Classification (GTDB taxonomy): domain Bacteria; phylum Acidobacteriota; class Terriglobia; order Bryobacterales; family Bryobacteraceae; genus SYKU01. Next base: position 11,787 of record SYKU01000033.1, read on the forward strand.
GGCAGAGCATCACACCGTGGCTCCTGCGTGCGCTCGAAGACAATATGCCCTACAACGAGTTCGTTTCGCGTCTCTTAAACCCGCGAAACGCGCGCGATCCGGAAGGCTTCCTGATGGGCGTAAACTGGCGTGGCGATGTCAACGCCAGCCAGACGCCCGTCATGCAGGCGGCGCAAAATACGGCGCAAATCTTCGCCGGCGTGAACTTGAAATGCAATTCCTGCCATGACAGCTTCATCAGCCGCTGGAAACTGAAGGACGCGTACGGACTCGCGAGCTTCTTCTCGGAAGGCACGCTGGAACTGGTGCGATGCGATGCGAAGTTAGGGCAGATCGCCGAGATTAAATTCCTTTTTCCTGAGCTTGGCGATGGCGAAGCCGGCGAGACCCTGGCATCGCGGCGCGCAGCGGCGGCGAAGCTATTCACCGCGCGCGAGAACGGCCGCTTCGCGCGCACGATCGTCAACCGTATGTGGAAGAAGCTGACCGGACGAGGGATTATCGAGCCGGTGGACGATATGGATGCCGAGCCATGGAGTCCTGAGTTGCTCGACGGACTAGCGTCTGATTTCGTGCAGCATGGCTACGACCTGAAATGGCTCATCGCTCGCATCATGGCGTCGCGGGCATACAACATGGAGTCCGTCGATGCCGCCGGGGACGGGAAGGAATATGTGTTTCGCGGTCCAGTGAGAAGGCGCATTACCGCCGAGCAGTTTTCAGACACGATCTCCGCTATCACGGGTGAGTGGCGAGTGCTGGCTGGCTCGCAGGGGAAGGCCGGGATTTACGCGCGGGACTGGCGGCGCGCCGCTACGCCGCTTGCGCGCGCGATGGGACGCCCTATCCGCGATCAGGTGTTCACCGAGCGCAACGGCGAATCGACAACGCTGCAAGCTCTCGAAATGACGAACGGCGGCTCAATCACGCAGTTTCTAAGGCGCGCGTCGAAGCGAATGGGGGGCGAGCTTCCTCCGGCTCCGGCGAACTTGTTCGATAGCGGCAAGGTGTCGTCGAACAGGGTCGCAGTCGATATCGATGTCACGGGCCTCAAGGAATTGCGGCTGTTGGTCGTCGACATGGGGTCGTACTCGCCGGAACGCGTCCTGCCGGTTTGGGCGGACGCGGAGTTCGAAGGACCGGCGGGCGTCGTGAAACTGCGGGGCGAGCCCGTCGCGATGAAAGACAAGACGTTCGAGCGCGGTCTGCGGGCCAGCGCGCAGCAGGAAATTGTACACCAGATTGCGGGAAAGGGATACACTCGTTTCCGTGCCGTGGCGGGAGTGGAAGCGGCTAGTATTCAGTCCGATATCGGCCCCGACGTCCGCTTCTTCGCGTTCGCGGAAAAACCCGATTTGGAGCGGCTCGTGCGGGTCGAGCCCGAGACGCCGACGGGCGCGCCAAAGGGACCGTTCAAGGGAGATGCGCTCGTGTCGCGCGTATATTTGCATGCGCTCGGCCGCGAGCCACAGGCCGCTGAGCGCCGGCTCGCAGGAGAGCTACTGGCGAACGATGGCGGCCTAGCCGACCTTATCTGGTGCGTAACGATGCTGCCGGAGTTTCAGTTGATCTACTAATGAGGATGCTCGAATGAACCGCAGGCAATTTCTCACGACCATGGCGGCGCTGGCCGGCGGCGAGCCGCGGATGCTGCGCGGTGCGGAGACCATCGCGCCCACGGCGGATACCATGATCCTGCTCTGGATGGCGGGCGGCATGGCGCAAACGGAAACGTTCGACCCGAAGCGGTACACGCCTTACGAGTCAGGCCTCGAGTCGAAACGCGTGCTGAGCACGTTTCCATCGGTCCGCACCGCTGTCGATAACATCGAATTCTCCGAGGGTCTGGAACGTATCGGCCGCGTCATGGACCGCGGGACGCTGATCCGCTCCTATCAGGCGGGCGACCTTGGATTCATCCTGCACGCGCGGCATCAGTTTCACTGGCACACCGGATACGCGCCACCGCAGACCGTGGCCGTGCCGCACATCGGATCGGTGATTTCGCGCACGCTCGGTCCGAAGAATCCGGACATGCCGGCGTTCATTGACGCGGGGCAGAATTTGGAGATCGGGGCCGAGGCCGATGCGTTGAAGTCGTTCCATACGGCTGGCTTTCTGGGGTCGGAATACGGACCGTTCTACATCGCGAATCCGGAGGATGCGGCTGGCAGCGTTCGCCCGCACCCGGAGATGGGAGAGATGCGATTTAGGCGGCGTGAGGAGGTGTACAGGAAACTGGCGGCGGCGAGTCCGCTGGCGCGCCATGGAAGCGACTACCAGAAGGGGTCGCTGTTGCGGTCGATCGAGAATGCGCACCGCCTGTTGCATTCGCCGTCCGCGAAGGCGTTCGACCTCTCGCTTGAACTGAAGAAAAGCTACGACATTTACAACACGGGACGGTTCGGACTGGGATGCCTGCTCGCGCGGCGGCTGACGGAAGCGGGCGCGCGTTTCATCGAAGTGACCAGCGAATACATCCCGTTCAAGAATTGGGACTCGCACGAAAACGGGCATACGCGCGCGGCGGGAATGAAACAGCAGATCGACGCGCCGGTCGCGCAGTTGGTGCTCGATCTGGAGGAGCGAGGGCTGCTTGACCGAACGGTGATCGTGCTCGCCAGCGAGTTCGGCCGCGACATGATGATGGAAGGCCGGCCGGACAAGGTTGTGAAGGACCAGGTGATTGTCCCCGAATTGATTCAGCAGCCGAAGCATTACGGGATGCACCGGCACTTCACCGACGCCGGGTGCGTGCTGCTGTTCGGCGGTGGGTTCAGGAAGGGTTATCTGTACGGGAAAACGGCGGATGAGCGGCCGTGCAGGACGGTCGAGAATCCGGTTCGGATTGAGGATCTCCATGCGACGCTGTACCGCGCGATGGGTATTCCCGCTGATCTGGCCTATGAGGTGGAGAAGCGGCCGGTGCATGTGACAAGGGACGGGAAGGGCCGGGCAATACGGGAGATCCTGCGGGGGTAGTTGAGCCTTTGGTGGGCGGGCTGTTTTCGAGAGTTGTTTGTTGGCAGGCGTCTGATGTGGGCCTCTTGCTATACTTTCCTCCAACAGGATGGTCTCCGCGCCGACAAATCAACACTATGTGCCACAATCCATTCTCCGGAACTTCGGGTCCGGTAGAAGCAAGCAGATTTTCGTATTTTAAAAGGCCACTGGAAGATCATTCAAGACGGCAGTGCGAAATGTTGCTTCCGAGAACGGGTTCGACTCCTTCGAAGCTGCCGAGTTTCTTAACGGGGTCGAAGACGACGCGAGCGCCATCATTAGAAAAATCGTACAGGAGCGCAATCTTCTCGACCTTAGTGGCCCGGAACGAGAGAAGAAGCAGTTGCCCTTTTCGTCTCGGCACAGATATTGAGAACAGACGCGCAGCGTAAGCAATTGAGGGACCTAAGTGACACGGTCCATGAAGCTATCAAGGGGATCAACTCAATGAACGAAGAACAGGCCCGCGTATTGTCGACTAGGAACCTTCTTAAAGTGGCGCCGGTTTTGAAGCCCCATCTGCTGAGCAAGTCGTGGATTCTTTACGGCGCGCCACAACAACATGCGTTCTACATCTCGGATAACCCAGTGACAATGAACAAAACCTTGAACAAAGACCTGCTTCCTGGAACGTTGGGGTTGCGAGTCCCGGGCATCGAGATATACCTGCCACTGAGTAGACATCTTTGTTTGGGTTTTCTCTGCCCCACCATCGAGGCGAGGTTTCGCGATGGGCAGAAAATTCAGTGGATCAAGGCCTTGGACGGGCATGAGGCTCTTGCATTGATTCCGGAGAACGTGACTTTTCTCAATTCGCTGCAGGTGATCAGCGCCGAGCGGCATGTGTACTCCAGCAACGACGATTTTTCCCTGGTCCGTGAAATGCTTCAGTCCCATACGGCACTGAGAGGAGGCAATCGATATCCGAGGGCGTGAGCCAACATTGCGCCCCCGGTTTCGCCTTGGCGGCGCTGCTCACTGGACGGCGCCTCTGCCCTACACGCGGCCGAAAATCGAGCCGCTAAGCGTGCCTGTGCTATCGGAGAAGGATTCCTGCTCGATGCCCATCGAGCGCAGGATGCTCAGGTGGACGTTCGACATCCGCGTCTCACCTTTCTTCCAATACGTCCCGTGCTTCAAGCCCATGTTGGCTCCGCCGGCGATCAGGGTCGGAAGGTTGAGGGAATTGTGCGTCGTACTGGCGCCGCTGCCATAGAGCACGATCGTGTTGTCGAGCACGCTGCCATTGCGGTCCTTGTAGCTGTTTAAACGCTCGAAGAAGTGCGCGAGGCGCTGGCTCAGGAACATGTCGTACTTGGCGAAGTTCAACTGCCCCTCTTTATCCGTGGCATGCGAGAGATTGTGGTGCGTCTTCGAAAGCCCCAGCTTGAGCGGGAATGTATCACTGATGCCCATGCCGTCTTCTCTGTTCAGCATGAACGCCACCGACCGGGTGATGTCCGCGTCGAAGGCCAGCGCGATCAGGTCGAACATATTGCGGTAATACTCGGCGGGTTCGCCTTCGGAGGACGCGTCGAGATTCAAGTGCGAGTAGTCCTGCTTCTTCAGTGGGACGTCGATCCAACGCTCGGAGGCGACCAGCCGCGACTCCACCTCGTTCAACGACGTGAGGTACTGATCCATCCGCTCCCGGTCGGACTTGCCCAACTGCTTGTCGAGCGAGCGAGCGCTCGCGGCCACGGCATCCACCAGCTTGATGCGGCGCTGCAGCTTCTCGTGTTCCGATTTGAGCGACGAGCGGTCGCTGCGGAACAACCGGTTGAACACACGGCGCGCGTTGTTTTCCGCGGGAATCGGGCGGCCATCCAGGCCGTACGAGATCGTGCCCGTCCGCGACAGGAAGCCGGTTCCCGCCTCGATCGAGAGCACGAGCGATGGCTGGCGGCAGTACCGCTTGGTGTGTTGCGCGATCACCTGATCGAGGCCGGCCGAGTTGAACGTTCCTGGCTTCGGATTGTGCAAAGGAGCGCCGGTGAGCCACATGTCGGAGCAGATGTGCGGGGCGGCCTTGGGACCGCTCGGGTGATACAGTCCGCCGAGGAAGCTTACCTGATTCTTGAAGGGACCTAGCGGCTGGGTCGACATGCCGAAGCGGAAATCGCCATCGCGCTCGGAGACGGGAGGAAACCAACTCCATTCGTCAATTCCGTTTTCCGATTTTGGCAGCGACATACCGTTGGCCGTGTAGATCGCGCAAAAGCGGCGTGGATCTCGCTCCGTCACCGACGCACCCATGGCGTCGAGAACAGGCAAAGCCAGCGCTACTCCTCCCATACCTCGGAGGAAAGCTCGGCGGTCGAGATTGAAAGAATTACTCATGAGTGTCTGAGGAAATTCTACTACGTTTCGGCTCGCCGCGGAACAAGCGCATTGACGCCTATTGACCCGATGAGGCGTCGGCCGATTCGCCATTTTCAGGGAGCCTCTTGGCAAGACGCCTAAGTGATCTGAAAATGTCCAGTCGCGGCTCTTGGGTCGATCGTGTTTCCGCGCCCTGTGCCGCGGTCCCGCTTTCTTGAACGCATGCAAGCGATAGCGGGGATGTCGAAAGCATGAGGCGCGGTCGCGGAGTCGAGAATGGTGGGGATTCTTTCAACCGTCGCCACAAGACCGGGGAGGATTGCCCGCTGTTGGCCTTATCGTGGAGCCTCCTCCTGCGTCATGCCTGTATGCGAGATGCAACGGATCATCCCAGGCTTCGTTTTGAGCGTGAGAACTCCGGTTCCGCGCCGCCGGGCGGCGGCACCGCGTGGCCCGCCGGCGTTTACCGTTCGTGGTCGGACCTTGTGGTCTGAGGCACGCCCCACCCCCGCCGCGGACCTGTCCACGCTTCGGACAGCATCCGGCGCTCCGCCCGCCCAACGCCGTCATCAGCGGTTCTCCGGCACGGGTTACAATAGAGATTAACGAATGGGGTCCGCACTAACGCCGCTCTCCGTCCTTGAGTTGGGCGCGCTTCTCCTGTGCCAGTGGGGCCTCGCCAGATTTGCGCTCGCCCGCTCTTACGGCCGGCCGGCGATCCGGCGGGGAGTCCGTGCCGCCATTCTCTTCGGAGCTATCGGAGTGGTTCCAGGCTTGGTGCTCGGTCTCCGGATCATCGCCTACCGTCTTCCTTTTTCCCCCGACGTCATTTCCTGGTGGCACGCCGCAGCCTACGCGTGGGCATGCCTGTCAACCACGACCTTCGCCCTGTGGCGTCTCCTGTGTCTGGGGGAACTTCCCACTGACCCAAGCCGGCGCAAGCTGATGCGGGCGGCCGCCGGTGGGATGCTCGCCGCGCCAACCGCGGTAACGGGATACGGTTTCTTCGTCGAGCGCTTCAACGTTAAGGTGCGCGAAGTCGAGCTCCCCGTTTCGGCGCTGCCGACCGACCTGGAGGGTCTGCGCTTGGTCCAAATCAGCGATATCCACCTCAGCGCGTTTCTTTCCGAGTTTGAGTTCTCGCGCATGATCGACGCCGCGAACGAAATCCGCGCGCATGTCGCGCTTGTGACGGGAGACCTCATTTCCGTGCCGCGCGACCCCATGGACGCATGCCTCAGGCAGATCGCACGCCTGCGGACCGATGCGGGCGTCATCGGCTGCATGGGCAATCACGAGCTTTACACGCGCTCCGAAGATTACGCCCAACGCGAAGGCGGGCGGTATGGCATCGATTTTCTCCGCCAGCGCGCCCGCGAGTTCCGCTTTGGAACGAGCATCGTGAACTTCGGCGGTGTGGACTATCAGCGGATGGAGCGGAGCAGCCAGTACCTGACTGGCGCGGAAAGGCTGATTAAGCGCGGCGCCGTGAACGTGCTCCTTTCGCACAACCCGGACGTTTTCCCTGTCGCCGCGCGGCAGGGCTGGGATGTGACCGTCTCGGGCCACACGCACGGCGGGCAGGTGACGGTTGAAATCGTGGAGCAGTTCCTGAATCCAGCGCGGTTTCTGACCCCGTACGTTTATGGCCCCTATAGTTCTATTACTACCAAAAAGAGGGTGGCACTCTATGTGACTCGTGGACTCGGTACAATTGGGTTACCGGTACGCATCGGTGCGTCGCCGGAGATTGCAGTGATCCGGCTGACGAAAAGCCGGGCGGAAGGATAGGCGGCGGGGAAATTATTCCGGCATTACTGACTTTACTCGACGATTTTCCTGCTATTATTCTCAAAAGTGCGGTATTTAATTCTCAGCGACATTCACGCAAACCGGGAAGCCTTGCAGGCTGTGATGGAACATGCGGCGGGCAAGTACGATCTCGTTGTCTGCTGCGGAGACATCATCGGATACGGAGCGGATCCTAACGCCGTTACGGAATGGGTCCGCGCGAACGTAGCTGTGGTCATTCGCGGCAATCACGACAAGGCATCGACCGGGTTGGAGGACCTCGAGTGGTTTAATCCGGCTGCGCGCGAAGCCTCAGTGTGGACGATGAACCATCTGGAACCCGGCAACGCCGACTATGTCCGCCACCTTCCTAAGGGTCCTCTTCCGGTGGATGGGTTTCAAATTCTGCACGGTTCGCCGCTCGACGAAGACGAATACCTGGTGGGGATCGGGGATGCCGGACAAGCGTTTCCTTATCTCGACCGGCCAGTTACGTTTTTCGGACATACACACGTTCAGGGCGGCTTCGTATGGACCACGACACGAATCGAGCCAATTAAAGCGCCTATGCAAACGGGTGAAAAGCGGATGGAAGTGGATCCCGAGCGCGTCTATCTGTTGAATCCAGGTTCCGTGGGTCAGCCACGGGACGGCGATGCTCGGGCTAGCTACGCCGTCTACGATTCCGAAGCGAAGGTTCTGAACTACTTTCGTGTGATCTACGACGTCGAGGGCGCACAGACGAAGATCCGGAAGGCCGGTCTGCCGGAATTGCTCGCGGCGCGTCTGGCCATTGGACGCTAAGAAGGGACCATGACATCGTCGAACCGGCCGGCTGGCTACCTTGGGTCGCGACGCTGAGCAAGGTCAGCCGGTGGCTGACGCACTGACCCCCGCGCCTCGCCTTCCCGCGCAATACATCAGGGAGGGGACACTGCAAAGCACCCGGTAAATACCTCGATCGGTAGATGTGATGACCGCGATGCTGCGTAGCGCCGGTGTGGCCAGGTTCCGCCGAGTTCCCCAGTCGGATTTTCAAGACACCTCGAATTCGGGAACCAACAACTTGAGCGCTGCCCTCACTGCCGCGCCACTCTCGTCTGGATCAAATCGAGGAAGCGCCTGCCGCGCTGGACAGACGCTGCCCATCGAAACGCTCAAGTGGAACGAAGATTGGGTCGGATTGCCGAAGTTCAAGAGCACAGCGAAGAGGCGGATTTGTGATCGAGCGCCGTCGGACACAGAAATCAAAAGCGGCGCAAGCGGACGGAATCAAGCCTTCAAGCTCAAGGTTGACCGGCCGCTTGCGGACCACGAAGAAGACACACACCTAAAACACCAGCTTTGCTCCGAACTGCACCACGCGCGGATCCACGGTCGTTCCCCGGATTCTTCCCACCGCCGCCGAAGTGGAGATATTCGCGTTCGGATTGCTGAAGCTCGGGTGATTTGGAATGTTGAAAAACTCCGCGCGAAACTGGAAGTAGCGCGATTCCGTAATGGGGACGTTCTTCAGGAAGCTGATGTCAATGATGCGCTGGCCAGGACCCCACAGCATATTCCGTCCTGAACTTCCAAACGCAAACGGAGCCGGAACGGAAAAGGCGCTGGCGTTGCACCAGCCTTCGATGTTCTTGTCAGAGGGGTACAGGTTACCCGAAATCCGATCGGGCCGCGAGGCATACCAGCCGGCCTGATTGGGAGTGAATACCGGCGAGTACGGGCTGCCGCCCCGGAACTGCAGGATTGACGCGATACTCCAGCCGCCGGCTAGCTTCCCGCCGATACCTCCGAAATTCGCCCACTTTTGGCCGGGTCCGAAAGGCAGGTCATAGTTCAACGTCGTGTAGGCGACGTGACGGCGGACCTGATCTCCGTTGCCGCGATCAAGCGCCGCGTTGTAGGGGTTTTGCGGAGAGCCCACGATCGGCACGTTATCGAGCGTTCTGTTGAAAGTGTAGTTCGACTGGAAGTAGAGCCCCTTGCTGAAGCGGCGAGTTACTTCAATCTGCACCTGATGCGTAATTGAGTTCCCGTTCGTGTCGAGCGTCGTAATAGAGGCCCAGGGCTGAAACGGGCGCCGCGGTTGAATGGCACCCAGCGTCTGCGTGAGGGGCAGGTTACGGTCGTAGTTGTACCACGGAACTCTCGTACCCTTGTTGCCGATATAGGAAATTCGCACGCCAGTCTGGGGGAGCAACTCGCGCTCGATCGTCAGGTTCCATTGCTGGGCGTAAGTGTTGCTGATCTTTCTGTTAACGGCCGTGATGTTCGGGTTGGGCGAGATCACACCGCCGCCGGGAAAAGGATCGGCCAGTGTGAGAGTGGGGGAGGTTGCGCCGCCTTCGAAGTTTTCCGAGAGTTGGAACGGCGTGTTCGTGAGAGAGATCTGACGGATCCCGATGTAGACAGGGATAATGTTGTAGAAAATCCCGTATCCGCCGCGTACAACAGTTTTCGCATCATTGAACGGACGATAGGCGAAGCCGAGGCGCGGTCCGATGTTGTTGTGGTCGGCAAGGATAACGTTGCTGTCCCACCCGTTGGCCTCGGATGTCACGAATGGGTATGCCTGCAAAAGGCGCGGAATGGCCAACGCCGAAGTGTTGCCGCCCTCGGAGCGGATCACATACTTCCCATTGCTGAAATCGAAGTTCGCAAACGAACCGTCCCTCTCCTGAGTCTGGGTTTGCAGCGTGTACCGGACACCCAGGTTCAGAGTCAGTTTGGGAGAGACTTTCCAGTCATCCTGGAAATATGCGCCGTAGCGAGTGCTGTAAAGAAGGTTCACGAGACTTGGCGTGCCCCGCGCGGCGGTAACGGGGAAGCCGAGCAGAAAGTCCGCGTAGGACGCGCCGAACCCGCCGCCGGAGTAACGGTTCTGGAAGCCGAAGCTGCCGAACTGCGTCCCGCCGGCCGAGGGATTGGAGGAAACCCGCTGAAAACCGATGTCGACGCCCGTCTTGAAGGTGTGAGCGCCACGGATGAAACTGAGATTATCGGTCAATTCCTGGTTGATCTGCGGCGCGCGGTTCGCGCCTCCCGAATCGCCGATTCCGCTGAAGTTCGCGATGCTCACGTTGGGCAGTCCGCCGATGGGCAGAGGCTTGTAAAGCCCGGGAAACAGGGACGACGGATCGAAATTCGTGTTCTGCCCGATGCGCAGCGAAGCGTGGTTAAAGTAGGCGTAACGGAACTCGTTGTTCATCCGGTTGTTGACAATCCTGTTGAAGGTGATGGCGGCGGATTTGGTGATGTAGCCGCCATCGGAAAAGTTGCCGTAGTTGCGGTTCCCGCCGTTGTAAACGAAATAGGGCGAACCTTTGGAATAGGTTGTCACCACGCTGATAAGGTTCGCCGCGTTGAAGCTGTGGTCACCGCGCGCCGTGTAGCGGTTGACGCCGATGATGGTGGGTACGTTATAGAAAAAGTTGACGCCGGTTCCGGCGACATTGGTTCCGGTGCTGTTCGGGAGCGGCACGAACTCAAGTAGCTTAAGCGAACGCGAGTCCAGCCGGCTGGCAGGAATGCGGTTGTTGGCGAACGGCACGCCCGCGGCGAGCGGGTCGTTGATCTGGGGCAGCCCGTTGAAATCGCCCTGACGCATGGCCGCGGTACCGTAGCTTAGAGTGGCGGGAGAAGATTGCCGCTGGCGAAGTCCCTCGTAGGAGCCAAAAAAGAATGTCCTGTTCCTGATGACCGGGCCGCCGGCCGAGCCGCCGAATTCGTTGCGGTTGAAGGGAGGGCGGGCAACCCTGTTCGCGTTCGAGAAGTAGGCATTCGCGGCGAGCGCCTTGTTGCGATTGAACTCGAACAACGAACCGTGAAGTTGATTACTGCCGGACTTGGTAATAATCGAAACCGCCGCGGAACCTTCGTGCTCGGCCTTGGCGTTGTTAGTTTCGATTTTGAATTCCTGAATGGTGTCGACCGAGGGTGTGGTGGAGAGAGCAGTGCGGTAAGAGTACGCGGCGCCGCCGTTGCCGGTGTCGTTGAAGTAAACGCCGTCCATTGTGAAGACATTGCCGCCCCAGTGGAGCGACCCGGCGAGCTTCGGGTTCGAAGGTGAGTCCGACGTATTCCCGGCGGTGACCAGAATCAGGCGATCGAGCGTGCGCCCGTTAAGAGGGAGCCTGACGACAGAGAGTGAGCGTCGATGTTGGTGCCCACCGAAGCGCTTTCCGACTGCACTACCGATGCTCCCGCGGAAACCGTTATACTCTGCTCGACCGCGCCTGGTTCCATGCGAATGTCGGTGCGCAGGGACTGGTTTAGCAGCAGACGCAGGCCGGTAATCTGGACGCTCCGAAAGCCCTTCACCTCGGCGTGAATAGTATAGGTGGCTGCTGGAAGGTTGGCGATGGAATAGTCCCCGCCTTCGTTGCTTATTGCTTCGATAGAGGTAGACGTGGCAGTGTTGGTGACTCGCACGTTCGCGCCCTGGATGGTAGCGCCAGTGGAATCCGTCACCGAGCCTACGAGCGACCCGCTGGTGCTCTGCCCGGAACCTATATTGAGAAAACCGATGCCGAGAATGATCGAAACCGCAAGTAAATGCCTGAGCATTATTGTTAAACTCCCTTTTCACAGTCTACACAGATTGTCTCAGCCGAGGGGTCCACCCCACACCTTCCCTTGTAAGACCCTACAGGGCGGGGAATCGAGTCGTGGTGCGGTTGCGCTTGTGGTCGTGGGTCATAGTCCCGCAACGGCCCCTCTTGATCGGCGAACCGGGATGGGTGCGATCCAGCGCCTGGATTTGACTCTTCTCATCCACACACTAGACGATGGCCTGCTCGGGCGGATTCAAGTACAACCTGATCACGTCGGTCATCATCCGGAGAAACTCGGATCGCGGGATAGCTTGCATGTCTTCACCCGGTGCGGGTTCAGTTGGCGGGCCTGCCAGATGTTGTTGATCGTGGACTTGCTCACGCTCCGACTCTGGGCCATCGTGCGGCAACTCCAATGGGTAATGCCTTCGGGTTTGGTTTGCAGGGTGGCATCCACGTTCGGTTCGCGTCTACGGCTGCGATCCTGTACCGTAGGGCGACTTGCTGAGGGGTGCCGTGACGCCACCCATTGCCGCATCTGCTGCAGCTCGGAGACGCAAAGACCGCTGGGTGTGATGCCCCGTCTCAGCATAGGGCGGAGCAGGGCCTCTCCAGTTATTTGCTGGACACTATACGAGAACTAGTACCTAGTTGCATAAGTCAGAGTACTTGGCTTTGGGGCCGGAAGGGAACACGACTGCCTTCTTCCATTCAAACGGCGCTGCCTTTTCGTTGTAGACTTCAACAAAGTCGTCGATCGCTTGCCGCACTTGCCGCG
>SYKU01000357.1 GCA_005808865.1 Acidobacteriota bacterium
CCAAACGGTGCTCCGTCTTGCCTTGGCGGGTCCATCCCTCTAAGGTCTTCATCTCTTCGTCGCTGAGCTGAAATTTCGCGGACTTTCGGCGCATGACTCAACATACAGTAGTACCAGAACTAATGCAACTAGACACTAGAACGGTCTTATGTTTGGTCAGATCCGATGATCCGCGCTGTGCTTGTCGCATTCCTGATTTCGATGAACCTGTGCGCCGGCCGGGCATTGCTTGAGTGTACGGCCGACACGGCAGCCGATCTCGTCCGAAAGACGGCTTCAGGGAAGGCGCGCGAGCTGCAGGCTGGTGGCAAAGGCCGTGTGGTCCTGCTCGACTTCCGGACCGCCGTCATCGAAGGTTGGATCGTGGAAAAAGCCACGCTGCTGTTGCACATCGCGGGCGGCGCCGTTCCGCCAAAGCTGGAGATCGCGGCGGCGTCTTTTCCATGGAGCGAATCGGAAAACGGGGTGCATGCCGTGGGATCCACAAAGTTCCATGCCTTTGACGTTCGCGAATCGAAATTTGGGTGGATCGAGATCGACGCAAGCCCGGATCTTCTTCGCGGCCGCGGTCTCATCGTTCGTATTCCTGGCAATTCCGAGACGGTTTTCCACTCCCGCGAGACAGTGCAGCACTCGCCATACTTGATTGTCGAGGGTTCGAAATAGTGGAACCCCTCGAAGGGAAGACCGCTTGTAACGGGATCGAGCAACGGCGCGGCGAAAGGCATTGCTATGGGGTTCGCGCGTAGCGGCTGCAACGTGGCGGTGAACTACAACAAGGACCGGGCCGGCGCGGAAGCTGTGGTTTCCGAAGTCGAAGCGCTGGGCGCGCCTTCGCCGTAAACGCGAAGGTGGGAGCGGCTTCATGACGTGGACCGGCTGCTCTCCGAAATCCGCATCCGTTTCTCAAAGCTCGGTATCGTGGTCAACAACGCGGGCGTCCAGAGCTTGAAGCGACTGCGACCGCACAATCGCCGCCGACTTGAAGGGCTGTTTCCTCGTAACGTAGCGCGGCGCGCGAAGGTGGGGGCGAGCGAGATCGAACGCACGAAGAACGAGGCGGGCTACTATTCCTGCAAATGCCAAAGGCAACGCCGCTCGGCCGCGTGGACCAACCTTTCGACGTGGCGCGGATCGTTGCGTTCCTCGCGAGTGCCGCCGCCGATTTCGTCACCGGACAGACCATCTCGGTGGATGGCGGACTGTTTGCAAAACCTTACTGGCCTTACGAGCAGATTTCAGGGCGGATGACGCCGCAAGGATTCAGAGGTGGCTTGGAAGACCGGCTAAACTAAACCGCCGACGGCTGACGGTACTGCGTCATAACGTTCAAGCCGGGCAGGACATTGATCCCTTCGCCTTGCCTCAGGAGTTGTCCGATTGATTGTCGTTGGCAGATGGCGGCGTCGCCCGGCTGAACATCCGGAAACGTTTTCGACACGCCCGGCAACGGAATGGCGTCAGGAAAAGGGCTCGATAGAGACGGTCGGCCACCGTAGACAGGGCGGACAGGCGGATGTTCTTCGATCCGCACTTCGGGCAAACCCTGGCTGACAAATGTAATTCAGGTTCCGTAGCCATTGAGCTACTCCTCACTCATATGATTCTACAGCAGGTTTTAAGCTCATCCACAAACAACCCGAAAATTCCACGATAATGCATTAATGCCGACTGGTTTGTTTGAGATCAAGTGCCCCTGTTGCGAGGCAACCCTGAAGATTGATCCGGGGACGCGGGCGGTAATCGCGCACACGGTTCCGGTGAAGCCGCCTCCGATTGAAGATTTGGCCGCCGCCGTTCTGAAGCTGAAGGGCGAATCCGGCCGCCGCGAGGATGCATTCCAGAAATCCGTCGCGGCGGAGAAAGTTCACGGTAAGGTGCTTGAGAAAAAATTCGATGAGCTCTTCAGACGGGCCAAGGAGAAACCAGATTTCTCGAAGCCTGTGCGCGACATCGATCTTGACTAAAGCAGTCTTCCGCAGGCTTACAATAGCGTGATGAGAAAGATCGTTCCTTTCCTCCTTGTGTTTCTCGCGGGATGCCGGCTCGTGCCGGAGCCAGGCCAAACCGCTGGCGCCGAAGCGGAAATTGCAACCATCGTTGCATTCACCGAGGGGCCCACGGAGGACGCGGCGGGCGCCGTTTATTTCAGCGAGACCACCAGCCGCCGCATCATGAAGCTCTCGCCATCGGGGGAACTGACGACCTTTCGCGAGAACAGCGGCGGAGCGAACGGACTGATCTTCGATGAGTTGTGGCGTCTGGTGGCGTGCGAAGGCCAAGCCGGCCGGGTGACGCGCACGGACATGAAGACCGGACGGGTCGAGGTGCTGGCCGAAACCTTTCAGGGCAAGCGGCTGAACGCGCCGAACGATGTCACCTTTGACGGCATGGGCCGAGTCTATTTTACCGATATGGCGCGACCCAACCCGCCTGCCGGGGTAAGCGACATCAGCGGCGTCTATCGTATCGACCCCGATGGCAAGGTGTCGCGAATTCTGGCCGTGCCGGAAATCGAACGGCCGAACGGCCTCGTGATTTCGCCGGACGACCGGACGCTTTACCTGATCGAAGCGAATCAGGCGAAGGGCGGGGCGCGCATGATTCGTGCCTACGATCTGTTGCCGGATGGCACCGTGCGAAACATGCGGGTACACTACAATTTCTACCCCGGCCGCAGCGCTGACGGAATGACGATAGACTCGCAGGGCAACATTCATGCCGCGGCCGGACTCAATCGCCCGCGAGGCAGTTCCGAGACGCTCGACACAAAATGCGGAATTCACGTGATTTCGCCGCAGGGAAAATTGGTGCGGTTCGCCCCGATCCCCGAAGACACGATTACAAATTGCGCCTTTGGCGGCCCCGACATGAAGACGCTTTACGTAACGGCAGGAAAGACGCTATTCAAGATCAGGACTGAGATCGCGGGGACGCGGCGGTAGCGGAGGTGCTCGGAACGGCATCGCTACGGATTGCACGGATTGCGGCACGGCTTGCGCAGCCGGCCGCTTTGCGGTACAACGAATCAATGAAAGCTACTCGTTTTTCCCTCCTGATTCTATTCGCGGCCGGATTTCCGATGTCGGCCCAATCGCCCGCCGGACTCCGTGGCGATGTGATCAAGGATCTTGACGCGGTCGAGAAGAAGTTCGTGGGCCTGGCGCAGGCCATGCCGCAGGAGAAGTACAGTTGGCGCCCCGCTGAGAAGGTCCGTTCCGTCAGCGAAGTCTTCGTTCACATCGTAGGCGCGAATTTCAGGATTCCGCAGGCCATCGGCGTACAACCGCCGGCAGGCATTCCACGCGACATGGAGAAGACGCTCACGGACAAGACGCAGATAGTAGCCAAGCTCAAGGAATCGTTCGCCCACCTGCGAAAAGGCGTAATGGACACACCAGATGCGGATCTCGATAAAGCTATAAAGCTCTTCGGCAGGGAAAGCACCGTGCGCGGCGCGCTGCTCATTATCTCGACGCACATGCACGAGCACCTGGGACAGGCAATCGCGTACTCGCGCGCAAACGGCGTGACTCCGCCGTGGTCGATGGGCGGCGCTGAATAGCCACCCGCTGCGCGGCGCTATCGTTCCGCGCGGAACTCGAGGAAATACTGGTAGGGAAGCACTTCGAGCATCCGCGACAGGCGGAATCCCGCAGCTTTGAATTCCGCTACCACATCGGCTTCCGCTAGTTTCATGCCTTCGGGCGGTCCTATCGGAAGCGGCTTCTTGCGGAAGTCCACGATCACCACGCGCCCACCCGGTTTCAGCGCTTTGCTGAGCTTTCGATAGTAGGCCGGCCGGTTCTCGACGTGATGCAGCACATCGCAGAAAAAGACGGTGTCCACTCCGCCAGCCGGGAGCTTCGGGTCGTCCGGCGCCGCCAGCACGGTCTCCAGATTCACCGGAGC
Source organism: Acidobacteriota bacterium (assembly GCA_005808865.1). Classification (GTDB taxonomy): domain Bacteria; phylum Acidobacteriota; class Terriglobia; order Bryobacterales; family Bryobacteraceae; genus SYKU01. The sequence continues at coordinate 3,913 of SYKU01000357.1, forward strand.
GTCTTTGCGCGAGATAGTGAGCAATCTCTCGTCGATGTCCACAGCGTACACCTTGCCCGCGTGCTTCGCGAATCGCCGGGCGAAGTAACCGGTTCCGGAGCCGATATCCGCCACCACTTCGTCCGGTTTCAGGCCCAGTTGCGTCACCACCACATGCGGCAATTGCCATGAGTCCCGCTTGGGATCTTCCAGGATCTTTGCATACTCCGCTGCGTCGCGTGGCGGATGGTGCTGGTGCGCCGTCTGCGCCGCGAGCGCCATCGAGGCAAACGTCAGGACGAAAAAACGCATGTCAAACTCCCAGGTGCTTCGCGAGAAAGGGGATCCCCCTGACTCCGTGGAACGTGTGCGGGGCGTCGAATGTCTCGTGCTCAATCCGGTCCGCGGCGCCGAAGACATTGTACACCTGCTTGACGCGCGCGAAGCTCGAACGGCTCGCGTCAATCGGGAAAATGTCGTCGCGATCGCCGGATTCGGCAATCAGAGGTCTCGGCGCGATCAGCCCCGCGACATCGTACATCTCGGCCCAATTCAAGATGCCGGGGACGTAGTTGTCAATACAATGCGAGAGGCTAAACACGCTGTCGCGGAATGTATTAAGGTAGCCGCTGATCATCGCGGCGCGGATGCGCGGCTCGAGCGCCGAGGCGAAGGTCGTGATAGTCCCGCCGCCTGAGATGCCCATGCAGCCCACGCGTTTTGCATCAAGCTCCGCGCGGGTCTCGATCCAGTCTATGGTGCGCATCACGTCGTAAACCCGCCAGGCGACCATCGTCTGGCCTAACAGCAGAGCCGCGCCGGCGACCGGTTGGCAGGCCGAAGCGCCGAGCCCTTTCTTCTTCGTTCGTTCGTCGCGGCGGCACCCGAAGGCGATCGGCTCGATCGCAACAGCAGCCATGCCGCTCTCGACCACCTGAATGGCGAAGTCGTGCTGATACCCGTCCTTGTTCGTGCGGTCTCGTCCCTTGTCGTCGATACCGACAATGTCGTCGACGCCCCGGCCGTGGCCGGGCACGCAGACCGTCGTTGGGAATGGCGCCTTGCTCTTCCCGCTCTTGAGCGGCGTGAGTAGATAGGCGAGGACGTGCAACCCGGGCTGGCTTTGGAAGACGATCTTTTCACGCCGGTAAGCCGGAAATTCCCGCACTTCAAGCGTCTTGGCTTCGAGCGGCGGGCGCTTCGCGGGAAACCCGCCGATCAGCTCCGTGACTTTCACGCGCAGACGCTTTTGCCACTCGGCGGCCTGCTTCGCGTTCTTCGCTGTGAAGGTCATACGTAGCGGCGCGGCGTCGTAGAGAGTCCGGCTGTAACGAACGGGATCGAACGCCGCCACGTCTACCTTCGATTCGAAGCCGTCGAGCGCGGTCTTGTAAGAACCTTCCGCGCTTTGAGCCGCCTGCGGCAGCAACGCCGCGCCACCCGCCACGATTCGACCCAGCCGCCGTCTTGTCATCACATGTTCACCGGTACCACTTCCTCGAATACCGATTGCGGCAGTGTAATGCCGCTGATCCGCAGCCGCTCCAGGATTTTCGGCTGCACGCCCGTCCCCTTGAACCGGCCGAATACCTTGCCGGCATCGTTCACACCGAGCCTCTCGAATGTGAAAATCTCCTGAAGCTCCACCCGATCCTGACCGGCACCCAGGACTTCCGCGATGCTGGTGATCTTTCTGGAGCCGTCCTGCAGGCGCGCCACCTGCACCACAAGTTTGATCGCCGAGGCGAGTTGCTGCAGAATCACGCGCGTCGGGATTTCGAGATCGGCCATAAGTACCATCGTTTCGAGACGCGAGAACGCGTCGCGCGGCGTGTTTGCATGGACTGTGCTCATGGAGCCTTCAATACCGGTATTCATGGCCTGAAGCATGTCGAGCGCTTCCGCGCC
>SYKU01000358.1 GCA_005808865.1 Acidobacteriota bacterium
CAAACGGTGCTCCGTCTTGCCTTGGCGGGTCCATCCCTCTAAGGTCTTCATCTCTTCGTCGCTGAGCTGAAATTTCGCGGACTTTCGGCGCATGACTCAACATACAGTAGTACCAGAACTAATGCAACTAGACACTAGCTGCGATTCTGCCTGGCTTATTCTGGGAAGGGCCGGAGCCGCTCCCGGGTTCGAAAGATCCGTTGAAAGACATGGGCATCGAACGCGTCTACGGTCCCGGAGCGCAAGCGCTGCCGGGGACGGCTGTGAAGATTCCGCCGCCCGGCGTTCGCTATCGCGCCGACGTCGCCACCGCGAGCACCACGCCGTGGGTCGACGCGAACGGATGGCGTTACGCAAGAAGCGCGGGCAAGCTCCATTTCATCGACGCCTCCAGGGGATCGGCAGCGCTGGCGGCTGCCGAGGCCTTCGTGTATGGCGCGGACGCCGTGATCAAGATTGACCCGAAGCAACTCGAAGCCTACGGTAAGATGCTGACGTTTCTACGCCCGCTCGACCGTCGGCCGCTGCCGCCGCTCGCGAACATCGGCGTTGAAGACGATGGCTCCGCGCTTGCCGGAGAAGCCATGAACATGCTGGCCCGGCGGAATCTGCTTTTTCGTATTGTCCGGAAGCCCGACCCGAAGCTCGATGTAAATGTGAAGCCCGGAGCGGATGCGCGCAATCCCGCGGTTTACGCTCAGACCGTTCGCGCGCAACTGACCGACGAAAAACGGTTGGTAAGAGTCTACGGAAGCGATGTCGTGCTGGCGTCTTTCACGGGCGAAGGGCAGCAGGCGCGCTTGTTCATGCTCAATTACGGAAGCGGCAGGATTGAGGGATTGCGCGTGCGCGTGCTCGGGAACTGGGGTTCGGTCGCGGTCGCGGGTTCGCGAATCGAAGACGTCGAACGTTTGCCCGGCGCGGTCGAATTCTCCATGCCGGAACTGGAGACGCTCGCCGTCGTCGAACTGGAGCGCGCGCCGCCGCCGTCTGGAAAAGCCGCGCCGGCAACAGCCGCCTCCGAAAGAAACGCGGGCACGGATCGCGCGGCCGCCGAGTGGGTGCTCCGCATGGGTGGGAGTGTAACGCTTCGCGGAGATTCGAAGCGTTACACCGACTGGACCGAATTACCTGCTTCGGGTTTTACGCTCGAAGCCGTCAACCTGGTTGGCGTGCTGGTCGACCCCGCCGATTACAAGCGGTTGAGCGGCCTTGCCGGGCTTCGCGAACTCTATGTTTCCGGACGCACGTGGCACTCCATGCCGAAGAAAGTCTCGGCGGCGACGCTGAAGCTTTTCGAGGGACTCACTACGCTTGAGAAATTCGCCCTGAGCCTCCCCGTGCAAACGGAGATTCCTCTTGAAGACGACGCTCTCGCGAACCTTGCGCCGCTCGCAAATCTGACTGAATTGCGCCTCGCCCAGACTCAGGTTCGCGGCCAGGCGCTCGCGCCCTTCACCAAACTCACCTCGCTCGATCTCGACCACACGCGCTTCGACGACGCGGGCATGAAGCATCTGGAGGCGATGAAGGGGCTCACGCGGCTCTACGCGCGCGATACCCTTGTCACCGACGAAGGGCTGAAGTCTCTGCGAAACCTTCGTGGCCTGATGGAACTCGATCTGTACGGCGCCAACGTGACAGATAAAGGTGTGGAAAATCTGAAGGGACTCACCGCGCTCCGCCGCTTGAACCTGCTTGGTACGTCGGTCACCGACGAAGGCCTGGCTTCACTCGGCGGCATGAAACAACTCGAAGAGTTGAACCTTTACCGCACGAGGATTACGAACGCCGGCGTGGAGGCGCTCGCGGCCCTCCCGGAATTGCGGGAACTGGACGTTCGCTATACCAGCGTGACGCGGCGCGGAGTTGAAGCGGTGCGCGCCCGGTTGCCGCGTTGTAATGTGGCCTTCCTCGACGTGCTGGCAGGCGCGGAATCCCGCGATGCGCTTGGACCTCGGGATCTCAAGGATACCGCGAGGCTCGCGACGCTCACCGAACTTAACCTGACCGGCGCGCAGATCGGGGATGAGGACGTGGCTAACCTCGCGGGCCTGAAGAACCTGGAGCGGCTGAGCCTGAAGTACACGGAGATCACCGACGCCGGTCTCGCGCACCTTGCCGGCCTCACGAATCTCAAGCGGCTCGATCTGACGGGTGTCGACATCACCGACCGGGGTCTCGCGTTTCTGCGCCCCCTCACCGGTCTGCGGGAGCTGCTCCTTGGTTACGGGCGGTTCACGGACGAAGGTTTGACCCAACTTGCACCGCTCACGAATCTGAGCAGGCTTGACCTTGTAAGAACCCGCGTCACGGATCGCGGTGTGGAGGCGATCGCGGCTCTTAGGAACCTCACCAGGCTGAATCTCGATTACACCAGCGTCACTGACAAGGGTTTAAGGTCGTTGGCTTCCCTGACAAAGCTTGCCGAACTCAGGCTTGACGGCGCCACCGTGTCAGACGCGGGTCTTGACCCGTTAACAGGCCTCACCGGACTGAAACTGCTCAACCTCTATCACACCCTTGTCACGGATTCCGGATTCCGGAAGTTGAAGACGGCGCTGCCTGAATGTAATATCGTTTGGGACCGTGAATCGGCGCTGCCGACGCGCCGCGGAAGTTAGCCATGCGTAATCGGAGTACCCAATCATGTGAAGTAGGGTCGCCCGCCCGGTCAGCGGCCGGTTGCCTCGCCGGCCTTTCCAGACCGGATGACGTTGATTTCGCCGCCAAACGGCTGGTCCGCGGGAAAACGCGCGCACCTTGGAGTCTGCGCCACAAGGCCGGAATGAGTCGTCCCATTGCTCTCGCCCTGCTCTGCGCCCTCCCAGTCTTCGCGGCCGAGTCCGCCAACCTCGGCTTCGGTTGGGTCACCGATGCCGACATCGAAACGCTCCTCTCTCAACCCGATCTCCGCCGGCTGGACCTCTCCCTTTCTCTCATCACCGACGCCGGCATGGCGCGTCTCAAGGCCCTTGGCAATGTTACGGTCCTCAATTTGTTCGCCGTCGAGCACATCACAGACGCCGCCATCGCCTCCATTCGCGGCTGGGAAAAGCTCGAGCGCCTGAACCTGCGCGGTACTGACATCACCGACACCAGCCTCCGGTACATTGGCGGAATGACGTCGCTGCGGTCGCTCGACGTCAGCGGCACTCAGATTACGAACAACGGAATGGAGTATCTGGCGAATTTACGCGATCTGGAGGAATTACGCATCGGCGGTAACAAAGTAACAGGGTCCGGTCTGCACATCCTGAAGACTCTACCCAGACTGAGGACCCTAAGCCTCAACGGTTCGCAAAAGCGAAATTCGGGAACCTGGGCGGCCTCGCTGAACGATAACGACATGGATACGATCGCGTCGCTCTCAAGGCTTGAATGGCTCGATCTGGGCGGAGTCAAAGTGACCGATCCGGGCGCTTCCAAACTCAAGCGGCTCGTCTCCCTGCGGGTCCTGGACTTGAGCCGCACTCAGGTTTCGGCGGTGGGTCTTGAAGGCTTTGAGAATCTGGAGCGGTTGAGCCTTTGGCGCGCGGCCCGCATCGACGACACGGCCGCCGTGCCGCTCGCGCGGATGAAAAGACTCGCGACTCTCGATCTTTCTGAAACCAAAATTACCGAAGCGGGCGCCGCCGCGATCGCCCATGCGAATCCGAACTGCAAGGTGGTCTGGAAATGAGCCGCATGCTGGTTCTTTTCGCCATCGCGGCGCTGGCTTCGCCGGCTGCAATCCGCAGATTGACGCACAGCCAGTACAACAACACCGTGCGTGATCTGCTGGGCGATCAGACCCTGCCTGCGGACAGCTTTCCTCCGGAGGATTTCGTGCACGGCTTCAAGAATCAGGCCGCCGCGCAGGACATCCCGCCGGTTCTCGCGGAAGCCTACGATAATGCCGCCGAGCGCCTCGCGCGCAACGCGTTTCAAGGCGGGCAGGACGCAAATCACCTGATTCCCTGCAAACCGCGCGATGCCGCCGATTCCGAATGCGCCGCGCGGTTCATCCGCGCCTTCGGCCGCCGCGCGCTGCGTCATTCGCTCACCGGCCCTGAAATTCAACGTTACCAAACCCTGCTCCTCAAGGAAGCCGGCCGGACCGGGTCCTTCATCGGAGGCGCACAAGCCGTAACGGAGGCCATGCTGCAATCGCCGAAATTCCTATTCCGGTTCGATGGCCCCGCCGCTCGTCTCTCCTATTTCCTATGGGACACCATGCCGGACGAGGTTCTGTTCCACGCCGAGGAGTCCGGCGCGCTCTCCACGCGCGAAGGGGTTAGACAAGCCGTCCGCCGCATGCTCGACCATCCGCATGCGAAAGAATCGCTCGACCAGTTCGTCAGCCAGTGGCTTCGATTCGATCTCGCTCTCGCCGCGGTCAAGGACCGGGCCCTCTATCCGCAATTTACCCCTGAACTCGCCCTCTCCATGACGGAGGAAACGCGGCGCCTGATCGCGGACAACGTCTGGAACGGACGCAACTTCATGGACGTGTTCACGGCGAACTATTCGTTCCTTAACTCCGAGCTCGCCGGGCTCTACAAGGTGCCTGCGCCTCCGTCGGAATTCGCGCGCGTGGAATTTCCCGCCGATTCGGGCCGTGCCGGAGTGCTTGGCCACGGAACGTTTCTAACGCTCTCAAGTAAGCCAGGCGACACCTCGCCAACCGTGCGCGGTTACTACGTGCGCGAACAATTCCTATGTCAGCAAGTGCCCGATCCGCCGCCCGGCACGAACAGCAACCTGCCATTGGTGACGCCTGAGCGGCCGCAAACCAATCGCGAGAGGTTGAAGATCCACGTCGAGAACGCGACCTGCGCCGGCTGCCACGCACTGATGGACCCCATCGGGTTCGGTTTGGAAAAATACGATGCGATCGGCCGCTACCGCGAGAAGCAAACCATCCTGTTCTTCCCCGATCGCCGGGCGAAAGACCAGACGCCCGTCAAGGTAGTGGTGGATCTGGACACCAGCGGCGTTGTGAGCGGAACTCGCGATTCCGCCTTCTCGACTCCGAAGGGGCTCGGAGAGGTCTTGGCTCGCAGCGCGGAATGTCAGGCTTGTATGGTAAAACAGCTCTTTCGGTACGCTTTTGGGAGAATGGAAGAGACGCGCGACGGCGATACTATCGCCGTCGGTCTCGAAGCGTTTCGGGGCTCGGGGTTCCGGTATAAGGAACTGCTTGGGTTCATGGCGGAATCAGCCGCCCTGCGAGAAGGGGGAAATTGACGATGGCTTTGTCCCGGAGAACTTTCCTGCGCGGCACGGGCGCGGCCGGCGCCGCCGTCCGTGTCGGGCTGCCGCCGCTCGACGCAATGTTCAACAGCCACGGGACGGCGTACGCCGCCGGCAAGGAAGCTGTGGCGGTTCCCTCGCGCTTCGTGCTGTGGTTCAACGGGAACGGGATTCCCGAGCGCTACTGGATTCCCGCCGAGACCGGCCCGGACTACGATCTTACCCCGTGCCTCGCGCCCCTCGCGCCGTTCCGAAACGACGTCCATATCATCACGGGTCTCGACAACCCCGCTTCGCGGCTGCCTGGGCCCGGTAACGATCATCACCGTTCCATGTCGGGTCTGATGTCAGGTACGCCCTTCACGGGGCGTGGCGCGGGCGGCCCTTCGATCGATCAGTTGATCGCCGCGAAGATCGGGGGTGGAACGCGCTTCCGCTCACTGCAAGTCGGGGTGTGCCAGGAGTCGCACGGCGAGAGCATCCACCGGAATATGAGCTGGTCGGGATATGAGCGCGCGCTTCCTCCGGAGTTGCTGCCTCACAATCTGTTCGACCGCATTTTCGGTGTGAAGGAACCGTCCTGGGTGGGCCGGAAACAGAGCGTGCTTGACGCGGTGCGCAACGAATTTAAGGATTTGAACTCCACTTTGGGCAAACAGGACAAAGTCCGGCTCGACGATCATCTAGCCTCGGTGAGGGACCTTGAGCGGGCTATCGTGAGCCTGCCGCCCGATTACATGAAAGTCGAGAAACCCGAAGCCGGCGGAGACGTGAAGGACTATCCGCGCGTCGCCAAGCTTCAGACGGATCTGCTGGTGCATGCCCTCGCCTCCGGGCAAACGCGCGTGGCTTCGTACATGCTCACAAAGTGCCAGAGCCTGGTGCGGCTGCCATGGCTTGGATACACCACGCTTCGGCACCACGACTACACGCATACAAATTCGGAATCGCCAAGAGCGCAGCGAATCATGCGCGACATTTGCCGGTGGCACGTAGAGGAATTTTCGTATTTCGTGGCGAAATTGAAATCGGTCCGCGAGGGCGATGGCACGCTTTTCGATCACTGCACGCTGCTTTACGTTCACGAACACGCCGAAGCCAATATCCACAAGAATAACGGCCTGGTGGCCATTGTGGCGGGCGGCCGGCGGAAGCTGGTGACGGGAACGCATACCAAGGCCACGGGCACGATGGGCGATCTCTACCTCGCGGTCGCGAACGGCGCCGCGGGTGCGGCTATTGACTCTTTCCCCACGGCAAGCCGCAAGCTCGAGGGCGTACTGGTTTAGATCGTCATGACACAACTGCCGCCATCATCCGCCGGTGGTTCAGGCGATCGTTTTTTGCCGTCTGCCTTCTGCCGCGCGACCGCATGCCACTAGCCAGAGCCGCGCTACAATGAAATCATTAATCTTGGGGAGAGCCTCCAGAGGCAGGATTGCGATCTATCCAGGGTCATTCGATCCTGTGACAAATGGTCATCTGGACTTGATCGAGCGCGGTTCGCGGATGTTTGACCGCCTGATTGTTTCGATCTTGCGCAATGAAAACAAACAGCCGCTGTTCTCCGTGGAAGAGCGGATGGAAATGCTCGCCGAAGTGGTGGAACACTTCCCGAACGTGGAAGTGGATTCGTTCGAGGGCCTGCTGGTAGACTACGCGCACGAAAAGGGCGCGGGCGTCCTGGTTCGCGGCATCAGGGCCGTTTCGGACTACGAATACGAACTGCAGATGGCGCTGATGAACCGGCGGCTGCGGCCGGAAATTGAGACGGTGTTCCTGATGGCGGGCGAAGCGTTTTCATTTCTGAGCTCGCGGCTTGTGAAGGAAGTGATTTCGCTCGGCGGCAATATTCACGGCTTCGTGCCGGAGCCGATCGAGGAGCGGTTGAAGAAAAGGATTTTGTAGGGTGAAGAAAAGGATTTTGTAGGGTGAAGAAAGGGATTTTGTAGGGTGAAGAAAGGGATTTTGTAGGGAAAGGTACGGCTTTCAAGTGAACATGGAAATAGCGGAACGGATATCTTCGATCAGCGTGTCGTCCACCATGAAGGTGGCGGCGGACGCGGAAAAACTGCGCTCGCAAGGCGTGGACGTGGTGGATTTCGGCGCGGGAGAGCCGGATTTTCCCACGCCAACTAACATCAAGAACGCGGCAATCCGCGCGCTTGACGCGAACTTTACCAAGTACACCGCCGCCGGCGGCACCATGGAGCTCAAGCAGGCCATCTGCGAGCGCCACGCTCAGGACTACGGCACCGATTACAAGCCATCTGAATGCCTGGTCACGGTGGGTGGCAAGCACGTCATCTTCAATTTGACGCAGGCGCTCCTCAATCCCGGCGACGAAGTCGTGATCCCGGTTCCGTTCTGGGTTACATACAAGGACGTTGTGAATTACGCCGGCGGCAAGTGCGTGTTTGTCGACACCGCCGAAGAACAGGGCTTCACCGTAACGGCGGCCATGATCGAGCCGCATCTTACGCCAAAGACGCGCATGGTCATCATCAATTCGCCCTCGAACCCGAGCGGCGCGGTCCTCCCGCGTGAGGAGTTCGAGCGCATTCTGCACCTGACCTCGAAGCGCGGCATCTATCTGATGACCGACGAATGTTACTGCCGCTTCGTTTACGCAGGGGAGCCGTACTCGATCGCGTCCACGCCGGGCGCGAGGGAAACGGTGCTCGTTGCGGGTTCCCTCTCAAAAACCTACGCGATGACGGGCTGGCGTATCGGCTTCGGCCTGGTGCCGCAAGCGGTGGCGGGCGCGATGCTCAAACTCCAGAGCCACTCGACGTCGAATCCGACCTCGATCGCGCAGAAGGCCGCGGTCGAAGCGCTGCGCGGTTCGCAGGATTCGGTGCCGCTGATGCTCGCCGAGTACCGCAAGCGCCGCGAATTCGTAATCGCCCGCCTGCGCCAGATTCCCGGCGTGAAGTGCGCGGAGCCTAACGGAGCGTTCTACGCGTACCCGAACATCAGTTGCGTATTCGGCAAACAGGGCATCAACAGCACCGTCGGGTTTTCCGAACAATTGTTGAACCAGGCAAACGTGGCGGTTGTACCGGGCGAGGCGTTCGGGACGGACAGTCACGTCCGCATCTCGTACGCGACTTCGATGACGGAACTGGAACGCGGCCTCGACCGCATCCACAGGTTCATCGCGGAGCGTGCTTGAGCGCGATACGCCGCCTTGAGGGTATTCCGTACGAGAAAGTGTGGGGCTCTTGGGATCTGAGTCCGCTCTTTCCGCCTTCGGAACGG
>SYKU01000359.1 GCA_005808865.1 Acidobacteriota bacterium
GACGAACACTCCCAACTACAACCCGCCGAACACCGCGCCCGCAAACACGCTGTTCGGCCAGGTGACCGGCACGCAGACCGGACAGGAGGAGCGCCGGATCTTCGTGGGGCTGAAGATCATCTTTTGACGCCCGGCATGGCGGAGCTGGCAATTGTGATCGACCCCTACGTCAGGCCCATCCTCGACAGTGCCCTGATGAAAGAATGGTTGGCGGGAGCGCGACGCCGCAGGCCTGGAAGAACTTGCCCGTGGTTCCCTTGGCGTCGCTACGAAACATGTAGCGCTTGCCGTCGATGGCGATCTCCATCTCTGTCAGATCGAAGATGGGCTTGAAGGCACTTGGGCGGCCCCGAAATCGCAGGCGGGGTGGTACAGCACGCCCGAAACCGGTGCTCGCCGGAACTTCACCAGCTACGTAAACGCGAACGTTGGCGAAGGCGCGCCCCAAGACCCCAATTACGCCGGCTGAATTCTCCACTTGCTGGACTGGGAATCGAGCCCTGCACCCCAGTGCCAGGGCGGCACTCTGACGCCTGAACAGCCTGAACAGAAAGGCGGCCACCTGGCCGGCAGATGGGAGTCCACGGAAGGCCTACCGAGGCGGTCCCATTTTCGGCCGCGGCCGCTGGAGCGGCACTCCCGTCCGCTGCTCGCGCGGTGGCTGGGACTTCGGCTTCACTTCTTCCTCCTCTTCCGGCTCCGCGCGTGCCACGCCGCGAAGGATCTCGTCCGCCACCGCCGCCGCGGACCGCATTTCTACCACGTCATGGACGCGAACAATGTGCGCTCCGCCGAGGATCGAAGCCGTTACCGCCGCCGCCGTCGCGTACAACGTTTCGAGCGGCGTTTTTTGCACAAGGAAGCTCTTCCGCGAAACGCCCACGAAAATCGGGAGGTCAAGTTTCGCCAGTTGATCCAGGCGCGCGAGGATCTCGGAGTTTTGCTCCTTGCGCTTGCCGAAACCAATGCCAGGATCGACCACGATTCGCGCACGCTCCACGCCCGCACCGCGTGCTCTATGCGCGGTCGCGTCGAGATCGCGCACGATCGTATTCATCACGTCTGGAAGCGGCGGCTGCTTTGCCCATGTTTCCGGCCTCCCGCGCATATGATTCAGGATCAGACCCGCGCTATGATTTGCAACCGTGCGCGCAAGTTGCGGATCGAGCGTCAGCCCGCTCGGGTCGTTGATGATTTCCGCGCCGTGTTCGAGCGCCTTTTCCGCAACCTCAGATTTGTAGGTGTCAACCGAAATCGGAATGCCCAGGCTGTTCTTCAGCCTCTTCAGCACGGGCACGAGACGCCGCAGTTCCTCCGCAGCTTCAATTGGCTTCGAGCCTGGCCGGGTGGATTCCGCGCCAATATCGATGATGTCCGCGCCCTGCTCCTCAAGCTCGATCGCGCGCGCGAAAGCGCGATCCGGATCGAGGTACCGGCCGGCGTCCGAAAACGAATCCGGTGTGACGTTCAAGACGCCCGCAATCAACGTGCGGCTGCCAAGTTGCAACTCGCGGTTCTTCAGCTTCCAGTAACAAAGGCGGCGATGCGCGTTCAAGAAAACTCCAGTCTGCGAACGCCGTAGCGCTCCAGTTTTTCTTCCAAAACGCGTACGGGCCGCGGATGGAGAAATCCTTCGCCATCAATTTCGATGGGAGGGGCGACAATGTCGTCCAGATACCAGCGGGACGAAGCTTCGACGTCGGTGGGGAACGTGAAATTGGGAAGCGTTGCGAGATGCACCGCTTCGGCCGAGGCGATACCCAGCTCCGGCATGGTCCCCACCCAACAGGGGAGGCCTGCTTCACGCGCGCGGTCGTGCATGCGCTTCGCATTGTGAATACCGCCGACGCGCTGAATCTTGACGTTGATGATGCTCGCGGCGCGAAGTTCAATTAGCCGTTCGAGCATGGAGAGAGACTCAGCGGACTCATCGGCGCAGACCGGCGTCCGGACGGACCGCGCCAGTTCCGCCATTTCTTCAAGCGCGTTTCGCCCAAGCGGCTGCTCGTACATCATGAGATGGAAACGGTCGAGTTCCTTGAACACGGCCTTATCGCGGATCGTGTAGGCGGCGTTTGCGTCCGTCATCAGCGGGAGCGTGGGGAAGCGTTCGCGGGTTCGCGACACAGGCTCCACATCCCAGCCCGGCTGAATCTTTACTTTCACGCGCCGGTAGCCTTCCCTGACGAACCGTTCGACGCGTTCGAGGAGTTCATCGACGGTGTCGAAGATACCCAGGGCGACACCTGAAGGAACCGGGCGGTCTTCGCCGCCAAGCCACAGCCAAAGGGGCGTGCCCGAAGCGCGCAATTCACGGTCAAGCAACGCTCCGCGCAGGCCGGCCTTTGCGAACTGCTCACCCTCGACATCGGCATCGAGATCCGCGGCGGGGTCCCGCAAGATCGCAGGAGCCAGTTTTTCAAGGGCGGCCCAGGTGGAGTCCGGCGTTTCGGCGGAATAGAAGTTTCCAGCCATCGGAGAGGCTTCGCCATAGCCCGTTACGCCGGCGTGGCGATAGGACACAACGATCGCATCCTTGACAGCGATCGCGCCGTTTGAGATGCGGAACGGTTCGTAAAGCGGAATCTGTACCCAGTCGAGTCTAACCATATTCAAAGCCAGCGATTGCGTATATCAGCGAACTGTCTCCCGCCGGAGGTTTCGGGATTCCGTCACCTGGTCTTACCATCCTTGTCAGGCAGCGGACCGGCCTGAACCCGAACTCCACCGCGAGATCGACGGCGCTCCCGTTATCCGGAAGCAGGTCCCAATATACCGGCTTGTCCGTGTTCCGATTCAGGAACCGGCACAACTCATTCCGTGCAGCCCCAACCGTTACGCTCGCGCAGGGGCCAAAATAAACAGCCCTGGTTCCCGGACGCCCCTGCAAATGACCTTCCTCTGCAAGGATAGCGAATAACGCGGAGCGGTCCGCGCCCATGGCAGCGTGATCGGACGCCAATCCGTCTTGTTGTTCCTCCCGGCAAGCGGGCGCCGCCTTCAACTCCCAACGCTCGATAGGGCATTCGTCCACGAACCCAAGCTTCAGGTAGAGCGTACGGCCCATGTCGGTTGCATCGAGTTTGATCCAGGAAACCGGAGCAAGGCCTATCGCGTGCTCCATCAAACGGGTTGCGAAGCCCCGGCCGCGCGCAACCGGGGCCGTCAGCACCATGCCAATCCACGCCAGGTCGCGCCCGTAGCAAACAACCGTCGCGGTCGCGGCGAGGCGGCCTCCGGCATCGATGCCGAAACATCCGCCGGGCGCGAGACGCATGATGCGCAGCCAATCCCCGGGTGTCTGATTCCATCCGGCCGAAAGGCTGAGGTTCATGGCCGCTTCAACGTCCCGGGGCGTAAGGAGCCGCGGCATTTCGTGATTCAGACTCATTCGTACCTCAGGCAGACGATGGGATCGAGGTTCGCGGCCCTGTTGGCGGGATAATAGCCGAAGAACAGGCCGACACTCACCGAGATCCCAACTCCGAGCGAAACCCAAAACACGGAAAGCGTCGCCGGGATGGACGGCGCAAGCGTTCGAACCGCGAAAGCGATGACCCCTCCGAAAAGAACGCCGAGTACACCGCCGAGCCCGGAAAGCGTCACGGCTTCGAGCAAAAACTGGACACGGATATCGGATTTTCGCGCGCCGATCGCCTTGCGAATTCCTATCTCCTGCGTGCGCTCGGTGACAGAGATCAACATGATGTTCATGACGCCGATTCCGCCCACAAGCAGACCGATCGAACTAATAATGCCGGTCAGCAGCACCATCGCGCCCGTGAGTTGGTCCCAGAGGTTGCTGAGGAAGTCCGGGTCGGCGATTTCGAAATCGTTCTCGCCGTTGTGTGCTACCCGCCGCCTGCGCCGCATGGCTTCGATCACCTCGTTGCGGGCAACGTTCATCTCCGCCTCCTCACGAACTGAAACGGCCAGGAAGCGCTCGCGGATGGCGGGGTAATTCTTGCGGAAGTTCGTCAGAGGGATGATGACGAATTGATCCACGCCTAACCCGCCGAACATGCCGGGATCGTGCTCAAAGACGCCAATCACTTCGTAGGGGCGGCTGTTGAGGCGCACCACCTTCCCCAAGGGGTCGGTATGCAGAAACAGCGCCTCGGCAATGGCAGCGCCGATTACGGCAACCGCGCGGCTGTGATCCAGGTCGTCCGGAGAGAGGAAGCGGCCGTGCTCGACGGAGAAGAGCGGTATCGCCCGCGAATAGTCCGGCTCCGCGCCGCGCAGGATCAGCCTTTCGACCTGCTCATTGCCGTAACGGACGTTATCCGTCATCTGGGTAAAATCGATGCGGCTGGCGAATGCAGTGGCGAAAGCGAGGGACGGGCAGGACTCGCGCAGGAAAGCCGCGTCCGCGTCCATGAGATACTTGCGAACGCGGATCTTCTCCGGCATTCGCCCTGGTCCCATACCAAACGGGATGCGGGAAACGAAGAAGGTTCGCGACCCCATGGATTCGACGCGCGTGCGGATGTAGCCGTTGAGCCCGCTGATGATGGAGGCGATCGAGATCACGGACGTGACGCCGATGACGATGCCGAGCACGGTAAGGCCGGAGCGAATCTTGCGTGCCCGCAAGGTGTCGAGCGCAACGCGGAAGTTTTCGGCGATTTCGGCGCGGCTCATTACTTTCGTGTCATCGGGGTATCCGCCGGGCGTGGTGTGCGGGTCCAGGACCGTCCGGGACGCCCCGCCCTGCCGCCGCCGGAAGCGGGGCTGGGAAGCCAGGGCGCCCTCCCCGCAGGAGGCGCGTTTGGAGATCCGGCCATGTCATTCCGCCCTCAGCGCAGCGACGGGGTCGAGGTGTGCCGCCTTCGCCGCGGGATAGATGCCGAAGAAAAGACCGATGAGGGAGCTCAGAACCAACCCAAGTATTGCGACCCACGATTGCACGGCTGCAGGAAATGACGTATACGTCCTCAGCGCCAGAGCGCAGGCGAAGCCCATGGTGACACCGATCGAACCTCCTACCAGACACTGAATGACACTCTCGGCGAGGAACTGCCGCAGGATGTCGCGTTCGGTGGCGCCGACGGCGCGGCGCACGCCGATCTCCTTAGTCCGTTCCGTCACGCTAACCAGCATAACGTTCATGATCACGATACCGCCAACAACGGCCGAGATGGAGCTCACCATTACGAACACCGCGAAGAACGCTCCGCTGATGCTGCTCCAGGGAGCGATGTAGCTCTGCGGAGTGGCGATGAAAAAATCGTCTTCGCGGTCTCCTGTGAGGTGCCGTCTGGCCCGCAGCACGACGCGAGCTTCATCCTGCGCAGCTTCAAAGACGCCCTTCCCCCCCGATGCCTTGACCTGGAGCGTGAGGCTTGTCCGCGAGCCTCGAAAGCGAAAGAAGCTGTTCAACGGCACTACGGCAACATTGTCCTGATCCTGCCCGAGCACGGACCCCACTCTCTCGAACGTGCCCACCACCGTGAATTCTTCGTTGCCCAATCGCACGCTCTTCCCGATGGGGTTCTCGCGCGGGAAGAACTCGCGCACAAGCGTGTCGCCAAGCAGGCAAACGGGGACGCGGTGCTGATCCTCCATTTCCGTGAAGTAGCGGCCGAGAATCACGGTACGGGTGTCGACCTCGCTCATGTTGGGAGTGTGTCCGGCCAGACTCGTATCATGCACTTCGCGGTTGCGGTAGCGGACGCTCAGCGTGCTTTTGGCCTTCGCGCCCACAATTTCGCAGCGACGGCAGCCACGCTCGACGGCCCGGACGTCGTCGATCGTCAGGTGCTTGTGGCGCAGGGCCTTGACGATGAGGGCGAAATCGGTTGCGACGAAGGGAGTGCGTGCAATTTCGAAAACATTGGTGCCGAGGTTGGCGATTTTCTGTTCGACGTAGAGATTGGCGCCTTGCACGAGTGTCATCACAGTAATGAGCGTGGCGACCCCCATGGTCAGTCCCAGAATCGTCAGGCTTGCACGCAGCCTGTTGACGCGCAAAGCGCCGGCCGAAAGAAAGAGGTTGTCTCGAAGGCCGAGCACGAGTCACGCTCGAATGCGACGCCAGTTCTTTCCCGCCTGGATCAGCATAGTTCCGCCCTCGTGAACATGCAGAATATCGCGCACCTTCACGCCATCGATCTCAACCGAGCCTGCCTTGATCTTGCGTGCGCCGTCGCTTACGGACTCCGCGAGGCCGATGCGCGCAAGCAACTTGTCCACGCGAACTCCCCCCGCGAGGCGAACACCATCGGGCAGTGGGACTTCGGGGATGTCCCGCGGAGTCTCCTTGCGGCGCACCTCGCGGTCGAAGCGTTGCGCGGCGGCCTCGGCGTCGCCGGCCGAGTGGAACTGCGCGACCAGCAACTTTCCAAGCGCGATCTTCATGTCCATGGGATGAAGCCTCGTCTTCATTTCGCTGATAGAGTGTTCACTATAGTCGGTCAGCAGCAGGTAATAGCGGTACATCAAATCGTCGCTCACCTGCATAATTTTGCGGAACATGATTTCGGGCGCCTCGGTGATTCCAACGTAATTGCCGAGCGACTTCGACATCTTGTTAACGCCGTCGAGTCCTTCGAGCAGAGGCGTGGTGGCGACGATCTGGGGTAGCTGTCCGAAATCCTTCTGTAGTTCCCGGCCTACCAGGAGGTTGAACTTCTGATCGGTGCCGCCCATCTCAACGTCGCAGCGAAGCGCCACCGAGTCGTAGCCTTGCGAGACGGGATAAAGCAATTCGTGGAGCGAAATCGGCTGACCTTCTTTGTACCGCTTCGAGAAGTCGTCGCGCTCGAGAATTCGCGCCACTGTGTAGCGGGAGCAGAGCCGGACAATGTCCACGAAGCCCATCGGTTCCAGCCATTCACTGTTGAAGCGGATCTCCGTTTTCTCCGGGTCGAGAATCTTGAATACCTGTGTCCTGTAGGTTTCGGCGTTGCGCGCTATGTCCTCGCGCGTCATGGCCGGGCGCGTGATGTTGCGCCCGGTGGGGTCGCCGATGAGCCCGGTCATGTCGCCAATGAGAAAAACAACCTGATGGCCCAGGTCCTGGAAATGCTTCATCTTGCGCAGGAGTACGGTGTGGCCAAGATGGAGGTCGGGCGCGGTGGGATCGAAACCAGCCTTTACGCGCAACGGGCGGCCCTCTTTGGCCGCCAAGAGGAGGCGCTCCCGCAGATCCTCTTCGCGAATGAGTTCAGCAAGGCCCTTGCGCAAGTAGCGAACCTGTTCGTCTATCGTCACCGGGTCACCTGTTTGAGCGTTTCGTAGAATTCGGGGAACGAGACGGACGCTGCATCCGCGTGTTCGATAGTCGAAGAGCCATCGGCGGCAAGCGCGGCGACCGCGAAGGCCATCGCGATACGGTGATCGCCGAAGGAATCGAAAACCGCCGCGCGAAATTTCTGTTTGCCTGGAATCACGAGACCGTCAGGCAGAGGTTCGGCGTTGACGCCCATGCGGCGGAGGTTATCGACGACGGTCGCTATGCGGTCCGTCTCCTTAATCCGAAGTTCGGCGGCGTCACGGACAGTAAGCCCCTCTTCGCTTGAAGCGCCGAGGACGGCCAGCACAGGAATCTCGTCGATCAGGGCCGCAGTCACGTCCTTTTCGATTGCGCCGCCGCGGATGGGCGCGTACTCCGCGATGATCTCGCCCATCAATTCCCCGCCCTTCTGCTCGACGTTTGCAAGACGGAGGTTCGCGCCCATTCCGACGAGAACATCGAGGAGCGTCGCGCGGGTCGGGTTCAACCCGACACCGCGAATGGAAATTCGCGAGCCCGGAATCAGCAGCGCCGCGACGATGAAGAACGCGGCCGAGGAAAGATCCGAAGGCGTCACGAGTTCGCAGGCCTTGAGCCGGGATCCGCCCCGGACGGTGATGACCCGGCGATCGACCGAAATGTCCGCGCCGAATTGGCGCAGGGCGATCTCGGAGTGGTCACGAGAGCGGACAGGTTCACGAACGACGGTCTCTCCATCGGCGTAGAGTCCCGCGAAGAGAATGGACGTTTTCACCTGGGCGCTCGGAACCGGCAGCGTGTAGTCGATTCCTCTGAGCATCGCACCCTTGATTTCAAGGGGAGGAAACTTACCGTCGCGAGCTGAGATCGAAGCGCCCATTTCCCTCAGCGGTTGCATGATGCGAGCCATCGGCCGGCGGGCGAGGGACTCGTCGCCCGCGATTCGGCTCATGAACGGCTGCGCGGCGAGAATTCCCGAAAGCATTCGGATGGTAGACCCCGAGTTTCCGGCATCAAGCTGCGCGGATGGCGTAGAGGGGCCCTGCATCCCGCGGCCTTCGATTCTCACGCTGGTTCCGTCCACGACAACCGGAATGCCCAGAGCGCGAAGGCAGCCAAGCGTGGAGTGGCAATCCACGCCCGTCGAATAATTCGCGATTTCCGTTGTACCTTCGGCAATGGCGGCAAGCATGGCGTAGCGGTGTGAGATTGACTTGTCGCCGGGCAGGGAGATGGAACCAGTGACCGCTCCGGTGGGGGAGATTTGAACTTGCATGGGAATCTTTAATTCTAACGGATGCGGAGCAGGCGATCCGCCCGAACAACATCGAGGTGGCAGCGAGTCATGTGAAAAGCGCCGGTAACAACGGCGGTGCGGGCGCCATTTGCGTGGAGACGTCGAGTGTTAGACGGCGGTGAACCTGACGCCGATGGATCCACCGGGTTCCGAATCATCTATTCCTCCGTCACGTTCGTGGGGGTGCTTAGGGCATCCGACGGTACAAACGATTCGGGCATGTCCGCTTCGGCGCCTGGGCACGCGCACACAGCGAATCGATCGCGAGGGTGTCCTTACACACCTTCGATGAAATGCCCCATCTTCTTTTTTTTGGTGCGCAGGTAATGCTTCGTCGCGTCAACCATATCCGCCTGGCAGGGTATGCGTTCCGCGACACGTACTCCCGCCCGTTCCACAGCTTCGACTTTTTCCGGATTGTTCGACAAAAGACGTACAGTCGAAAGCCCGAAGAAGCGGAGGATTTCGCAAGGCAGATCGTAGTCGCGCAGGTCAGCTTCAAAGCCCAGCCGCTCATTCGCTTCGACGGTGTCGGCTCCGGCGTCCTGAAGCTCGTAAGCGCGAAGCTTGTTCAGAATTCCGATGCCCCGCCCCTCTTTGTTCTCATAGATAAGCAGCCCGGAACCCTCGCTCGCGATGCTGGTCAGGGCGATTTCGAGCTGCGAACGGCAGTCGCAGCGGAGGCTGTGAAAAACGTCGCCGGTGAGGCACTGCGAATGGATCCGGATAAGCGGAGCGCGGGACGCGGCTAGATCGCCCATCCTCAGTGCGACGGCTTCCTCGGCGCCAACACGAAATCCGAAAATCCGGAACTGGCCGAAGCGGGTTGGAAAATCGGCTTCAGCCACCTTCTGGGCGCGGTGACCGGGGGCGCTGGGCATGGATGGGGAATAAGACAGCGTAATCCCTATTATAATGAACAGCGGACCGGAATGCTCGACCGATACTTGGTAATACTCCTGGTGAAACTTGGCGTGGGAGCCGCGCTCGCAAGCATCATTGTCCGTTCGAATCTCGTGAAGCGTATGCTCATGCGGGAGACGCGCACCATGAGCCAGCGCCTTCTCCTCGCGCTCTCTTTCGGCGGTCTGTTCGCGGCCGGCGCCGCGACGCGGGTGATGACGCGCGGAACCTATCAGGCCGTCGATAGCGGACTCGAAGGCAGCATGCTGGCGGGGCTGCTTGGCGGGTACGTCACAGGCCTCGTCTCGGGCATTCTGATCTCGATTCCCGCAATGTTCGACGGCGAATATCTAACGATGCCGCTCTACGCCGGGTTGGGAGTACTGGGCGGCCTGCTGCGCGACTGCGCCCCGGACATGGAGGAAATCTGGCGATTCTCCCCGCTCTTCGACCTCCACATTTTCCGTCTCTTCCGCGCCGGCCGCGACCATCGCAGATCGGCGTTTCAGCTTGCCTTCCTGGCAGCCATCCTGTTCGCGGAACTTTTGCGGCAGTCCCTTGGTTTCCTGTTTCCGCCAAAGGGTGTGTACTACCTGTCGACGTGGGGGGAGCATCCGGCCACGGTCCTGGCGGTCTATGCGGGGACGCTCCTCGCCGTCACGCTGCCCCTGAAAGTCTGGAACAACACGCGAAATGAAGGCAGGCTGGAGGAGCAGCAGCGGCTCCTGATCCAGGCGAAACTACAGGCTCTTACAAGCCAGATCAATCCGCACTTCCTTTTCAATACCTTAAACTCCGTCTCGTCCCTGATCCGAACCAATCCGGCACAGGCCCGATTGGTAATCTACAAGTTATCGAACATCTTGCGCAGACTGCTGCGAAAGACGGATAATTTCAGTTCGTTGCGCGAGGAGCTGGATTTCATCGAGGACTACCTGTCCATCGAAGTAATACGGTTCGGAGACAAGCTGCGGTTTGAGAAGGACGTGGAACCGGCAAGCCTCGACGTCCTCATCCCGAGCATGCTTCTTCAGCCGATCATCGAGAACTGTATCAAGCATGGGTTGAGCAACAAGGTGGAGGGCGGAACCATCCGATTCCGCGCGGGTTCAAACGGAGGCAGGCTTCGGCTTGTCATCGAAGATGACGGCGCGGGAATCCCGGAGGAGCAATTGGCGAATGTTCTCCACCGAGGAATTGGAGTCAGCAACGTCAGCGAACGGCTGAAAGTCGTATATGGGAACGATTATAGTCTGGCGATCGACAGCCAGCCCGGGCAGGGGACACGAGTGGAAATCGTGGTTTCGGAACTGAAACCGAGGTTGGCTGCGGTCTCCTGATCGCGATTCGGAGGACTGGACGTTGGACAAATTCGACAGTACGGCAGTAGCGCTACCCACAAATGGAATGCCGCGAACTCTCGCGGCGCGAACGAGACGAATTTACGATCTGCTAGCGCCCGTTTATCCGCTCTCGACGTTGTGCTTCCATTCGATCGCGCACCGGTGTGCGCTGGACGCGGCGGGAATCCGCGACGGCATGCGGGTGCTCGAGGTGGCGACCGGGTCGGGCGAGATGTTCCGGCGGCTGGTGCGGGCAAACCCGGGCGGCTCAACGGTTGGAATCGATCTATCTCCAAACATGGCGGCGCGGGCGCAGCGGACAGCGAGGGAGGAATTCCCGGCTTCGAACAGTCACTGCCAGGCCGTGGACGCACGGAGAATGCCCTTCCGCGACGAGAGCTTCGACGCCGTAGTCTGTTGCTACCTGCTGGAGTTGTTGAGCCCGGAGGACATTGTCCAGACGGTGGATGAGCTTCACCGCGTCTTGCGGCGGAGAGGATGCCTGGCGCTTGTGATGATCGGGCAGAGCACGCCGGGATTCAACCGGATCTACAAGGTATTGGGCAGCATCGTGCCGGCGTTCTGGGGACGCCAGGTGGAGCGCAGCATTCCAGCTGTAGTTGAGGCGAAGGAGTTCAAGATTCTGAGCGACCGCGTGGTCAAGCAGAGCTTCTATCCATCGAGGGTGTTGACGGCCCGAAAGTAGGCCGAGCGGCCTACCAGAGTGTGGGGACATCGTACTTCCGGATCTGCTCGTCCGGCGTCAGAATCGTAAGCCCTTCATGCCTCGCCTGAACTACGAGCCTGCGGTCGAAGGCCGCGAGCGCTGAGAGGTGCTCGGGATTCATCGAGACGATGATCCAGTCCGATTCGTACAGGATTCGGTCCGCAACATCCTTGAAAGGCGGTTTCGAATCTCAGCTTTCCGGCCTGATAATTGAGGACAATCCCGCAAAGTCGATGCGTCCCCATTCCAGATAGGCGGCCGACGCCTCATCAGGCGCGGCGGCTGGATCTTGCCCGCGCCGATGGGCATATTCAGATTGCGATTTACGTTCCGGCTTGAGTTGTATACTCGCGAACGCTACTCTTCCTTGCCTTCTTCGGGCTCGCGGCCCTCGCGTTGCGCTTTCAACCGCTCTTCCTTGCGCTTGGCGCGTTCCGCGGCACGCTTCACCAGTTCGGAACCCACCAACTCGATGATCGCCTGTTCCGCTCCGTCGCCTTTGCGGTTTCCCAGGCGAACGATGCGGGTGTAGCCGCCGGTACGCTGCCCGAACCGGGTTCCAAGCGTATCAAACAGTTTCCGCACTGAACCGGGTGTCTCCAGAAACGCCGCCGCCTGGCGGCGCGTGTGCAGCGTGTCCCGTTTCGCGAGCGTGATCATCTGTTCGACAAGCGGCTTTACCGCCTTCGCCTTCGGAACCGTGGTGACGACTCGTTCGTGTTCGATGATGCTTGTGACCAACCCTCTCAGCAACGCCTTGCGCGACCCTGCGTCGCGCTTGAGTTTGTATCCGCCTACTTTGTGTCTCATCGCATTGCCTCTTCTTCCTCTTCCGGCTCATGATCGAATTCGGAAGCCGTGGCCGCCGGACCGGCGATCAGCCGCCCCTGCGCATCTAGTTTCATTCCGAGCGAAAGCCCCATCTGTGCGAGAATTTCCTTGATCTCGTTGAGCGACTTGCGCCCAAAATTCTTCGTGCGCAACATCTCGGCTTCCGTCTTCTGCAACAACTCCCCGATGGTCTGGATATTCGCGTTCTTCAGACAGTTGTAGGACCGGACGCTCAATTCCAACTCTTCGACAGACCGATTGAGCTGGTCGCCCATGTGATCCAAGCTGCGCTCCGACGTCTCCTCAGTTGCCTCCGGCAACTCCTCGAAGTTGATGAAGATCGTCATGTGATCCTTCAACAGCTTCGCCGCGTAGCCGATGGAATCCTGGGGCGAAACGGCGCCGTTGGTCCAGACTTCAAGCGTGAGCTTATCGTAGTCTGTCATCTGGCCGAGGCGCGCGGCTTCGACCGAGAAGTTCACTTTGCGGACGGGCGAATGCACGGAATCGATCGGTATGTAGCCGAGCGCGAGGTCTTCGTCGAAATTCTTGTCCGCGCTAATGTAGCCCCGGCCGGGCTTCAACCGCATCTCGATCGACAGCTTGCCGCCTTCGCTCACCGTAGCCACGTGGAGATTCCGGTCGAGGACTTCCACGTCGGCGTCGGCTTCAATCTGCCCGCTCAGAATCTCGCCCGACTCATTCGCCGTGAGCGTCACAGTCTTTACGCTGTCGCCCATGATCTTAAACGGGATCTGTTTGAGATTGAGAATGATGTCGGTCGCGTCCTCAACGACGCCGGGAATCGGGCTGAACTCATGTTCAACGCCCTGAATGCGAACCGCCGTAATCGCCGCTCCCTCGATGGAACTGAGCAGGACGCGGCGCAGACTGTTTCCTATGGTCGTCCCGAAGCCGCGCTGGAACGGCTGAGCAGTGAACTGGCCGTAGCGTTCGGTCAGCGTCTCGGTATTCGCCACCAGTCTCTTGGGTTTCTGAAAGCTTTTCAGCATAATATTTCCTCAATGCGGCCACAAACTCAAGGCCGGGCCCGCTTACATACCACTCGCCTGCATGCCAGGCACACTATACCGGATATTACTTGCTGTACAGTTCGACGATCAACTGCTCGTTGACCTGAATCTGAACGAGTTCCTCACGCTTCGGCATTCCCGTAACGGAGCCCTTCAGCGCCTCGCGATCAACGTCGATCCAGTTGGGCGCGGGCGCGTGAGCGGTGGCGTCGCGCGCCGCCAGAATCGTGGGGTTCTTTCTGCTGCTCGCCCGGACCTCGACCACGTCGCCCGGTTTCACAAGCGCGGAGGGGATATCGAGCTTGCGTCCATTGACTTGAATGTGGCCGTGACGCACTACCTGGCGTGCCTGAGCGTGGCTGGTCCCGAACCCCATGCGGTAGATCACGTTATCAAGACGGCGTTCAAGCATGCCGAGCAGGTTCTCGCCCGTGATGCCTTTCATGGCGCTGGCCTTCTCAAAAGCGTTGCGGAATTGAGTCTCAAGCACACCGTAGATGCGGCGGACCTTCTGCTTCTCGCGCAACTGCATGCCGTAGCCGGAAATCTTGGCTTTGCGGTCTTTGCCGTGCTGACCCGGGACGAAGTTGCGCTTTTCAATGGCGCACTTTTCGCTGTGGCAGCGCTCGCCCTTCAAAAACAACTTAATGCCCTCGCGCCGGCAGAGCCTGCAAACGGGGCCAATATATCGTGCCAAACTTCCTCCTTAACCTCTACTCTCAAGGTGCAGTTTACGATCCGGCCCGGATCTTCATCCTGCTTCACTCACTGCCTGATGCAAACGGCTAAACTCTCCGCTTCTTGGGAGGACGGCAGCCGTTGTGTGGAATGGGCGTCGTGTCGCGGATCGAGCGAACTTCCAGACCGGCCGTCGATAGAGCGCGGACTGCGGATTCACGGCCCGATCCGGGACCACTCACACGAACTTCCACCGTGCGGAGGCCGACTTCCTTCGCCTTCCCTGCGGCCGTCATCGCCGCCTGTTGCGCGGCGAACGGAGTTCCCTTGCGGGATCCGCGAAAACCGAGCGAACCTGAACTCGACCACGACACGACGTTCCCTTCGATATCGGAAATCGTTACGATCGTGTTGTTGAACGTAGCCTGCACGTGTACCGTTCCCACGTGGACGATGCGCTTCTCCTTCTTCTTGAAGGACTTCTTCTTGGTGGTTTTTGCGGGCGCCTTAGCCATATGCTATGTCTTTCCTGTTGCCTTCTTTTTATTGGCCACGGTGCCGCGGCGCGGTCCCTTCCTCGTGCGGGCGTTGGTATGAGTGCGCTGGCCTCGAACGGGCAAACCACGCCGGTGACGCAATCCCCGATAGGAACCCATCTCGATATGGCGCTTGATATTCATCGAGACTTCCTTGCGGAGGTCGCCCTCAACGGCTCCCTCGTCCTCAAGAATCTGGCGAACGCGGTTCACTTCGTCCTCGCTCAGGTCGCCGATCTTCTTGTCGAAGTCGATTCCAGCCCGGTACAACAGGGACTTCGAGCGCGTTCGCCCGATTCCGTAGATGTACGTTAAACCGATTTCCGCCCGTTTCTTTGGCGGCAGATCCACACCGGCAATACGTGCCATAGTTCTCCTAGCCCTGCCTCTGCTTGTGCTTGGGATTGACGCAGATAACCCGCACCACGCCTTCGCGGTGAATCACCTTGCATTTGTCGCAAATCTTTTTAACCGAAGCTCTTACTTTCATGATCCCTCAATTCCCGCCGCGCTCTTCGCGCCTGCCGCGAACGTTACCCGGTTCCGAATCCTGCCCCTGGTGGGATCGAGCGGAGAAAGCTCCACTTCCACCAGATCGCCCGGCGACAGCCGGACGAAATTCCCGGCGCTGTTCGCGCCCGCTGTGCCCCCTGCATGGGCCAGCGCTTCATGCTGGTTCTCCAGCCGCACGCGGTAAAGTCCGTTCGGCAACTGGTCCACAACCTTGGCTTTCACGTCGAGCTGCCTAAGGCCGGGTCAACACCCACGGACCGTTATCGGTTACCGCCACACAGTGTTCGAAGTGGGCCGAATTCGAGCCGTCCTTCGTCACCGCCGTCCACTTATCGCTCAACACTTTCGCGTCGGCCTTCCCCGCGTTCACCATCGGCTCGATCGCGAGAACCATGCCTTCCTTCAACCTTGGATTCTCGTTTTTCCGCTCGACGTAGTTCGGAACCTGCGGCTCCTCGTGAAGCTGCGTTCCGATCCCGTGCCCTACGTACTCCCGGACGATCGAGAACCCGTTTGACACCACGTGCTGTTCCACGGTGCTGCAAATATCGAATAACCGGTTCCCGGCGCGAACCTGACTGATCGCCAGTTCAAGCGACTCGCGGGTAACCTCCATCAGCCTCTCCGACTCCTCACCGACGTCTCCTATTGGGACGGTAATGGCTGAGTCGCCGAAATAGCCGTTCAACTGCACGCCGGTGTCGATCTTAAGCACATCGCCTTTCTTCAACTTTCGCCGCTCCGAAGGCATGCCATGCACGATCTCGCTGTTGATCGAAGTGCACAGCACGAACCGATAACGTTCGCCCGCGGACGGCACAAAGTAGCCCTTGAATGCCGGCCGCGCCCCCGCCTCCTTCATCATCGCCTCGGCGGCGACTTCCAGGTCCCAGGTCGAAACTCCCTCAACGGCCATTCCGCCCAACTTCTGGAGAATGTCCCACACCAGCAGTCCACTGCGGCGCATCTTCTCCAACTCGGCAGGCGTCTTGCGAATAATCATCCGCCGTTCTCTATCAACTCGAAAATCCTCTCGCACAGCACCGGTGGCGCCTCCCGGCTCGCGTCGACTTCGTACAGTCTGCGGCCCGCCCGGCTGAAATAATCCAAAACCGGCCGGGTCTGCCGGTCATACTCCTCCAAGCGCTCGCGAATCACCAACTCGCTGTCATCTTCCCGAATAACAAGCCGCGCTCCATCCAGATCGCACACCTCAGGCTGATTCGGCGGCCGGGATAACGCATTGTACAACGTGCCGCAGACGGGACACTGCCTCCGTCCGGTGAGCCGGGCTATAATCATATTGTAATCGACTACGAGGTGAATCACCACCTGATCGATTCCCCACCCTTCCAGCAAAGCTCCCAGCCTTTCCGCCTGCTGCTGCGTTCGCGGATACCCGTCGAGAATAAATCCGTTCCGGCAATCGGGTCTGGACAATCGCTGTTTCACGAGCGAATTCACCAGATCGTCCGGAACCAGGGATCCGGCATGCATCAAAGCCGCGACCTCGCGGCCAATCTCGTCCCCGGCATGAATATGTTCCCGCAGCATGTCGCCCGTCGAGATCTGCGGGAAACCGGTTCGCTCGATGAGAAGCTTCGCCTGCGTACCCTTCCCGGAGCCGGGAGGCCCAAACAGCACAACCGCGCGCGGGAACCTCTTTTGGCCGTTGTTCACTGGGAAATACCCGCTAGAACGAACTCCGGCGGCCGCGAATGCGACCGGCCCGCGGCGTGAATCCTTCGTAGTGGCGCATGATCAACTGCGCTTCAATCTGGTTAACCGTATCCATGGCAACTCCCACAACGATCAACAGCGAAGTTCCACCGAAGTAAAATTGAACGTTCAACCCGTCCAGAAGGAATCGGGGAAAATAGGAATCGATGAAGTTTCCGACGAGCGGGAGATGTTGCAGCTTAATCCCGGAGATCATAATGTCCGGGATCAGGCAGAGGATTGAAAGATAGAGACC
>SYKU01000360.1 GCA_005808865.1 Acidobacteriota bacterium
GACGGCGGCAGCTTTCCTGAATGGGATGGACCGGAAATTCGAAGGCGATGCCGCCCATGTCTCGAATGCCGTCCTTCACACGTTTGGCGAGTTCTACGTGGATGCGGTTGCAAGGCGTGAGATCGCCGCCCGTTTGAGCGATGCCGATCACGGGGCGGCCTGACTGCAGTTCGCCCCTCGTGATACCGTAGTTTCCGTACCGTTCGATGTAAACGGGAGTTTCACCGGGCTCGGTCTTGTCGTTAAACCAAATCTCGCTGCGCAGGGGTTTCGGTTGATCGCTCATGTGAAGTCTAAGACTTCAGTTTAGCCCGTAAAGCGTCTAGCTTGATTGAACCGCCGCTTCGACCACGGCCTCCGTAATCTGGCCGAGGTACTTGCCGTCGCACATTACGTCGGCTGCGACTGCGAATCGGGGCGCCGCCGCTGTCCAGCCCTTTGGTATCGAGATCTCGAAAGATCGCGCGGCCTTTGAATTCGCGGGAACGTCGAACTTCAGCACACCGGGTTCGACGCGCCACTCCGCTGGGCCGACGAGCGACACCTCAAGCTTCATCGTCGTAGACTTGTAATTCTGAACCCGGACCTCGGCCTTCTGGCGGCTGCCCGCGGCGAGCAGCATCTGATAGGGATAGATCTTCAGCCAACTTGGATCGAGGCCGAAGTTCACTTCTCCCTCCGGCAGAATATCGGTGAATAGCTGCTGCTGCTTCCGGAACTTTTGCTCCGTCGCGAGCATGATCGCTTTGTCGACCGCGTACGGTTTTCCGTGACCGGGCGCGATCATCGTGGGTTCGTGCTCGATCAGATTGTGTATGGATTTCAGATGGCTGTCGTTCTCCACGTGATTGCGGAAGATCAGGTTGTGGCGGAGAGTACCGTCATTGCGGGGATTGGGGAAGAACGCGTCGCCCGTGAACGCCAGCCGGTTGCCGTCGATGGTGGTGAACAACGCCATCTGGTACTCCGTGTGGCCCGGCGAGTGAGTGATCTCGAATTCGAATTCCTCCCACTTGAACCGCTCACCGTGTTTGAAGGAACGCGAGACTTTGAACGGCTCACCGAGCGTGCAACCGAGATTGTGCCCGCGCGGGTTTTCGAAGATGTCCACCATGTTCTCGTAACACCAGACCTTCGTGCCGTGGTGGCGCGCCAGATGGGGGAATCCGTTCATATGGTCGTCGTGCATGTGGCTGGGCATGGCGACGTCGACCCCCTTCAACCCGTAGGTGCGCTTCAGTTCGTCGATCGAATGTTCCACGAAACGCATGCGGTCGGTCGCGGCGGTGGCGCGCTCGAAGTTGCCGAAATGCAGTCCGGAAGCCGAACCGTAGTCGATAAACATCGCCTTTCCGCTGTTGCTGACGATGGCGTAAAAGGACGAAGTCGTCTGGTAATGCGCGATGAAATGCGGGCTGACCGCGTAGGGCCGGTTTTCTTCGACCGGGTCCGCGCCGGTTTGGAAGCGGTAGTATTCGGTCAGGCGGCGGATGGTCTCGGAGATGGCCGAGTCGGGGTCCGAAACCGGTTCGCCGTGAGAAGGACACAGCAACGCCGGCTTCTGCTCGCGCAAGCGGGCGAGAGAGTAGATGCCGAGGTCGATTCCTTCGGATCCGCCATAGTTGACCTGCGTGTCGTAGAGGTTCGGAATCTTACCCGCCGAATGCATCAGGTCCCCCGAGAACGCCACGCGACGGCCGTCGATGGCGGCAAGCAGCGTGATCGCGCCGAGCGTGTGGCCAGGTGTCGGAAGAGCGAAAAACTCGATGCCGTTCCAGCGGAGAGTGGAGTAATCGGCAAGGTCGCGTGCGACGGGAATGTTTTCGGTGATGGTGTTGAAGTCGTTACGGACGTAGTAGAGATGGAACACGCGCCGGTTGCGCCAGAAATTCTCCGCGTCGGCGAAGAGGTGGCGCTCGTGCGCGGGGACGGCGATCGGGATGCCCCGTGCGACTGCCCTGTAATCTCCCTGGCATTGGTCGCGATGATGGTGTGTGTGGAGAATCCAATCGACTTTCGAAATGCCTAAATCGCGCAGGTGGTCGAGAACTTTGCCCGATCCGAAATCCACAAGGACCGCGGAGGACCCGCTGCGGACGACGTAGACGCGGCAGGTGTCCTCGAATACGAACAGGTTTTCCGACAGGCGTTGCGGCTTGCCGGCGGGAGCGAAAGTCGTGCGCGAGTACGGACGTTTGGCTGGGCTTTGGGTTTGGGCGGAGACGGGGGCCGCGAGTCCGGCCGTGGTCCCCAGAAAGGTGCGTCGCGTCGGGCTGGACATGCCGAAATCCTATCACGGCCCGCGATAGAATGGGGAGCCAATGCGGCCGCTCGATGGAATTCGCGTCCTGGACCTGACGAGGCTTCTGCCCGGAGCGTCCGCAACCCAGACCCTGGCCAATTTCGGGGCTGAAGTCATCAAGGTGGAAGAACCGGGCCGCGGAGACTACTCACGCTTCATGCCGCCTCTGATCGACGGTGTCGGCGCGATGTTCACGTTGCTCAACCGCGGGAAGAAGTCCGTCGCTCTGAATATGAAGGAGCCTCGCGCAAGAGACGCGCTTTTGAAGCTGGCGGAATCCGCCGACGTACTGATCGAAAGCTTCCGGCCGGGCGTGCTCGAACGCTTTGGCGTGGGCTGGAATACGCTGCGTAAGGTCAATCCGCGGCTCATCTACGTTCCGCTCACCGGATACGGCCATAGTGGAGGGCGTGTGCTTGAGGCCGGGCACGACGTGAACTACATGTCGCTCGGCGGCGCGCTCGGAGAATTGGGGGGCGTCCCTGGTATTCAGATTGCGGATCTCGCAGGCGGGGCGATGCAGGCGGTTATCGGCGTCCTTCTGGCACTGGCGGCGCGCGAGAAAACCGGCCGGGGCCAGCTTGTGGATGTCGCGATGCTTGATGGCGTGGTGTCGCTGCTGCCGATTCCGCTCGCCTGGTTGAATGCCGGGGCGGGTGAAAACATTCTGAGCGGCCGGTACGCGTGTTACAGCGTCTACAAAGCTGCGGACGGGCGCCGTCTGGCCGTCGGCGCGCTCGAACCGAAGTTCTGGAAGAACGTGTGCATCGTGCTCGGGTTCCCGGAGTTCGCCGCGGACCAGTTCGCCGGCGAACCACGCCGCACCGAAATCAGAAACGCCGTGAGCTCGGCTTTTCTCGCGCACAGCGCCGGGGAATGGCTCGCTTCGTTTGCCGGTGTGGATGCCTGCGTCACATTGGTGCGCTCCGTGGCCGAGACGTTCGCCGATGAAGAGCTTCGGGTGCGCGGCACGGTTATGCGTATCGACGGAATGGACCACATCGGCGTCACTCCGAAACTCGAAGAAACGCCGGGCGTATTGGGTGGGGCGCCGCCGGAACTCGGCCAGCACACCCGTGAAGTGCTTCGAGCCGCGAATCTGACGGAAGACGAATTGGAGGCCTTATGTTGACTCGCCGCGCCTTGCTGGGCGCAGCTTCCCTACCCCTGCTCCCGGGGCAGGCCAAGTCAGAAATCAAGATCGCGATGGGCGTCGGAGACCTGTCACCCGGGACGCTGCGCTTTGTGAAGCAGATCGGCGTCGATTGGATTGCCGCGCCGGCTCGTCTCGCGGGTGACGGCCCCTACCGGCCGCTGGTTCCTCCACCGGGCGGGCCTCCGCGCGGCACGCCCCAGCCTTGGGAGGAGAGCGAAATCCGGCGCATCAAGGAACGCGCGGAAGCGGCCGGCCTCCACGTGGGATTGCTGCCGCTGCCCGCCTGTCCGAACGCCGTGCTTGGGAGTGCGGCGCGCGACCGTGATCTGGAGAATGCCCGCAACGCCATCCGCGTCGCCGGGCGCGTGGGTATTCCGGTGCTCGAATACAATTTCTTCGCCGTCCGGGCGAGCGCTGGATACTACAGCACCGAAGGCCGGGGCGGAGCCGCCATGCGGGCCTATGACTACAACCGCGTCAGGGACGAGCCGCCATTTCCTGAACTCGGCGAAGTGACGAAGGAACGGATGTGGGAACGGTTGACCTACATTCAGTGCACTATTCCGTCTTGTCCAAAAGAAGACATTTCTATTTGGCAGAGAATAGGACATTACTAGAGCATTTTCATATAAAGTAGGTTCGCAGTCTGATTGCCGGCAATAGTTGATGAACTTCGGAGCAGCCTCAATTTATATGAAAATGCTCTAAATGGCAGCGACAAAGAATACAAAGAATAACATTCGCTTGACACGCCTGTCCCTTTGGGTATTATAATTAGCCCAGTCGCAAAATCGCGTCAGGATTAGGGTCCGAACAGTTTGGAGGGAAAATGAGGAAAACACTGCGTAACATTTCTTTGCTGCTTGCGTGCCTGTTGCCCGCTTTGCCTGCGTTTGCTCAGATCGGCACGTCCACAATGACCGGACGCATCACCGATTCAACTGGCGCTGTAGTGCCAGGCACCTCCGTCACCGTAGTTCACACAGGCACGAATTTCACGTTCAAATCGACGGCGAACGAGGACGGGCTGTACCGCGTCCTCTCGCTTAGCCCCGGCCTGTACAGGATTTCCGCAGAGGCGCAGGGCTTCAAGAAGTCCGTCCGCGACGAAGTCGAACTCCGCACTGGCGACACGCTGGCGGTGGATTTCGTGCTTCAGATCGGAAACGTGAGCGAATCGGTCGAAGTCACCGGCGCCGCATCGCTGCTTGAAACCGAAACTTCAGCGACCGGAATGCTGATGAGCGGCACGGTTCTCTACGACATGCCGCTTTACCAGCGGTACATCAATTCGACGCTGAATCTGGTGCCTGGTATGACCACCGGCGGCTATGCCTACGGCGGGAGCCTCGGCAGCTATCACCTGGCGGGGCAGCGCAGCGGTTCTATCGGCATCTTCGAGGACGGCGTAAACGGAAACGACCAGCAGGGCGGGACCGAAACCGTCAAACCGCTTCTGAACTCGGTCGCCGAGGTAAAAGTTCTAACCACCGTGCCACCGGCTGAATACGGCCATTCGGCGGGCGGAGTCATCAGCGTTGTGAAGAAATCCGGTACCAACGAAATTCACGGCATGGCATCCTGGTACGGCCGTACCCGACGGATGCAGCACCGTTTGTTCTACGATAAGCTCAGAACCACTCAGCCCACGCCTGGGCGTCCGAACGGCGTACCCACCTTTTTCATGATGCCGGACGGTAACGTGGGAGGCCCCATCGTGAAAAACAAGACGTTCTTTTTCATCGGCTATCAGCGGCTGCATGAGAAGAAAGTCGCGCAGGTGGATGCCACCACGCCGACCGAGTTGATGAAGGGCGGGAATTTCAACTTCCCAGGCGTCGCCGCCAATGCACTCTTCGATCCGGCGTCCACTCGCCGCGACATCAGCGGGAACTGGGCGCGAGACCCCTTCCCCGGCAACATCGTTCCGGCGAATCGATTCGATCCGGTGGCACGGAACCTGATCGCGATTAACCCGTGGGTTTCTCCGAACCGCGAAGGCACTTACAACTCGCTTGGACCGAACGGCAACCTCCTCGGCGACGAGTTCGCGAACGTCTTCTTTGACGACTGGAATCTTCGCCTCGATCACCAATTCAGTACGGCCTTCAAGATTTACGGGAGCGTGACCGAGAACCGGTTCAATGGGCGAGGCCGCCCGATCAATATCAAGGAGGAAATGGGCCAGTTCGATGCGTCGCAGGGCCGCAACGCTCCGTCCCATAACCGCAACATCTCGGCCGGAGGCACCTGGATACTGCGCCCGAACATCGTCAATGACGCGCGCGTCGGCTACTATCGCCGTTTCAGTGAGACCACCATTCCCGGATTTGGGGAAAATTGGGCACAGAAGCTAGGCATTCCTAACGCAGGTCCCGAACTGGTTCCCAGCTTCGGCGGCGGCTCCACCGCCCGCTATTCCCCCGACACGATCTATGGAATCTACGGCAATTCTCCCACCCAGACGGTGAACGAGACGCTTTCATTCCGCAACGACCTGTCGGTAATCAAAGGCACGCATGCCTTCAAGGCCGGTTACGACGTGCTCCGCTTCCGGCTGAATTCGGCCACCTTCGCCAACCCGGCGCAGTACTCGTTTGCGGGCGTGACGGCCGGGCTGCAACCAAACGGAGCTCCGACTCCCAACACGGGAAACACCTTTGCCGGTTTTCTTACAGGCTACGTGTCGCAGGCGGTCTTCCGCAGCGAGCTAACCAGTTGGTTGCCGCGCTCCGCCATCCACAGTTTTTATTTCCAGGACGATTGGAAGTTCTCGCCCGAACTCACCATCAATTGGGGTGTGCGTTACTCGAATGAGAGCCCGTTCAACACCAAATACGGTCTGATGTCTAACTTCGACCCGGCCGCCCGCGACGAAATCACCGGGCTCACCGGCGCCATCGTCCATCCGAAGAGTGGTTTGAACCGGAGGGATAACAACAACTTCAACCCGCGTCTGGGCCTTGCCTGGCATCCGAAGGAGAAATTCGTGTTGCGCGGGGGATTCGGGTTCTACACGGTCGACGTCAAGTTTCCCGCCGGACGCGGACAGTACGACGAATACGTCGCCATCGCAAACCAGCAGGCCGCTCCTGGCGACCCAACCCCGATTTATCGCATAAGCCAGGGTACGAGACCTTCCAATTTCGTCACCCGGGCCGATGGATCGGCGCCATTCGTGGGCACTAACTTCGGCACCCGGGGCGCGGCCCGGTGGGATGCGGCTTTGCGCAATCCCTATGTCATGAACTGGCACGCCAGCGTCCAGTACTCGGCGTTTAAGGATTACGTCATCGAGGCCAGCTATCAGGGCTCGGCCGGCGTCGGATTGATCGAGAACTGGGAGACCAACACGTTCCCGACCGACTTCGCGGCCGGCAATGCGGCTCTTCAGAGCCAGGTATTCGCGGCGTCGCAGAATTTCCGCCCTTTTCCGCACATGGGTAACATCCCGTTGCGCTCCAACTACGGCCACTCGACGTTCCACTCCGGCACGATTAAGCTGGAAAAGCGGCTGTCCCGCGGTTTCTTCTTCAACACGTTCTATACGTTCTCGAAGACCCTCGACAGTCAGGATACTGACAACTCAGGATCGGGCGTCGCGCCCATTCAGAACCGAGGCCTCGAAAAGGGCCGCGCCGGTTTTGACCGCAACCACCGGTGGCTCGCCGTCGTGAACTACGAGTTGCCGTTTGGAAAAGGAAAGAAATGGGCAAATACGGGCGGGTTGAAGAACATGTTGGTCGGAGGCTGGGAGATATCCTGGATTCAGACCGTCGAAACCGGTAATCCGCTCAACTTCTCCTTCGCCAACAGCCCCTATAACTACTTTCCGGGGTTTGCCGGGTCCGCCCGCCCGGACATCGTCGGAACGCCTAAGGTCGACATGAGCAAATGGGAAAACGGCGGTCCGGACCGCTTCACCTTGCAGAACCGACCGGCTGTCGTGGACATCAATGCGTTCGCGTGGCCCGGTGGTTGTGGCAACGTGACGACGGCGGTGAACCCCGGGGGTTGTAACTTCCGAGTGGGTAACGCCGGGCGTAATATCATTACCGGTCCGGGTCTGGTTTGGTCACAGGTTTCGGCGCAGAAGAACGTCTACGTTAATGAGCGGCTCAGCGCTCAGCTTCGCTGGGACTTCCAAAACGCGCTGAAGACCTATAACTTCACCGGCCCGAGCACGGGCGTCGATTTCAGGAATCCGAGAAACTTCGGCAAACTTGGCGACGATCCGCGCACGGCGTCGCTCGGCGGACAGCCGCTCATGAACCTGACGTTGATGATCCGGTTCTAGCTCCCAAAGTGCTGCGCGGGCAGTTTTCTGATATTCAGCCCGCGCAGTGGAAGACGCTGCTAGCAGCCCAGCTTGGCTGGATGTTGGACGCGATGGACGTGATGTTATACGCGTTCGCGCTCACGGCGATCCAGAGAGAGTTTGGGCTTAGTTCCAGGGTGGCCGGTGCACTCGCATCGGCCACCCTTTTTTCGTCCGCTTTCGGTGGCGCGGTCTTTGGAATTTTCGCCGACCGCTTTGGCCGCGCCCGCGCACTCGTCTACTCCATCCTCACCTACTCCGTCTTCACCGCCCTCACGGCCACTTCGCAAAACGTCGGCCAACTGGTCCTCTGGAGAACCTTGGTCGGCATCGGGCTCGGTGGGGAGTGGTCGGCCGGCTCGGTGCTGGTGTCGGAGACGTGGCCGGCTCGGCATCGCGGGAAGGCGATCGGATTCATGCAGTCAGGCTGGGCCATCGGCTATATTCTTGCGGCGGTGTTGGCCGCCCTGGTCCTGCCCAAGTACGGCTGGCGGCCGTTGTTCATGCTGGGCCTGGCCCCCGCGTTGCTCGCTGCGTGGATTCGCCGCGCTGTGCCCGAACCGCCAAACTGGAAGCCCGCGCGCGGTTTCCGGCTCGCCGACTTGCCCGTGCGGAATACGCTGGTTGCCACGTTTATTTCGACCTTGATCCTTTTTGCCTACTGGGGTTTGTTCACCTGGATACCGGCGTATCTTTCAAGTCCCATCGAAAAAGGCGGCGCCGGTCTCGGCATCTTCCGCTCCTCCGCCTGGATTGTCCCGATGCAGATCGGAGCATTCTTCGGATACACGCTCTTCGGATTTTTCGCCGACCGCTACGGCAGGCGGCCCACGTTCCTTGTATTCGTCTTCGCCGCGGCAATTCTGGTGCCGGTCTACGGCTCACTCGGAGCGCGCCCCGCGCTTCTGCTCGCGCTCGGTCCCTTGGTGGGATTCTTCGGCCACGGCTACTTCAGCGTGTTCGGGGCCATGTTGTCGGAACTGTTTCCATCGAGCATCCGAGCCACCGCGCAGGGGGTGTGCTACAACGTTGGACGTGCGGCGGGAGCGCTGGCGCCGTTCACTGTGGGCGCGGTCGCCGAGACGCACGGCATCGGCGCGGCGCTCGGCGTTACGTCCGCTTTCTTCGCTGCCGGCGGCGCGGCGATGATGCTGCTGCCCGAAACGAAGGGCAGGGAACTGACATGACGATAGATCTCAATTGCGACATGGGTGAGGACTGCGGCGCGGACGACGAAGCGCTCATGCCGCTCTTCACATCCGCGAACATCGCCTGCGGCGGGCATGCTGGCGACGAGGCCTCGATGCGGCGGACCGTGGAACTGGCCCTACGTCATGGGGTCGCGATTGGGGCGCATCCTGGATATCCCGACCGCGAAAACTTCGGACGCGCCGTGCTGCCGATGGAGTACGGTGAAATCGAACAAACCGTATTCGAGCAGGTTCGCGCGCTTGGCCGAATCGCGCCGCTCGCGC
This sequence comes from Acidobacteriota bacterium, assembly GCA_005808865.1. GTDB lineage: Bacteria > Acidobacteriota > Terriglobia > Bryobacterales > Bryobacteraceae > SYKU01. The sequence continues at coordinate 9,252 of SYKU01000360.1, forward strand.
ACGTGAAACCGCACGGGGCGCTCTACAACGTGTCCGCGCGGGATCGATCGGTCGCGGAGGCTATTGCCTGCGGCGTTCGGAGGGCGGCGGGATCAGTCCTGCTGGTGGGCCTCGCGAAGTCCATGATGCTCGACGCATGGCGGAGCCTCGGCTTTCCCGTGGCGAGCGAAGCGTTCGCCGACCGCCGCTACGAATCCGACGGAACGTTGCGCTCTCGCGTTCACGCCGATGCGCTGATCGTCGATCCCGCAGAAGCCGCCAGGCACGCGCTAATGCTCATCCGCGGCGGCGCGGATACACTATGCATACACAGCGATACGCCAGGCAGCGCAGGCATTGCCGCGGCCGTCCGGGAGCGTCTCATTCGCGACGGCGTGCGGATTGCGCCGCGATGGCACTTGTAGGCGCGGTCGCCGCAGGACTCTGCATCCAGTGGCCGCACAAGCTCTCTTGCGTAATCTTGCGGAACTCGATTCAACCTGTCTGGGAGAGTAAGCGTCGTAGGGAGGACTGGAGTCTCTCAGGTTTGGAATCGGCTTCATGATCCAAGCTCTTAGCCCCACCGCGCCGAGCCGCGAAGGCGGACTCATCTCGGGCTTAACTTGGCGGACGCGCGCGCGGGTCCAAAACGAAACGTGTCAGGTGTTCCCGCGGAAGGCTGAACGGGGAATGGAATACGGCTGGAGTCAGAGAGGTTCCGGATCTTCCTCCGCATCCCAAAATAGTGCGGCAGATTACCCTGAATTCCGAAGCTGAACTGTACTTGGCGGGTAAATGCTTGCGATAAAGGGGAATGGAAGCAAACACCTCGGACAAACTGGTACCGCAGGAAATCACTGCTCTGCTGTCTGGCGAGCGGGTGATTCTGCGAGAGACCCAACGAGCC
>SYKU01000361.1 GCA_005808865.1 Acidobacteriota bacterium
GACTTCGATCGAACGGTGATTAACCCGGATTACAACGACTTTGCGCCCCGCGTTGGATTCTCCTGGAACGTGTTCGGCTCCGGACGGACAGTGCTTCGTGGCGGATATGGGATCTACTCTCCCCTAACCTTCAATTACTCAAACAACTTCGGCGCGCTGGGGTTCAAGGGAAACAGCACCGTCTACACTGCGCCTGGAGGCAATCTCGATGTGCCTGCTTTCCGATTCCAGGACGGCTTTCCCTTTCCAGTTCAGTTACCCGTTGGCGCAAAACTGGGACCGAGCGGATTCTTGAGCCAGAACGTCAGTATTGACGAGCGGGGAAACCGGTCTCCCTATTCGCAGCAGGCGACCCTGACCTTGCAGCAGCAGTTGCCCGGCCGGCTCGTGCTGGAGGCCGGCTATTCCGGCAATAAGGGAACTAAGCTATTGGGTGCGGGCTACGACTTCAATCAGCTGGATCCGGCCAATCTGTCACTTGGCCGGGACCTCCTGGCGAACGTCTCCAATCCGTACGCGGGCAGGGTGCCCGGCGTGTTTGGAGGAGCTACGATAACGCGGCAACAGTCACTGCGGCCGTTCCCTTATTACAACCGCATTACGGTCAGCAATCCCCACATGGCGAGTTCAATCTATCATTCCTTCCTCCTCAACGTGGAAAGGCGAATGTCCGGCGGTTTGGTGTTGCTGGGCTCCTATACGTTCGGCAAGCTCATCAGCGACGGAATCAGCGGATTCGGCTTTGCGGGATCCGAGCTGGTGAATGCACTCGACAACCAGAACGGGAAATTCAACCGCCGCCGCGAGCGGTCTATCGAAGCAACCGATTCCGCCGGGCGTTTCGTGCTGAGCAGCATCTACGAATTGCCCTTCGGCAAGGGAAAACGCTGGAACTCGTCGAATCCGGTTGCGAGCCGCCTGCTAGGTGGATGGCAGGTGGATGGAGTACTGGCTCTGCAAAGCGGGGCGCCGCTGCGGGTCCGCGGGGCGAACAATTTCGGCATCGCCGACCGTCCCAACTCTACGGGAGTCTCGGCGGCCATCCCAACCGGTCAACGGAGCGCCGCGCGGTGGTTCGATACCACGCAGTTTGTAAATCCTCCGGACTTCACGTTCGGCAACGTTTCGCGCCTGCTTCCCGACGTACGCGGCCCCGGCACGACGAACATCGACTTTTCGGTTATCAAGAACACGGCCATCAAGGAACGAGTCTCGCTTCAGTTCCGCGCCGAATCGTTCAACTTTTCGAACCATACGAATCTACTTGCGCCCGACACCACGTTCGTTGCAGGAGCGGATAACAGGAACCGCAGCGGCACGTTCGGAACCATCACACGGTCACGCGACGCACGCGTTGTTCAGCTTGGCATGAAGCTGATATTTTAGAAACAGCCGGGACAACCGACAATGCCACGAGCACTTGCTCTCTTCGCGTTTTCCGGGCTACTGGCCGCTCAGCCAGTCACACGAAAGAATCTCATTGACGAGCATATCTTCGGAAAAATGGAACGCGACGGTATTCCGCACGCGCCTGTCACCTCCGACACGGAGTTTCTGCGGCGCGTGACGCTCGACCTCACGGGCCGCTTGCCGAGCGCCGAATCGGTCCGCAAGTTTATGGCCGACCGGAGCCCGGACAAACGGGACAAGCTCATCGATTCCCTGTTCCCCACCCTGCCCACGATGGGGATCGGGCGACGGCCGACAAGGGTGGGTCCATTCCTCGATAAGTGGTCCACGTTCTTCAGCGACCTCTTCCGAAACAACGAGCAACTGCGCGAGGGGATCAATAGTTTTCACGACCACATTTACAAATCGCTTGAACTCAACGTTCCCTATGACGAATTCGTACGAGACCTGATCACGGCGAGCGCCGTCTCTACCTGGACCAACGGCGCGGCCAACTTCGTGGCCCGGCACCGCGTAATGGGCGGCGACGGCTACTCGGTGATGAATCACGAGGACACCTGCGACGAACTGGCCATCTGGACCACGAGGCTGTTCCTGGGCGTCGACACGGAATGCATCTCATGCCACGACGGCAGTGGCCATCTGGAGAAGATCAACCTGTGGCTCGCGGGTAAGAAGCGCGCCGACGTATGGCGACAGGCGGCGTTCTTCGGCAAGACCTACGTGGGTCCAGTGTACGGGCGCATCCCGGAATTCCGGGTCAAGGATTCGGAAAAGGGATATGATCTTTCGACGAAGAGCATCACACGTCTGCCGCGCTTCAAGGTAAACCTGGACGCGGAATTCCTGCTCACCGGGGAGCGTTATAGCGCCGCGCGCGGTGAAAGCGAACGTGCCGCGTACGCGCGGATGCTCACCGGCAGCCCCCAGTTTGCGCGAGCCGCCGTGAATCTGTTCTGGTCGAAATTGATGGGCCGGGGTATTGTGGACCCGCCCTTTGGGTTTGACCTCGCGCGGCAGGACCCGGCGAATCCGCCTCCCGCGCCGTGGACCATCCAGCCGTCGCATCCCGAGCTCCTGAACGCGCTTGCAGAGGAGTTTCGAAAGCACAACTACGACCTGCGCTATTTGATGCGAACAATCGTCACATCGACCGCCTACCAGCTCTCCTCCACGGGTCCGGGAACATGGAAACCGAACTATGACACCTACTTCGCGAGACATCAGGCGCGGCGTCTTTCGGCGGAAGAATTCTGGGACGCGGTCTCAGACGCCACCGGCATTTACGAGAAGTTCAAGGTGAAAGACCTGGACCGCACGTTTCGCTACGTGATGGAGGCGTCTTTCAATCAGGACTTCGCCGGCAGCCACCCACCCATTTGGAACCTGCTTCAGGAGTGGGGGCAAACCGATCGGGAAGATCCACCCACGGACCGCAGCAGCATGGTGCAAGCCGCCAGCCTCATGAATCACGATTTGCTGCTCAATCGCGTGAAGATACAGAAGGGCAGCCGGCTGGAGAGGCTACTTCGCGGGGAAACGCCGCGGAGCAACGCCGAAATTGTCGATGAGCTGTTTCTTGCCACGATCAGCCGATTGCCCATCCCGGCGGAAAAGAGCCAGGCCGTGCGGCTCATCGAGCAACAGCGCGACCAGGGCGCCGAGGATTTGATGTGGGCATTGCTGAACCGGATCGATTTCATTTTTTGCCAGTAGGAGAGAACATGACGGAATCTTCGAACCATCTTCCGACGCTCACGCGCCGCGATTTCTGGCGAGTCGGTGCGGTGTCCGTCACTGGAGCGGCGCTCGCGCCCATGGCAGGCCGGCTGCATGCGGCAGGCGGCGCGCGAGTCGAACCCCGGGGAGGCGCCGAGTGCGTCATCTTCCTCAATCTCGTAGGCGGTCCCTCGCAAATGGACACGTTCGACGTGAAGGAGTACAAGTTTACCCCGGCGGACCTGGATATCCGCACGACGCCGCGCGGGTACCGCTGGCCCTTTGGCCTCCTGCCCAAAACGGCCGGAGTTCTGGACGATGTCGCCGTCGTGCGCTCCATGGCTGCCTGGGAGACGCTGCACAACCTCGCTCAATATGGGCTGCAGGTGGGTCATCCGTTCACGGCTGCGCGCGCGAAGGAGTTGCCCTGCATCGGGTCGGTGATTGCGTACGAGTCGCTCGCGAAAGTCAAAGAAAGCGACTATCTGCCCCCCTTCGTTTCCATGAATTTTCCGGCGGGGGCGGTGAATGGAACGCTGATCCGCGAAGGCTTTCTCGACAGCGCCACAGCGCCGCTCGCGCTCGACCTGCGCAAGGGCGGCAGCATGCCTTTCCTGCTGAACGAGGAGCACCGTCCGCGATTCAACCGGCGTCTGGACTTCCTAAGAACCTTCGATACTTCGCGCGAACTGGACGGCGCCGGCGCGCCGAAACTGTTTCGCGAGTGGGACTCCTTCTCAAAGGGCGCGGAGAAAATGATCAAGTCTCCCAAGGTTGCGGGCGTGTTCCAACTGAAGGAGGACGAGCGAAAGCGCTACGGAAGCACACCGTTCGGAGACGCCTGCCAGATTGCCCGCAACATGGTTGCCGCGCGCGCCGGGGTTCGGTATATCCTTGTCAACCAGGGGGGGTGGGATCATCACGGCGACATCTATGGCAAGACCGACGGTTCGCGCATGGAGGATCCTCGCATGCGCGGCGGCCTCTACACCAACTGCGGTGAACTCGACGCGGCCTATGCAGGGCTGATTCAGGATCTCAAGCAGATGAAGGCACAGGATGGCAGTTCCCTGCTGTCGAAAACGCTGGTCCTGGCTATGGGTGAATTCGGCCGCACGCCTGGCGAGCTCACCGATATTAAGGGCCGCGATCACTGGCCGGCGGTCCGCGCGGGTCTGTTTGCCGGTGCCGGAGTAAAGGGCGGCCGCCTGCTTGGCGCAACCGACGAGAAGGGCGGAAAGATCGTCAAGTTCGACTGGCATCGAAACCGGCCCATGTACCCTGAAGACGTGACTGCAACCATCTACTCGGCGCTGGGAATCGACTGGTCAAAGAAAATCAGCGGAACACCATCCGGACGCGCCTTCGAGTACGTCGAGCCGATGTCCGGGACGACCTTCATCGACAGCACGGAAATCAAGGAGTTGTTTACGTGATCAAAACCATCTGGCTGGCGCTTGCCCTCACCTTTGCCCTCGCGGCTCAAGATAGCGCGCCGAAGCTTCCGAAAGTGTTCGGAGGCGGCTCGGTCGAAGAAATCCTCTGGGTGCGCCTGGACAAGGGCGACGATGTGCTTGAGTCGCTGACCGCCATATTCAACGACAAGGGGATTCACGACGGCGCGGTGATGAACGCCGTCGGAAGCCTGGAGTCGTGCAAGTTCCACGGCGTTAACGGGACGATGACCACAGTCTCGGAGCCGATCGAAATCCTGAACCTTGCGGGCATGGTCGCCGAAGGCAAGCCCCATCTGCACGTAATCGTTTCGAACAAAGCCCGCGGAGCGTTCGGCGGTCACCTGGAAGCAGGCTGCCGCGTGCTCTCTCAGATCGAAGTGATGGTGGCCCGGTTCAGGGGCCCGGCAATGGTTCGCAAGCCAGCCGCGCCGGGCGGAGCCGCCGCGCTACAGCCGAAGTGAGCGCGCAGCGGCTCGCACTACTTCTGGCGGTTTCCACCCGCGCCTTCGGCGAGACAAGAGATATTATCTATGTTCCCGGAAAGACGGGCCTCGCCGCCGGATCCGGAGCGCGGGCGCAGACGCTGCGCGCGCTCAAGGCAACCGGACTCAAGCCGGGGAGCTTCCTGAGCACCACCGTCTACATGACAGATGCCGGGCTTCTGCCGGAAGTTGACCGCGGCTACCGCGACTTTTTCCGCAAGGGGTTTCCGGCGCGAACCGTTCTCGTGGCCGGGCTGCGAACTCCTGGAGCGCTTATCGAGATCAGTGCCACCGGGACGGGCCGGGGCGGCGCGCGCAGGGTTTGTTACACCGGCACTCACGCGGCGGGCCTGCCGCCAGCGGCGCCGCCAGGAAGCGCTTCTCCAGAAAGCGCGGCCTGCGAAGCAGCAGGTTCGCTTTATCTCTCCGCATTGCGGCCAGTGGAGGCCGGCACGGGGCGGACGATCCCGGCGACGGCCATCGAAGCTCAGGCCGAACAGGTCATGAAGAACCAGGAGACAGTGCTGCGAGCCGCGGGGTTCTCCTTTTCGGATCTGGTGCTCTCGAAGATCTATCTGGCTGAACCAACAGCCTATGCTGGTTTGAATGAAGTCTATCGGCGTTTTGTCTCAGCGCCGCCGCCCGCCCGTGCGACGATTCATGCCCGCCCCGTGCGCCCGGGTGAACTGCTTCAGATCCAATCGATCGCCGTGCGGGGCTCGGGAGCGGGACGGCCGTCCGGCGAAGGCCGAACATCGCCCATTCATAGCTACTCGGTCAAGGCAGGACGGCGGCTATACATTACGGGCATGACCGGCCGAGCGCCCGACGGCCGTTTCAAACCGGATATTTCCGGCCAGACCAGGCAGGCCATGAGGACGATCGACGAGCAGTTGAGGCATCACGACATGGGATTTCGCAACGTTGTGGAGACGACCATCTGGCTGCGGGATCTTGGCGATTTCGAAGGCATGAGTGCGGTTTACCAGGAACTGGTCAGGGCTGGGACCGAGGCCCTCACCGTCGTGCAAATTCCGCCCACCTCGATAGAAGCGCTGGTCGAGATTCAGATGATCGCGGAGAAATAGCAACCCCGTCCGTGCAGACTCCACTGATTGTTGCCGCGGGCGACTGCGTCAGCGCCGGCGGCATATCCGGCCGGGAAGCCCCGCGCAGTTCGTGGAGAGCACTATCGCAAGACTATCTGTCCTGGACCAGAGTGATACAATCCGTTCAAGCGTGAAAAGGAACCGGCGGGTCCAATCGATTCGCCGGGACGCCGAGGTTACCATGCCGTTTGCCATCTTGCTTGTCGCGATTTTCTTCGCTGTTCATTTTCCGGCGCCGGCGCAGGTTGACCGCGCGTCACTCGTGGGAAGGGTTTCCGACAGCAGCGGGGCGGTCGTCCCGGAGGCGAAGGTGGAAGCCCTTTCGCAGGACACGGGCCTCAGGCGCGAATCGCTGACGGCCGTCACCGGGGCGTATACCTTTTCCTTGATGCCTGTCGGTGTCTACACCGTAACGGTCACGCGGACGGGGTTCCGCGCCGTGACGATGAAGGACGTGCGGCTGGGCGTGGGTGACAACCGTACGCTGAACATCCAATTGGACGTGAGCGGCGTGGATACGGCCGTGACAGTGGAGAGCGTCGCGGCCGCGCTTGAGAGCACGTCCGCCGTCGTGGGAACCGTGATAGGGGCAAGGCAAATGCGGGAAATCCCCCTGAACGGGCGGCACTGGGCCAGCCTGATGGCATTGGCGCCCGGCGCAATCAACACCGGCGACGGCAGCCAACAGACCATCCGTTTTGTGGGCCGTTCCCGCGACGACAACAACTGGACGTTCGACGGGCTTGACGCAACCGGAGTGAAGGATCCTCGGCAGGAAGCGGCCCTCCGCCTGGTGATCAGCACCGACACGATTGCGGAGTTCCGGATCAACTCGACGCTGTACTCGGCGGAATCCGGCGGCGGCGCCGGCGGGCAGGTGAGCCTGGTGTCGAAGTCGGGATCGAACGCCTTTCACGGAAGCCTATTCGAATTCCTGCGCAACGACAAAGTGGACGCTCGGAATCCGTTCGACACGTCGAAGCAGCCTTTCCGGTTGAATCAGTTTGGCGGGAATGCGGGAGGACCGATCATTAAGAATCGCACCTTTTTCTTTGCGAATTTCGAGGGCCTGCGGCAGCGCGTGAGCCAGACGCTCACCAACGATGTCCCGAGCGCGGCCTTCCGCGCCCGCGCCACGGCACCGGCAGTGAGGCAGTTGCTCGATCTGTATCCGTCTGGCACGGTACGGACCGCGAACGCGGACGTGGACCGGGTACAGGCCGACCGCAGCCAGTCATGGCAGGAGAACGCGGGATCGCTGCGCATCGACCATCGCTTCTCCGACAACAACACGTTTTTCGCGCGGTATAACGTGGACGACGGCGTGATTGTGGCCCCGCGCAGCGTGATCGAGGTGGACCGGCAGAACGATAATTTCCGGCCGTCGAACTTCGTGGTGCAATTCCAGCGGGTCTTTTCGCCCACGGCGGTCAATGAATGGAAAGCGGGCGTCAACCGCTCCCTGCTGCGCCGGAATACGTACGGGCCGCTTCCATCGAGCGTCGCGGTGGCGGGTTTCTCGACGCTGACTCAGTCGAACCTGCTGGTGGAGGCGGGGACCTCGATCTCGCTTATCGACAACCTGGCGCTGACGCGCGGCAAGCACACGCTCAAGATCGGGGGAGAGATCCGACGGGCGAGGGTGAACGTGGCGGACCCGGCTTTCGATTCGATCTCCGTCACCTATGCCAACCGCCCCGCCATGCTCGACAATCGGGTAGACTCGGTGGCCATTACCGGCGGGAGCGCCGTGCTCGGCACGCGCAAGACCTACTACTTCGCCTATTTTCAGGACGACTTCAAGGTGACACCGGACCTGACTTTGAATCTCGGCATGCGTTATGAATACTACGGAGTAAACAGAGAGGTGAAGGACCGCTACAGAGTCTTCGATCTCAACGCCTGCCGCGGATTCTGTCCCCATGGCACGGCGTGGTACTTTCCGGACCGCAACAATTTCGACCCGCGCTTCGGCCTCGCGTGGTCGCCGCGGGCGCTGAAGGGGCGGACGGTGATCCGCGGCGGCGCGGGCGTTTATCATGGACCCGGCCAGATTGACGACGTGAATACGGCCCTGGACAACACGGCGGGCCGCTTCTCGCTCACCACCCTTGAAGCACCGAACCTCTCCTATCCGGTGACGCCTTTCCTGAGGCAGGCGAGCGAAGTGGGCGTCACGCCGCGCTCCCTGCAACGCGACCGCCGCGATCTCTACAGCGTTCAGTGGGGCCTTTCGATTCAGCAGCAACTGCCGCGCGGATTCATGACGCAGCTTGGTTACGTGGGGAGTTCGGGCGTTAAGCTTTTCGCGCGGCAATACATTAACAATGTCGATCCGGTGACCAGGGTGCGTCCGCTTCCGACGTTTGGCCGCATGGACGAAAAACGACAGGACGGCAAAAGCAACTTCAACGCGTTTCAAGTGTCGCTGCACCGGCGGGTTGCGCGCGGCCTGACTTGGGGCAGCGAATACATGTGGTCGCACTCGATCAACGACGGGAACCTCGGCGGCGGCGAGGGATCGCAGCCGCAGATCGCGCTCTGCCGGGCTTGCGACCGGGGCAACAGCGCGCAGGACATCCGGCACACCATCACGAGCAACTGGATGTACCAACTGCCTTTCGGTCCCAACCAGCGATACCTGAGTGCCGGCCTGGCCTCGAAGGTGCTGGGTGGTTGGGAAACGAGCGGCATCTGGACGGCGCGCACGGGGCGCATGCTGACGATCGGTATTGCGCGGAGCGCGGCGGACGCGCCGGACGGCAATACTTCCGGGCAACGGCCAAACCTGGTGCCCGGCGTATCCATCTACGCTCCGGGCGGCCCCACCTTCGGACAGTGGCTGAACCCGGCCGCGTTCGCTATTCCGGCGCGTGGGACGTGGGGAAACGCCGGACGCAGCATCGGCACGGGCCCGGGCCTGGTGCAGGTGGACTTCGCACTCCAGAAGAATACGCCCCTCAGCGAAGGCAAATCGCTGGTCTTCCGCGTTGAGGCTTTCAACCTGTTCAACCGGGTTCAAGCGGGGAATCCCGGGTTGACCCTCACATCGCCTGCAAGTTTTGGTCTTGTTACCAGTGGGCTGAATCGGACTATCGGCACGGGCACGTCGCGTCAGATGCAAGTGGCGATGCGATTCGTTTTCTGACAGCTTCAGCCGGCGCGTGTTTCTTGCGGGCCGGAAGAGCGTGACATAAAGGTCCTCCATTGGCGGGCGGCGAATTACGATTCGCGAGCCAGGCTCATTGACCGTGAGGTTCTCTTATCCAGATCAGGGGCCGCGTGGGAACCGGCGCGGGTTTGGCGGACATGGTCCGGTTGTAGCAGATGGCGGCAATCCCGCATAATATAAGCCGAAGTGTACAGTCGCAGACACAGGAAACGCCGGGTTTTATTCGCCTTCTGGGACATCGTCCTGGTCGCTTTGGCGTTCGAGGCTGCCTACCTGACTCGCGCCTACCTGCACTTCGAGCGATTGTTCTTTCTTACAAGTTCCGAACGGGCGCTCCTGTTGGGCTTCTGCGTCGTAACGTGGCCGCTGATCGGGCTGTGGATCGCAGTCTACGACAGGCTCGACTCGCGCGACCCGCGCGTGACGCTGAGCGACACCGTGCGGCAGGGCGTCTACGGTTCACTTTGTCTCGTGGTTTTTCAATTTCTCCTCCGGCTCGATCTTAGCCGCCCATTCCTGGCCTTTTTCGCGGCTTATGCCTGGCTCTTCATTTATCTTTTCCGGCTGACCGCGGGAAGGCTCTTGATCGGGATAGAACGCCGCGAGTTCAGCGGGCCTTATCAGGTGCTGGTTGCTGGTTGTGGCGAGCGGGCGCGGCGGATCGCTCAAACGCTTGAGCGCTCCGCGAAACAAGGCGTCCGTTTGGCCGGTTTTCTCGACGCCGAGCCAGGAACGCTGAGCGTTACCGCCGAGTACCGGGTGTTTCCCTACCGGGACCTGCATGAATTGCTGCGCCGCCAGGTCATCGATGAGATCATTTTCGCGGTGGACAGCGAGAGCCTCGCCGGGCTCGAAGAGATTTTCCTTCTGTGCGACGAAGAGGGCGTGCGCACCCGCGTGGCGGTCGATTTCTTTCCGCACGTGAACAGCGATGTCTATCTCGACCGGCTGGGCGCGATTCCGCTGCTCACCTTCTCCGCGACGCCCCATGACGAAGTCCGGCTGATGGTAAAGCGGGTAACGGACGTGATCCTGGCCTCTGCCGGCCTGCTCGCTATGTTGCCTCTGCTCCTGCTGGTCGCACTGGTGGTCGGCGTGACTTCGCCCGGGCCGGTCCTGTTCCGCCAGCAGCGTTGCGGGCTGAACGGACGCCGCTTCATGTTCTACAAGTTCCGTTCCATGGTTGATAACGCGGAGGAGTTAAAAGCGTCGCTCGAGCATTTGAACGAACGCACGACGGCATTCAAGATCAAGAACGATCCGCGACTGACACCGGTTGGCAAGTTCCTGCGCAAGTTTTCCATCGACGAATGGCCGCAGCTTTGGAACATCATCAAGGGCGATATGTCACTCGTGGGGCCCCGGCCCGCCGTGCCGTCAGAAGTGGAGAAATACCAGCGGTGGCAGCGAAGGCGTTTGCGCATGCGCCCCGGATTGACGTGCCTTTGGGCCGTATCCGGCCGCGACGCGGTCGATTTCGACACGTGGATGCGCATGGACATGCAGTACATCGACACCTGGTCTCTCGCGCTCGATTGGAAAATATTGATAAGGACGATTCCACGCGTGCTCAGTGGACAAGGGGCCAGCTAATGCAATTATTGCCGACCAAGGATGATGTTGAGGGAATACTACGCGAAACGGGGGCGCTACGCACTGGCCATTTCGTGTATCCGGACGGCCTTCATTCGAACGAGTACCTGCAGGTTCCTCTTGCCATGCGCTACTACCAGCATGCGCGAACGCTTAGCGTAGGACTTAGCCGGCTCCTGCGCGCGAACCCGGAGATTCGCGCGATCATTCCCCAACTTTCCATCGTGTGCCCGGCGACCGGCGGCTTGCCGGTGGCCTATGGCGTCTGCGAAGCGTTGCGCGCTCACCGGGTCTACTGGGCGGAGGAAGACAAGTCGAACCGGGCGTTGCATTTCCGCCAGTTTATCGAACCGGTGCCAGGCGAGCCTGTCGTTCTTGTAGACGATATTCTGCGTTCAGGCGAAAAGCTTACTTCGATGCTGACCCTGCTAAGCTCCTGGGGCGCGAACGTCGTGGCGATTGCAACCGTGGTGTGCCAGCCGACGCCCCGGACGCGCTCATTCGAGGGCATTCCTGTCTATCATTTGGCGAAATTTGAAGCCAATATTGTTTCCGCGGGCGAGAACTGCGAACAGTGCCGCGCCGGCGAGCCCGCCGTGAAGGTTTGGGTGTGACCCGGCGGGCGCTGCTGGGGAGTCCGGTAGTGGGCGCCGCGTTTGGCGGACCGCGGCAGCCGCGAAAAACACTCGTCCCGATTTTCCAACGCGGCGGCTCGGACGGACTGAACATCGTCATTCCGCATGGCGAGAAGCGCTACTACGAACTACGCCCGAATATTGCCATCCGGCGAAAGGACGTGCTCGATCTCGACGGCTTCTTCGGGCTGCATCCTTCGCTCAAGCCGCTCAAACGTTTTTACGACAGCGGGCAGCTTGCGATCGTCCATGCGGCTGGATCCAGAGCACAGATGCGGTCGCATATCGACGCGCAGGATTACGTGGAGGCGGGTCTACGCACCGCGGACCACGAAACTTCGTGTGCTCCTTTTGCGGGGGGCGCGGGCGATTATCCCGACACCCGCTTCGGCAACCGGCTTTGCCAGATCGCGCGGCTGATCAAAGAGGATAGCGGCGTGGAAATGGCCTCCGCGGATATCGGCGGCTGGGACCACCACGCCGGCGAATCCAGGGTGCTGCCATACGTGGCCGCCGAATTCGCAAAGGGACTCGCCGCTTTCTGGAACGACCTCGGCGAGCGAGCAGCGGATGTCACGATCGTCACGATGTCCGAGTTCGGCCGTGCGATACGAGAGAACACCGCCGGCGGTACGGAGCACGGCTGGGGTGGCGTGATGTTTGTGATGGGGGGCGCGATCCCAGGCGGGAAGGTCTACGGCCGGTGGCCCGGTCTCGAAGGCGATGTGCTCCGCGTAACAACGGATTTCCGCGACGTGTTCGATTGGTGCGTGCCATCGCCTTTTAGCGCCCGTCCTTCGCGGGGAAGAAGGCAGGCGGCGAGAAGCGACCGGCCGCCAAGTGCTCACGAAGTTCTTGAAACCGCGGCCGATTCAAACGTCGCCATTTCGTTGTAGAGGCGCATCGCGGATTCAATCACGGCGATCCCCAACGCCGCTCCCGAGCCTTCGCCCAGATGCAATTCCAGATGCAGCAGTGGGCGTACGCCGAGATGATCCAGCAAGACGGCGTGGCCTGGTTCCGTCGATTGATGGGAAAAGAACAAGTACGGCAGCACAGCGGGACAAAGCTTCACGGCGGCCAGAGCGGCCGCGGAGGAGATTACGCCGTCGACTACAACCGGCAGCCGCTCCGATGCCGCACCCAGCATGAGACCGGCGATGGACGCGATTTCGAACCCGCCGACGGCGGCGAGAGTCGAGAGCGGTGAATGAAGAGCGGCTGCGTGAAGCGTGATCGCACGGCGAACAACATCCGCTTTGTGAACAAGCCGCTCAGCCGCGATCCCCGTACCCAAGCCAGCTACATCCGCGGCATCGCGCCCCGTGAATGCCGCGATAAGGGCCGCAGCGGCCGTCGTGTTGCCGATGCCCATCTCGCCGGCCCCCAGGATATCGAAACCTTCGCGCGCGGCCGCTACCGCGAGTTCGATGCCGACATCGAGCGCCTCGAACGCCTGCTTCTCGACCATCGCTGGAGCGTGCAGAAAACTAGCCGTACCGCGCGCGACCTTCCGATGAATGAGCCCCGGCGCGCCGGACAAGTCGGCGTCGACGCCTGCGTCCACAATCCTCGCTTCGATTCCGTACTGGCGGCACAAGACGCTGATCGCCGCTCCGCCGCCGAGAAAATTCGACACCATCTGCGCGGTGACCTCAGGCGGGTATGCACTGACGCCCTCCCGCGCGATTCCGTGGTCTGCGCAGAACACGAATATTGCCTTTCGCCCGATCTTCGCGGTCGCCTTCCCGCGCGCCAAACCGTACTGGAGCATCACTTCCTCGAGGCGGCCCAGACTGCCGAGCGGTTTCGTCAGGCTGTCGGCACGGCGTCGAATTGCATGGCTGAGGTCCGCGTTCTCAACGGGCGGAATCGCGTTCATGATCGAAGTGAGAAGTTTCATGGCGGTGTGATCTCGATTGCCGTTGCGTATTCCTGTGTCAACCCGGGGAGACCGCTCAGCACCGCGTTGACTCCGAGGTGTGCTACTACAGCGATTACGCGCTCCGTCCGTTCGAAGAGCGAGCCGCGCGCCCCGGTTACACGCGCCTCGAATTCTTCGAATCTTTCGCCTCCGGAAGGCGCTGACGCACGCCAATTTTCGAGCTTTCTTTTCGCGCCCTCC
>SYKU01000362.1 GCA_005808865.1 Acidobacteriota bacterium
CAAGGAATCCGATTCGTGTCGCCGCAACTCGCGATTCTGTCATCCGAATTGCACAGGGGGCTGAACCGCGACCGTTCCGGATTGCGCCACAGAAGCCAACGGCGAGCACATGATTTCGCCACACGCCCAGGCCCTTCTAGCGGAATACCGGGAGGCGTTCTCTCCCCCGCCACTCCCAATTCCGCAAGGGCCTTCGGCGGTAGAACCTCGATCTCATCAAGAACAAGGCGACGATCGTCCGCGTCGTAGGTCCACGGCTGTCGCCACGGATTCCGGTGACGACGGGTTTCCCGGGCAGCGCCGCCGCCTGGCGCGCCGACTACGCGCCGCGCCGCAACGGGAGCCATTGTCCAATAGTTTTCAAGTTAAAAGACCAAAGTGATCCCGTCACGCTAGTTCATCACCGTCCCGGAGATGCACCGGATCCCGTGGGCCTCCGGCAACTGACGACATAACTCATTTTGCTCGAACCTTCCCGGGAAAACCGCGATCCGCCAACGGGCAGGTGCTGAAGAGTCCCGATGTTCGAATTTCAGGTAGAGAAGAGTGAGAAAATACCCATTATGAGAACCAACCCCATCGGAACCCAAGACCTGCGCGGCGTGTTTCCCGTGCCTCCACTTGCGCGTAAGAACGACGCCCAGCGCTCCATCGACTTCACCCAGAACGACCGTATCGTACGCCACATCGCCGACGGCGGCATCTCGAATTTCATCTACGGCGGAAACGCCTTTCTTTATCACATTACGCTCGCTGACTTCGAGCCGCTGCTTGAGTGGCTCGCCGGGTTCGACGCGGGCCTCCTGGCCATCCCGAGCGCTGGTCCATCCTATGGACGGGCGATGGACCAAGCCGCGATGGTACGCCGCCATGGCTTCCCGATTGTCATGGTCTTGCCCTGCGCAGATCCGCGGGATGCGGCGGGTATCGAGCGCGGGCTTCGCGAGTTCGCCGACGCGTGCGCGACTCCCTTAATGTGCTACATCAAAGATGAGAATAACTTCGGCGCGGATAAGGAAGCGGGACTCGACGCAGTCGCGCGGTTGGTCGATTCTGGAATCTGCCGGGCGATCAAGTACGCCGTGGTGCGCAAGGACCCGTCTCAGGACGAATATCTGCGCAGCCTGCTGCGACGGGTTCCGGCGGAGAGGGTGATCAGTGGTATCGGGGAGCGGCCGGCGATAGTGCACATGCGCGATTTCGGTTTGCCGGGATTCACGACGGGGTCCGGCTGCGTCGCGCCGCGGATGAGTCAGGATCTGTTCGAAGCAAACTCACGCAAGGACTACGGGGCGGCGGAGCAGTTGCGCAGCCACTTCATTCCACTCGAAGACCTTCGCGACGCCTGGGGTCCCGCGCGCGTGTTGCACGCGGCAACTCAACTGGCGGGCATCGCGGAAACCGGCCCGCTGATTCCGTATCAATCCGGGCTGACCGGCGCTCAATTGGCGCAACTGGCGCCGGTATCGAAGGCACTCTGTGAGGTGGGACACACGGTAGCCGCAGCGGCCGAGTAAAGGTTGGACCCCGTCATGAAACAGCTGCCGCAATTGGCGGCCGGTAATTTGCGATCGGTTTGCCGCCTGTCGTCTTCCGTTGAAATGACAGACCAGAAATCACGATGGCCTGCCGTACCGCCACCAAAGTTCCCATCGCGGATCTGGAACAGCAATTTCCTGTCGGCCCTTGGCGGGCACCCACGCCTCAAAATCCTCTAAAGCCGGACTCGCCGTCAGCTCCGGTTGGGCGCTGCATGGGCTCGCCCGCGCGGAGTCCATCAGCGACACAGGTCGAACGGCAATCGATCTTGGATCCCAGCCTGGTGCTGGCGGCTGTTTGCGAGGATCTTGGATTCGTGCAACTGAGAGGGGCAGTCCGTTGGGAGCATTGATTGTACGGGACTATTCCCGATCTATTGAGAATAGCTTCCGGGTGGCGGTCGGCCCAGTTGAGCCAGTGCCTTTTCTCCGTGTTCTTGCTGCGGCGGTCAGGCTTGCGTGAAAGTGTGGCGCCGCTCAAAGCCGATCCAGGATCTGCCAATCGGTCCCACCCTGATTGGAGATCGGCCGGTAGCGCGAGATCACTCCCCGAGCACAAGAAGAGGACTGAACGGGGCCGAGGTCCCAGTCACGACCCGGGCCCCCGGCTGGCGGTTACTCAGACTGCCCCCCCCTTTGACACGCTGTCAGAGATATGGTTTTCTGGACGGACCATCATGACTTTGCGACTTCTTCTTTTCCTTTGCGCCT
The DNA here is from genome assembly GCA_005808865.1 of Acidobacteriota bacterium. GTDB lineage: Bacteria > Acidobacteriota > Terriglobia > Bryobacterales > Bryobacteraceae > SYKU01. Next base: position 2,250 of record SYKU01000362.1, read on the forward strand.
TGATCGCAGGACTCAACCTCGAAGCCGCACGCTTTCTTGCGGCATCCGACGCCGCCGGATTCGCGGAAATAGCCGAGTGCGCGTTGTCTCCTGACGGAAAAACTGTAGCCACGATCTCACCCGCGGGCAACATTCAACTTTATTCCGTAGCTGGAGGAGCGCCCCGGGCGCTCACCACGGGGAAGTTCAGGGATTCGTCTATCCGCTGGTCGCCGGACGGTTCAAGGATCGCTTTCTTCAGCAACCGCGAAGGAGCCACGCTGTGGGTAGCGGACGTGGCGAGCGGAAAGCTTACTGCGGTGGCGAACGTGGTTCACTCGAATTTCTGGATTCCGAACAAGGGATCTTCCCTCGAGTGGTCACCCGATTCCAGACGCCTGGCCTTCGTTGGAGCCGATCCCAGTACTCCCGCACCCGCCACGGACCCGCGCATCGTCGTGCGGCTCCAGTACAAGAGCCGCACTGATTTCAGCGACGACCGGCGGGAGCACATCTGGATTGTCGATGCCACTGGTGGGCGTCCGCGTCCCCTGACGCGCGTGGCCTTTCACGAGCATTCCATTTCGTGGTCAGGCAACGTCATCGCGTTCGTTTCCAATCGGGGGCCAGATCCGGAAGCCGTTCTTAACTGCGACCTCTATACCGTGGACGAAACCTCGGGCGTGATTCGCCGTCTGACCGATACTCCCGGATGCGAGTACGAACCCGTCTTCTCGCCAGACGGCTCGCACCTTGCGTTTCTGGCCACGACGCGTGTGATTACGACCATCGACAGCGTTGCGGAGGACGCACACGTGTGGGCTATGGCGGCCGCAGGAGGACGTGCGCGTGAGCTGAACCGAGCGCTCGACCGCCGTTCTTCGATGCCTCGCTGGTCACGCGACGGCAGGGACGTCTACTTTCTGGCCGGCGATCGTGGACGTCAGTTGATTTACCGCGTGCCCGCGGCCGGTGGAGTCTCGAATCCCGTTTTTGAAAACGATGCCGTCGTCTCGGCGTATTCGCCCGGCTCGCCGTTAGCGTATCTCGCGGGTGATGGCCGCCATACGGCCACGATCTACGCGGATGGCATGCCGCTCAGCGCCGCCGACGCTGAAGTCGCGGGCGTCACACTGTCGGCTGCCGTCCCCGTGAAGTACCGCAGCTTCGACGGAACCTCCATTGAGGGATGGATGTTGCCGCCGGCCAGGCGCGTCGAGGGGCGGAAGTACCCGCTTCTCCTCAACATTCACGGCGGCCCGCACGGTATGCACGGCGTCGGCTTTTCGAGGAACCTGCGCTCTCACATTCTCGCCGCTGCCGGATACGCGGTGCTCTCTCTCAACCCGCGTGGGTCGAGCGGCTACGGGCAGGAGTTTAGCGACGGCTGCGTTAACGACTGGGGCGGCGGCGACTACAAGGATCTGATGGCCGGCGTCGATCACGCGCTCGCCCGCTTCCCGTGGCTCGACGCGTCGCGCATGGGCGTGCTCGGATCGAGCTACGGCGGCTACATGACGAACTGGGTCATCACACAGACAAACCGCTTTCGCGGCGCGGTTTCGTCTGCGAGCCTGAGCAACCTCATCAGCTTTTACGCGACCTCCCTGTACAACGACCTGGTGCACGCGGAGTTTAAGGGATTTCCCTGGGCGCCCGGCAACTATGACCGTCTTTGGCAGCGCTCTCCCCTCAAGCACGTGGCGGGCGTGGAGACTCCGACTCTCTTCATTCACGGTGAGCAGGACAACGATGTCCACGTGAGCGACGCCGAGCAGATGTATACCGCGCTGCGCCAGCGCGGCGTCACGGCGGAACTCGCGCGGTATCCGCGCGAAGGCCACGGATTCACAGAGGCTGCGCACAAGAACGACACCATGGAGCGAACCATTCGCTGGTTTGACCGGTTCGTGAAGGGACCAGTCGATCCGCTTCCCGAGACGCTGGCCCTGAGCGAGATGGACCTTCATCTGCACTCCGGCATGGAGCGCGAGGCCACGCTCGAAGACTGGTTGGATCTTGTGGTTGCGAGCGGACGCAAGTTCGTCGCGCTGGTGGATCATCTGGAGTTGTACCGCAAGCAGCCTCACGAGTACGAATCGTGGCGGATGGATCACGGCTTTCTCGCGCGCTATCCGGTAGGCGCCGCGGGCCACAAGGCCGTGATGGGCGATTTTGCGTCGGCGGCGAAGCGCGGAGACATCAGGGTGGTGCGCGGATGGGAAATCTACGAAGGCGAACTCGATAGCGGGATCGAAGAAGCTCCGATGCGCATGGCTGACGTGATCGGCTGGCACATTTCACCGAACAATGGCCGCGCCGCTCCTAACGGGCAGACGCTCATCAAGCGCGCCAAGCAGATAAAGGAACTTCAGAAGCGCTTCCCGATTCCGATGATCCTGTTTCACCCGTTCACGATGCGTCTCGAAAACCTTCAGCGGTCGGCAACGCAACCTCTGACCGTCGCCGATTACCGCTTCTTTCAGCCTGGCGAGCAGGAAGATCTGATCCGCATTCTCAAGGACAGTTCCGTGTACATCGAAATCGCGCGGGAAACGGAACGCTATTTCAAGGACCCGGCATGCCGGGAAGCGCTGATCGCGGATATCAGGCCGCTCGCCCGCGCTGGTCTTCAATTCACCGTGTCGACCGACAGCCACGGCCTGAAAGACGCGCGCGCGAAGTTTCAGCCGGAGGTCTTCGCCGAGGCCTTGGGAATTACCCCGCAGAACACGAACAAGATCGTTCGCGAACTCATGCGGAAATGACACCAGCGCGTCCGCCTGGGAGATAATCTCTTCATGGAGTATCCGATGCATATCGGCGGGCGACGCGCGACGTCCGCTTCCCCCCAGGACGTCGAACTGCCCTATGACGGCTCCGTCGTGGGAACCATCTACCGGGCAGCCCTGGAACACGTGGATCAGGCTGTGGGCGCAGCCGCGGCGGCCGCGCCGCTCATGCGGGAACTGACGCTCGACGAACGCTCGTCCATCCTGCGAAAAGCCCATCAACTGCTCCTTGACCGGCGCGACGAGATGGCGGCCGCCGTCTGTTCGGAAACGGGTAAGCCCATCAAGGAGGCGCGGCTCGAAGTGGACCGCTCCGCCTTGACGCTCTTGTTTTCGGGTGAGGAAGCGCACCGCCTGCGCGGCGAGGTCGTACCGATGGACGCCTCGCCGGCCGGCAAAGGTCGCATGGCGATGACCGTCCGTGAACCGGTTGGCGTAGTTGCCGCAATTACTCCTTTCAACTTTCCGCTCAACCTTGCCATGCACAAGATTGGCCCCGCGATCGCGGGCGGAAACGCCATCGTCCATAAGCCCGCGTCAGCCACGCCGATCAGCGCAGTCAAGATGGCATCTATTTTTGAAGAAAGCGGATTGCCGCCAGGCGCGCTCAACGTGATTACGGGCCCTGGAGGGTCGATCGGCGACGCTCTGGTTTTCGATCCGCGGGTGGCGATGGTGACTTTCACCGGCAGCGTGGAAGTCGGGTTGCGCATCCGCAATCTGGCCGGCCTAAAACGCGTAACTCTCGAACTGGGGTCGAATTCCGCCGTCATCATTGAAGACGACGCGGACTTGAGCGAAGCCGTTTCCCGCTGCGTTGCCGGCAGCTTTTCCCATTCCGGACAAGTCTGCATCTCAGTGCAGCGCATCTTCGTGCAGCGCAAGATCCGCGATGAATTCCTGGAGCGGATGGTCGAGGGAACAAAGAAGCTGGCCATCGGGCACCCGCGCGACCCTGCGACGGACATCAGTTCGCTGATTACGGTGGGCGAGGCCGAACGCGTCGAGGATTGGATTGGAGAAGCCGTGAGAGCGGGCGCGGGGCTGGCCACAGGGGGTGCGCGCCGCCGCGCCACGGTGGATCCGGCCGTGCTGACCGAGGTGCCGGATACCGCGAGCCTCTCGTGCCGCGAGGCCTTTGGACCAGTGGTGGGCGTCAATGCCTATGAAACACTCGACGAGGCGATTACCCGCGTCAACGCCTCCGATTACGGCTTGCAGGCGGGTATCTACACCCGCGATATCCGAAAGGCCTTCCATGCCGCCCGGCGGGTTCACGTGGGCGGGTTCATGATCAACGAAGTGCCCCAGTACCGGGTGGACCAGATGCCTTACGGCGGGGTCAAGTTGAGCGGCACGGGCCGGGAGGGACCCCGCTACGCGATTGAAGAAATGACCGAGCCAAAGCTGATCTGCTGGAAAGTGTAACCCGTCCGGTACATTTTCGACTGCCGTGCGTCCACTAGTATGGATGGAGAATTGACGAGAGGGAAATGAACCCGAACGCGGCTGCACTCGAAACCGCAGGACCGGTTCCTGGACGAATGGAGGAAGCCGACCTCATCCGGGCGGTTCAGGACGGGGATCAGGACGCCTTTGACCTCCTCGTCCGCAAGCACGACCAAAGTGTGCTCCGCTTGGCCATGAACCTGCTTCGGTCGCCCGATGACGCCCGGGACGCCTATCAGGAGGCGTTTCTGAGAGTGTACAAGAACATCCATCTTTTCCGCTTTGATTGCAGTTTTCACACTTGGTTGTTCAGGATTGTCACGAACATCTGCCTCGATCATCTGCGGAAACGGAAGATCCGGCGCGAGGAGCCGCCCGTGGTCGAGACTCTGAACGGTCAAATCGATCGGCTCGAAGACGTGGAAGAGAGACGGCCTTCCTCCGACCCTGAGCGAAGCTTGAGGAATAGCCGGCTGAAGGCGAAAATCGCCCAGGCGCTTCGGGACCTGACGCCGCGCGAACGCGTAGTCTTCGAGTTGCGCCACAACCAGGGAATGCGGCTGCGGGCGATTGGCGCCACTTTGGGTACGAGCGAAGAAGCCGCGAAGAACTGCCTTTTCCGCGCCACTCAGAAAATGCGGGGAGCATTGGGAGGTTACTGTGACTTGTGAGTCGATCATGTTGCGCCTGCCGCTTTATCTTTACGGGGAGTTGTCTGGCGAAGACGAGGAACAACTGGAGGCGCACCTCGAAGGATGCGAGCTGTGCACCAGGGAACTCGCGGCGCGGAAGGTCCTCCTGAGGGCACTCGATGAGGCGCAGCCGGAGATCCCCAAGACCCTGCTCGCGGAGTGCAGGATAGGCCTTCGGGAAGCCGTGGCGCAGGAAGGGGCCATTCGGAGCGCCACGCGGCCGAGGGTCAGGAGCGGGAGTTGGTTAGCAGGCACATTCAGGGCATTTGCGGACTGGTTTGGGATCAAGTCCCCGGAAAAGTTCAGCGGCTTCCGGGCGCCCATTGCGGCATGCGCATTGTTGGCTTTAGGTTTCTTCGCCGCGCGGTTTACGGCGCCTGTCGTTCCTCAGCCCGATGCCGCGTCCGTTGAGCAGCCGGCGCTGATGTCGGCCGTGCGATCGGTTGAGACGGCTTCCGACGGCCGCGTGCGGATCGCGCTCGACGAGACACGACGACGGACCGTGACGGGCTTGGCCTCCGACTCTCAAATCCGGGCTTTATTGGTCGCGGCGGTCCGCGGCGAAGACGACCCGCGGGTTCGTCTGGAGTCGATGGAATTGCTGAAAGCGAATTCTCCGGCGTCTCCAGAAATCAGGGAGGTTCTGATCGGGGCGCTCATTCACGATCCCGACGAGACGGTCCGGCTGAGAGCATTCGAAGGACTCCGGCAGACGGCATCGGACGCGGGAACGCGTAAGGCTATGCTCTATGCGCTGACGGCCGATCAGAATTCCCGCTTACGAGGACAGGCGATCGACATGCTCACGGAGCGGCAGGACCGCGAACTCGTGGGCGTGTGGCAAGCTCTCGTCGAAAGGGAACAGGACCCGTCCATCCGCCTGCGATATCAAAAAGTGTTGCGCGCGATGAACGCCTCGGTAGGGACGTTCTGAGCCGCGAATAGAGTGACGTTCCGGTTTCCGGTTCGTCGAATATCCAGGGAGATCAAATAATGAAAATACTAATTCTTGTTGGAGTGGCCGCCTGGGCCGCCGGATGTGGGCTCGCGCAGAGCCTACCCGCGCCGCCCCCTCCTCCGGCGCGCGCCGTCCGGTCGCACGCGATGGCGGTGAGCGAGAGCGCAAGCTACCTCGGCATTGGCGTGGTTGAGATCGAGGCGGATCGGGCGAAGGCTCTCAAGCTCAGCGAGGAACGAGGCGTCGAGGTGAAGAGCGTCGAGGAAGGCAGCCCGGCGTCGAAGGCTGGATTGAAGGAGGGGGACGTGGTACTCGAGTACAACGGGCAGCGCGTCGAAGGCACGGAGCAGTTCGTGCGGATGGTCCGGGAGACGCCCGCCGGTCGGCTGTCGAAGCTGCTTATTTTCCGTGGAGGCGCTACGCAGACGGTCTCGGCGACGATTGGACGGAAACCCCGGGGACAGTTCGGGGTATTCTCGATTCCGGATGTCCCGGGCCGTTTCCGAATCGAAATTCCCCGTCCCACCATGGAGTGGAGAAGCTCGGTGCTGGGTATTGAGAGTGAGTCGCTCGAATCGCAGCTGGCGGCTTTTTTTGGCGTCAAGGAAGGCGTACTCGTGAAGTCTGTTATTAAGGGATCGGCCGCGGAGAAGGCAGGAGTTCAGGCCGGCGACGTGATCGTGAAACTGGACGGTGCCAGGATCGCCGCGCCGCGCGACATTTCGAGCGCCCTTAAGTCCGGCAAGAGAACAATTGCGCTCACGGTAGTGCGCCGTCAGAGCGAAATGAATCTTAATGTGACATTGAGCGAGGAAAACCGGACGCGCGGATCGGTGGTTCCCAGAATCGCTGGAGGCCTTCCGGAAGATTCCGGGCTTTTGGAATGGGGTGAGGATCCCGGCGAGTTGTAGCGCGATTCAGCAGTCAAACACTCGATACCACGACCTGCTGCACTCTGAGCAAGAGATCCACCTCGTTTTTTGGAACTCCAAGCGCGCGTGCGATTTGCTCGGGCCCCTCGCCCAAGCGGTGCATCTTGAGCGCATGGCTGCGTTTCGTGAGGTTCAGGCCTGATGAAGGGGCAAGGGGTGGAACGAAGAGGCTGGCCCGGTCAGCCGCCTCCCGCCATTCCACGGACTGCGCGTCGAGTTTCGCGGCGAGGGCCGCAACAGCCTCCTCAAGTTGTGCAATCCGGGCATCGGAGCGCGAGCGGAGAACGGCCGTCTCGCGTTTCACGGCTACGAACAGGTAGAGGCAGGCGAGAATCCCGCTCAGAGTCGCGCCCAAGCTAACAAGAGAAAGAATCCAATTCATCGGTTTGCTCCGTTTCCGGCTACACTACCGGACAACACGCAGCCGGTCCCCCAAACTGCTGATCTTCGAAATCCGGACACCGTAGTTCCCGTCGACGACCACCACTTCGCCGCGGGCGATCACACAATTGTTGACAATGACGTCCACCGGCTCATTTGTGGTGCGGCTCATTTCAACGATTGATCCCGAGGTCAATTTGAGGACATCCCGGAGCATGAGTTCAGTCTTGCCAAATGACACGCTTACCGGCAGTTCAACCTCTAGGAGAAGATCGAAGGTTTTCGAGGAAGCGACCGAGTCTGACTTTCCATGGCTCTCCGGTCCTTGACCCGGGAGGGACACGCCACGCGATGACGCGGCCGGCTGATCTTGAACCTCTGGCTTGGACTGACCCGTGTGCCCGGAGGGTTGGGCCGCCTGTTCAACAGCGCTGATTAGAGCGGCCGAAGGGGCCAGGAAGACACGCACGGTTTCGGCGGACCCGAGCGTCAGGCTGGCAACATGGAAGTGAAGAGCGTCGTGGTCGGCCGAATCCCGGCCCGCAAGGCTGGTGATTTCCCGGCCGAGTATCCGTGTGAGGTCAAGGGCGAGATTGGACGTTGCCTGAGCCAGGATCTCGACATAAGTATTGCGTGTGTCGGCGGCGTCGGCCTCGTCGAGGCCTACCGCCTGAAGCGCGGCTCCGCCGATCGCCATCCAGACTGGTTCGGGAGCGGCAATTATCAGAGACCCGGCGTCGGCGCCAAGCGGAATCTCGTAGTAATACGAGCCTTCGGGCACTTCCTCTGCCACCCCGTCATTTGCCGCGAGGGCCGGGGCCTGGGTCATCGAGGTGATGACCTCCGACAGCTTCCGACACCACTGATCGATAATCCAAGGCGCGCCGCCGCCGTGGTCGAAGTGCTCCAGATGCGCCACCTAGCTTTGTCCTCCGCGCCGGGTTGGCCACCGCTTTTCCATGTAGGAGCGCAGGCGAAGAATGGCCTGCGACTTGAGTTGGCAGACCCGGGATTCGTGCAGGTCCATGATCTTCGCAATTTCCCTTAGGGTCAAGGCGGGGTCTTCGTAGTAATACAGGCTTAGTACTGTTCTCTCGGCGTAGGGCATGCGGTCGATAGCCGAGGCGAGCAACCTCTCCAGTTCCGCACGCTCCAGCAGGCGGGATGGCCAGTTCTCTTCGCCATCGGAGATGAAATTCAGAAGGTCGCGGCTGTCGTCGTCTCCAACAGCAATCTCAAGACTGCCCAGGTTCAGGCCGCGTACTTCGACCAGCCAGCTATGGTACTCCTCGAGTGAAATGGTCAACTCGGTTGCGATCTCCTCCTCATTGGGGACGCGCTGCAACTTTTGCTCGGCGGATGCAATTGCGGCCTCAATCTGCTTCGACATCTTCCGCTTCTGCCGCGGCGCCCAGTCGAGTTCCCGGAGGCTATCGAGGATCGCGCCACGGATCTTATACTCCGCGTATGTCTTTAGCTTTACGTTATGGGCCGGCTCAAAGTTGTCGATAGCCGTGATCAGACCCACGACTCCCGTTGAAATCAGATCCTCCAGGCTCACGCTTTCCGGCAGTCTGTCGCGTATCCGCCGCGCGATGAGCTTGACCTGAGGAAGGTGCTCTAGGATTAGCCGGTCTCTCTGCTCGACCGCTGATTCACAAATTGTCTGATCGTAGGTTTGCATGCCGCTCCAAACGTTAGCCGCCCGTCATCCGGCCGCCGCCCAACCAGCCGCGCCCGCCGCGCTTGCGACTGCCCTTCGCTCTCTTTCTTCGGAAGCGCCCCGGTGGCGATTCAGTATCAAATCGATTACACGCTCCTTACTCGCCGGTTCAAGATCGTCTGGAACCAAGGGCCCGGTGCACAGAAACGAAACCGGCAGCCCTTTCCGCGCCGACTCGTTGAGGATGGCACCAAACGTCTGCGTCTCATCTACTCTGGTAAACACCAGCCGGGACGGCCGGAATATCTCAAACCAATTCACTACACGGGATAGATCGGCGGCTTTGGTCGAACACGATAGGACCAAATGCGTCTCAATCTGAGGATGAGCCCCGATGAACCCGGCCAGATCGCGGGCACGTTCGGCATCACACGCTCCATAGCCCGGTGTGTCAATCAGGATGAGGTCCTTGTTTCGGTTTTCTTCGATTGCCTGCGCCAGGGCGCCAGCCGTCTCCGGCGCCTGAAATCCCACGCCCAGAATCGCCGCGAGGGAACGAAGCTGCTCGGACGCCGCGATGCGGTAGTTGTCCATCGAAAGAAGCTGGACCGGACGCCGGGCCTTGAGGCCGTACGTCACGGCCAGCTTGGCGACCGTCGTGGTTTTTCCCGTGCCGGAGGGTCCGACCAGGGCAACCATTTTTTGCCCCGTCCAAACCTGGCCGGTCCCCGCGCCGGCAACCCCGCCCGCGACGTGGATGCGGCTCTCCAGTTCGCTCCTGAGAGCGCTTTCCTCGTCCTGGGCCAACTCCTTGCGGCGCATCATCAGGCGGCGGGTGATATCAAGGGCGAGCTCAGGCTCCACCTCCGCGTCCGTGAGGGCGGCGAAGATCGACGCGAGCTGCGGCTGAGCCAGAAAACGTCCGGTCATAAGGGAACTGGACTTGGACACGGTTTCTGCCATTCGCTCCAATTGTTTGCGGATGAGAGCCACCTCCGAGGCGAGCCCAGGCGTTTCGCGAGGTGAGCCGGCAATCGCCGCGGTCGCGGGAGGTGATGCGGCTGGAACTGCCGGTGCCGCGGCTTCCGCGCCCGCGGCGAATACCACCTCGTATTCACCGAGGTGCCTCGCCTCCGGCCCGGCCTTCTTCGAATGCACAAGCATGGCGTCCTCGCCCATCTCCAGGCTGGCGAGCCGCATAGCGGCCTCGACGGTACCTGCAAAATAAGACTTCAGCGTCATCGTTCACCTTTTTTGGGTCTCATTGGAGTACTCCTAACGAAGTCACTCTCATTCCAGGAGGAAGCTCGCTGTTTGAGAGCACGCTCAAATTCGGAAAGCTGGGCTCGGTCAACTGGCGCAGAAAATGGCGCGCGCCGCTTGAACAGATCACGAGATTCGGGGAACTGTCCCCGCCCGTCATCGCCGCATTCAAAGCCCGCCCGATTCGATCCAGGATGTCCCGGATTTTCTGTGGCGGAAGATTCAAGTGACTCGTGAATTCGGCATGCTCGACGGCCCCTTCGATGGTTTGTTCGAGCCCCGTTCCGAGGAAGAATCCGGCGAGGTCTCCGGACGGGTTCACGTAAGGCTTCACGACAACGCGCCCGATCGCCTGGCGGGCGAACTCGGTGAGCAGGACCGTGTTCCGGGTAACGTTCGCAGCCTCACCCAGCGCCTCCAGGATTGTCGCGGAATCGCGGATCGACACCCTCTCCCGAAGCAGGTTCTGCAGCACCTTGTGAACGGCCGCGAGCGACAGCAGCTTCGGGACAAGATCCTCGACAATCTTCGGGTTTTCCTCGGCTACGCGGTCGAGCAGCTTCTTCGAATCCTGCCGGGAGAACAACTCAAAGGCGTGCCGCCGGATCACTTCGGCGAGATGCGTTCCGACGACGCTGGCCTGATCCACGACTGTGTAGCCCGCGGCTCTTGCGGCGTCGGCGTGTTCCGTCCGTACCCAAAGCGCTGGCAGGCCGAAGGCGGGTTCACGCGCGGGAGCGCCTTCAATCGCCGCCCCTTCTCCGCCGAGCGACGGCCGGATGGCCATCTCGCATCCCGGCTGTAGTTCGTACCGGGCAATTTCCACACCTTTCATCAGGATCAGATACTCGCGGCCTCGCAGCGTCAAGTTGTCCGTAACGCGCACGGGTGGGAGGAGGTATCCGAGTTCGGTCGCGAGTTGCCGCCGGATCGAAGCGATGCGGCGCAAAAGCGGAGAGTTTTGCCCGCCCTCGACCAGCTTCACCAAGCCCAATCCCACTTCAACCGCCAGAGGCTCCACCCGCAGCAGCGACTCCAGATTCTCCTTTGGCGCGGCCTTGTCCGCCGCGTCTTCCTCGACCGCAGGTTCGGCTCCAATGCTCTTCATCTTCCAGGCCCCGTATCCAAGCCCGCTCCCAATCAGCAGGAAGGGGAGCTTCGGCAAGCCAGGAAACGCGGCCATGGCAATCAACACACCTGCGGCAATCAACAGTGGCTGGCGGTTCCCGAAGAGCTGCTTCCGGAAGTCGACGGACATCCGCGACTCCGAACTCGCGCGCGTCACGATCAGGCCGCCGGAGACGGAGATCACGAGTGCGGGGATCACCGTAACGAGACCGTCGCCGATCGTAAGAACCGTGTAGGTTTCAAGCGCGCGGCGAAGTTCCATGCCGTGCTGGAGCACTCCAATCAGAAAGCCGGCGATGATGTTGATGGCTGTAATCAGGATGCTTGCCACCGCGTCCCGCTGCGTGAATCGAGTGGCGCCGTCCATGGCTCCGTAAAACTCGGCTTCACGCGCGATCTGGGTGCGGCGCCGGCGCGCTTCCGCTTCGTCGATCAACCCGGCGTTCAGATCCGAATCGATCGACATCTGTTTTCCTGGCATGGCGTCGAGAGTGAACCTCGCAGTCACCTCCGAGATGCGCACCGCGCCGTGGTTGATCACCACGTATTGAATGGCAATCAGCACCAGGAAGATGACGACGCCGATGACATAGTTGCCCCCGACGACGAAGTTGCCGAAAGCCTCGATGACGTGACCCGCCGCGGCAGTTCCGGCGTTTCCGTTTAGGAGGATCGCGCGCGAAGAAGAGATGTTGAGCGCCAGCCGGAAAAGCGTCATCAGCAGCAGCGTTGTGGGAAAGACGCTGAATTCCACGGGACGCACGATGTGCATCGCGACCAGCATCACAATCACCGAGAGCGTGATGTTGATCGAGATCAGCACGTCGAGCACGAAGCTCGGCACCGGAACGATCATGACGAGCACGATCCCGATGACGCCTAGCGGGACGCTGGCCTCGGCAAGGCCGGCGAGTCCTTCCACGGCCGGCAGAGTTCTCGACGGAGTCATTGCGCCCTCCTTCCGGTCAACTTGAAGATGTAGGCCAACACTTCGGCCACGGCCCGGTAGAGTTGTGCCGGTATCTCGCGGCCGACCTCCACCGATTTGTAAAGCGCCTGGGCGAGCGGAACGTTTTCGATCACGGGAACCTGGTGTTCGACGGCCTTCTTGCGGATGCGCAGCGCAAGATAGTTCTTTCCCTTGGCGACCACAAGTGGCGCGGACATCGAGTCAACGTGATAGCGAATCGCGACCGCGTAATGGGTGGGGTTGACGATTACGGCGGTGGCCGTTGGAACCTCGGACATCATTCGGCGGCGCAGAAGATCGCGCTGCAGGCGTCGAATACGACCCTTTACCTGAGGGTTGCCTTCCGACTCCTTGGTCTCGTCGCGAACCTCCTGCTTGCTCATGCGCATTTCGCGACCATGCCGCGCGCGCGAACGGTACAGATCGAAGGCTCCCCAGCACGCGAATAGTAGCGCCGCTTTCCACAGCAATTGCTTGATCGAAAGCAGGATCAGCGCGACTCCGGCCTCCACTCCCTGAAACGGCAATCGCGAAAAGGCCGTGATGTTATCGCTCGCCACCTCCCAGACCGCGGCCCCGAAAAGCGGCAGCAGGACCAAAGCCTGAAGAAACTGGGGGATGTTGCGCTTGGGCAGTTCGCGCAGGTGGGCTATCGGGTTCAGGCGGGCAAAGTCCGGCGCAAGCTTTTTCGTGGAAATGCCGAATTGGGTGGAGCCGAGTTGCGCGACCATTGTCAAGGCCACGAGGACGAGCCCGGCCTTGAACAACGGCCCGGCGATTCTGGCGACCGCGCCGTTAAACATCTGACTCACTCCGCCCGGGGTCAACTCCCCGGAGAAGCCTCGCTCAAGCATCAGCTTTGTCTCATACCGCACGGCCGAGAACCATTCGGGACCGCGAGATGCCGCGAGCGTCACGAACGCGAGAAACTGAAGCGCCGCTACGAACTCCCGGCTGACCGCGAAACGGCCTTCCTTGCGCGCCTTGTCAAGGCGCCGCTCGGTGGGTTTCTCGGTCTGTTGGCCGCGGTCCTGCATCAGGGTTGGGCCAGGCGCGAGAGCGCGCCCGCGGTTTCAAAGGCGGAAGTTTCGAACAGCGACCTGAAAGCCGGCGCGAGTACGGCGAGTAGCACCAGAGCCGCGAGCATCTTTAGAGGGAATGCCATCGTCAGCAACTGGAGTTGTGCGTTGATTCTTCCCATGAGGGCGAAGGCAATATCTGCCAGGAGCAGCATCGCGACTACCGGCAGTGCGAGCCGAACACCTGTCCGGAAAATACCGGACAGCAGACGAAGGACCAGTTCCGTCACCCCGGGCTCGATTGTGAACGTGCCCGGCGGAAGGGTCTGGAGACTCGCGGCAAAGGTGCGAATCACGTGCCGGTCCAACCCAAAGGCGAGCATCATCAGCCAGGAGAACAACTGCGCGACAACGAGAAGGATTCCGCTGTCGGCTTCGCTCGAGGGATCGATTGTCGAAGCGTACGAATACCCGGCCTGCACTCCCAGGATCTGAGCGGCGATCAACGGTATCTCAGTAAGAAGCGAGACGAGGAGACCCGCCGAGACTCCAAATGCAGCTTCGGCAAGCAACCAGGCTGTGAGCGTGCTCATGGGCGGCGCAGCGGGGGGGAGTTGTGCCGCGATGGACGGGATGATGGGAGAGAGAGCGAGCGCTATCGAAACTGCCAAAGCGGCCCTGACCGGCGCGGGTGTGTGCTTGAGTCCTGGAAGCGGCACAAAGACCAATGCTCCGGAGACACGCGCAAGCACCAGCAGGCCTGCGAACAGCGTGGAGAGAGAGAGAGTAAGCATCCTATTTCGCGTACCTGCCAACGTTTCCGATGATCGACGTGGCGTACGCCATCAACTTCGAAAGCATCCACGGAAGGAACAGAATCAGCCCCAACATGAACGCCGCAAGCCTCGGTACGGCGCTGAAGGCGGAATCCTGTATGGAGGTCAGGATCTGGATGAGGCTTATCAGCACTCCGGCGATAAAGCCGATCGCGAGCAGCGGAAGCGCCAGCCAGAAGGCGGCCATCAGTAACTGGCGCATCATTTCGGACACAAATTCAGGTGTCATAGCAGAGGGTCAAAGATTTCGGACGTCAATAAAAACTCTTCAATAGCGAACCGGCCAGCAGGTTCCATCCATCCACCAGAACAAAGAGGAGGATCTTGAACGGCGCCGAAAGCATCACCGGCGGCAATTGCACCATGCCGATCGAGAGCGTCACCGATGCGACCACGATGTCGATGACCAGGAAAGGCAGAAACAGGACGGCCCCTACCTGAAAACCGGCCTTCAACTCGGACAGAATGTAGGCGGGGATGAGAACTTTGAGGCTGATATCGGCGGCCGATCGTACGGCCGGTTCGTGCGAAACCTCAAGGAAGAGCCTCACGTCCTTCTCTCGCGCGAACCGTCCGAGAAAGGTCTTGAGTGGCAGCGATCCGCGATCGAATGCCTGTTGCTGCGTAATCTCGCCGCGTTCCATCGGCTCCCACGCCTTCGAGTAGATCTCGCCCGCGATCGGCTGCATGATCGGGATCGTGAGAAACAGCGAGAGTCCGAGAAGGACCTGGTTTGATGGCGTGTTTTGCGTTCCGAGCGCCTGCCGGAGGAAATGCAGAACCACGGCGATTCGCAGGAACGGTGTGATAGACATGATGGCAGCCGGCAGGAGCGTCAGGAGCGTGAGCACCAAGACGATTTGCATGGGAACGCCCAACGATTGGCCACCCTTCTGGTCGATCAGCGAGATCCCGAGGAGCGAACCAGCCGGGGCGGCTTGAAGCGTGGATGAAAACACCCACGCTGATAGACAGGAGAACAGGACTTTCTTCATTGTTGCTCCACGGTCCCCGGGGGAACTTCGCTCCACGGCCTGGCTTCAAGCAGAACGCACCCCGGCGCGCCGGCCGTCACGACAAATGCACGATCCGCGACGCGAATCAGGTGGATGCTTTGGCCGTGGGAAAGCGCCCCCGATTCGACGATCTCAACCGCGCGCGTCCTTCGCCGCCCCAGGAACGGCCGGCTCGCCGATTGGCCGCTCCGCAGGCGCCATACGGCGACTGCGAGGAGTGAAAAGACGAACAAGATTGAAAGCAGAGCGCGAAGGGATTCCATTACTCCTGCCCCCTGAAATCTGTGACGCGGATACCCATAACGTCCTCCATGATTACGATCTCGCCCGATCCGACCAGCGTTCCATCGATCAGGATGTCGATGTTCTCTCCAGCTGAACGGGTCATCCTGAGGACGGAACCCGCATCGATACGGAGGATCTCCCGGACGGTCATGGTGGTACGGTCAAGCTCCACGTCGAGCAGGACGGGAACGTCGGAGAGATGATGGATCTCGTCGGCCGGAGTCATTGAATTCCGCTCTTACCGTTTCAGGTTCAGAGTTTCCTGACTCAGTTCGTCCGAGGTGGTGATCACGCGGGAGTTCGCCTGGTAGCCGCGCTGAAGAATGATCAGATTGGTGAACTCCTGCGCGATATCGACGTTGGAGGACTCAAGAGCGCCGCCCGTCACTTTGCCGCGCCCCCCGGTATCGGCCACTCCGACCGCCGGGAGTGCCGAATCGGCGCCCAGAAGAAAGTTGTTGTTACTTGCGGAGAGCAGCGAATCAGGGTTCCGGATGGAAGCGAGCGCCAGTTGCGCCACGATCCTTTGCTGCCCGTTTGAGAACTGCGCGACGACTCGGCCTCCATCGGCGATTGCCACGCTGATCAGTTGGGAAGGCGCTGAGCCGTCCTGCGAGTTTGCCGAGATCGCGGAAGCCTGAGCAAACTGTGTGATCCGTGGAACAGCTCCGGTTGAGAACAACTGCCACTTCACGTCCATGTCCGCCGCACCCGAGGCGAGACCAGTTACCTGAATCCCGGTGATGTCGGCAGCCGGAGCGGTGAGCTTGCCTGTGCTATCGAAGGTGAGCGGCGAGGATGAATTGAGCACCGTGACCGTCGCGTTCGTGGAACCCACGTCCGTGCCCGGCACCTTGATCGCGTAGTCCCACTGGCCGGGCGCCGCGGCGCGTGTGAAGGTCACGGTAAGAATGTGCGGTTCCCCCAAAGAATCAAACACTCGGATCGGCGTGGAGAACGCATCCCCCGTCTGGGCGCCGGCGTTCAGGTTCATATTGATGGAGAACTCGGTCGTGGCCTTGGGCGGTTGGAGCGCACCGAGCGGCAGCGTGATGTCCCCAACCGTACCGTTTGTGTCGAGCACGCCGCTGTTTTCGCTCCACCCCTGTACCGTCTCCTTCGTGGACGTAACCAGGATTCCTTTAGCGTCGACGTGGAAATTCCCCGCCCGCGTGTACATGCTGGCGTTTTGACTGTTACGGAGGATAAAGTAGCCGTCTCCCTGGATCGCAGCGTCCATCGAGCCGCCCGTACCCTGAATGGCTCCCTGAAGCAATTGGCGTGACACGCGCGGCGGAGCGACACCGAGTCCCACGGTAGTGGCGCCGTCGGCGGCGAGAGACTGAGCGACCAGGTCTCGGAAGGAGGCTACGTTGGCTTTGTAGCCGGTGGTGTTGAGGTTCGCCAGATTATTGCCGACCACGTCGATGGAACTGGCGTGGGCGTTCAATCCTGCAAGTGCGGTCGATAGTGAGGTTCTTCCCATGTGTTGCTCCTTTTTATTGCGCGCCAGCCTCGGTGGCGGGCGCGGCGTCGGCCGGTTTCGGCGTGTTTTTTTCAAGACTCGTGCGAATGGCCTGCAAGTCATCCTTCATCGAGATGGTTTGCTCAAGTTGGCTGAACTGCGCCAGTTGCGCGATAAACTGGGCCCCGTCGCTCGGGTTCATTGGATCCTGATTCTTCAACTGCGCGACCAGGAGTTTCAGGAATGAGTCCCTGCTGATGTCCTCGGACGGAATCTCGGACGCCTTTGCCGGACCGCGGGCCGGTGCCGGCGCTGCGGCGATTTCTGGTGGTACCGGTGTCAATGCTGCGATCGCCATCGTTTCTCCCTTTGCCGGGCCTAGGCCCGCATCCTCTCCAACTCTTCGAGCCAGCGAGGCCGGCTCTGCCTTTGGTCCCCGGAGCCGGACCTGTCGCGTCCCCGCTCCCCTTGCCCGTCCTGCCGCGACTCGTGGTGCTGTTTCGGGTCTGTTTGGTGCGAAAGGTCTTGCTCCCGTGGCTGCCCCTGGCCCGACTGGCCGGAGAGGTTCGACGCCAGGGCCTGGGGCGGAACCCAGCGGTCCGTCTGGAAACCGTGGCCGTCGAGGCCGCGAATCAACCCGTCGAGGTTGCTACGAAGTGAGTTTGCGACGGTTTCGTCCGCCGACCGGACGGCTACCCGGACCTCCCCGCCGCGTTCGCCGATTTTCACGGTGACGGCAGAATCGACTCCCTGATTCCGTTCGAGCCGGAAGGACAATTCCCGCGCCGGTTCGGTGGAGGCTCTGGGGGCATGAGGGGCTGAAACGTCCGAGTTTCGGAGGGCCTCCGCCGCCGTTCGAACTGCTCCGACCGCCACAGAAGATGAAAGGCGAACTGGACCTTCCGGGGCCCGTGCGGCATGTACCACCGGTGTCTGGGATTCCGCTACCGGCCGCTGACCAACGTCCGTTGCGAGATGGAGACCGGAGCGCGTGTCCGCGGGTTCGATGGCTGCTTTCCCGACGGTTGGTGCCAGTTCGGAACGCGGTTCGAGCGGAGACGCCGACTGCTGGCCTTCTTCGCCCGGGGCATCGGGCTTGGCCGGTTTCAGATCTTGACGCACAGTCTGATTTTTGATTTCAACCGTTCGCGGAACACCGGATTCGTCAGGCGCGGGCACGGTTGAATCCACTCGCGCACCGTCCGCTGTTCTCAAACGCAATGCAAAGGCAACGTCGCCGGCGGTCGCCGTTGCGGGCAATGACGACGATGACGGTACGCCGCCCCGCGTGCTGACCAGTTCCGTTCCCGGTGCGGCTTCGGGAAATGTTGGCGTGGAGATTGCCCGGGCCTCACCCACCCCGGCCGCGCGGGCTTTGACCGGACTCGCTGTTTCAGCCTCGGTCCCCGCCTTGCCCTTGACGGGCGCGACCGGTAGAGCGTGGGGGAGCGGCAAGACGGACCCACCGGTCAGATCGGGCAGCCCGGTTATCGAGTTCGGCGGCCCTTCCGGCAGAGGAGCCGTCAGGGAACTGGAATCCGCCACTTCGGGTGTGGCGTTCTCCGAAGGTTCACATTCCGGACAGTCCTGACCAAGCTCGTGCGATAGACTCGGCTTCACCGTCTCCTGTTCCACCGCTGTCTGGGCCGCCAGCGCTGGCTTTGCCTCGTCTTCCGCCGCCCTTTTCGCGGGTCTCGTGTCCGGACGATCTGAAAGCTTTCGGCCTTTAGGAGAGGCGTCGCGCGGCCGAGGCGTCGGCATGGCGGGATGATCGGACGGCATGGCCGATTCGAACTCATTCCGGAATCCGCCGTCCTGGCCTGCCTTCGAGCCGGCGGCGATTTTCGAACCGTAGGAATCGGCCTTGAAGTTGACGGGAGAGAGGGAGGCAGCAGTCACGCGGCGGTACATTGCAGATGACCTTCCAATCATTACATTCTTGTTTTCAATTAGTTAGCACTGAACGAGTGACAAAACCCTGTCGCTCCAAGTGCCAGGTGACAAAAAAATGGCGTAAATAATCTCCCTTATCCGTTCTTTTCGGCTGATTCTGCGGAACTTACAGCGCTTTCCTGTTTGGTAACGGAATTGCTGTTCAGGGTGCGACGCCATGGATCCACTGACCATCACAGCCGCCGGAGGAATGAGGGCCCGCCTGGAGTCGCTCGACCTGCTGGCGAACAACATCTCTAATGCCGCCACGGCAGGTTACAAAGCGGACCGGGAATTCTACGGCCTGTACGTCTCCGAAGAGGCAGCTCTCGCGGCCGCCGATAACCGCTCCGACGCCCTGACGCTACCCGTCGTCGAGAAGAATTGGACGGATCATTCCCAGGGGGTTGTGACCATGACGGGAAATTCCATGGATCTGGCTCTTTCGGGAAAGGGTTTTTTCTCCGTCAACGGGCCCGACGGTCCTCTTTATACTCGCGATGGCGGCCTTCGCGTTTCGTCCCTCGGAGTAGTCGAGAGCCGGGCCGGATATCCTGTACGTTCCGAAGGTGGAGCCCCAATCAAAGCGGAACCGGGTATTCCGCTCGAATTCAAGCCGGATGGTTCCGTCTTTCAGAATGGTAAGTCCTTGGGCCGTCTGGAGCTTTCCTCTATGAAGAAGCCGGAGGCGATGGCCAAGGAGGGCGGAAACTACTTTCGCCTCACGGATCCGGCCGGGTTGACGAAGGCGGATTCTGTGCAAGTAGTGCAGGGCGGCCTCGAAGCCTCCAATGCCGGGCCCGCAGAGTCGGCCGTGCGGCTCGTGGGCGTCCTACGCCAGTTCGAGATGCTGCAGCGCGCCGTTGCCATGGGCGGCGAGATGAATAAGAAGGCCGTCGAAGAAGTAGCGCGGCCCTAACGGAAGGCCAGGAGCGTAAACACATGATTCGAGCATTGTTCAGCGCGGCGAGCGGCATGTCCGCGCAGCAGTTGAATGTAGACAACATCGCCCACAATCTGTCGAACGCCAACACCACGGGGTTCAAGATGCGGCGCGCGCAGTTTCAGGACCTGCTCTACCAGAGCATGATTCAGCCGGGAGCGGCGGCGGGAGCGCAGACCACGGTACCGAGCGGACTCCAGATCGGCCTCGGATCGCGCGCTTCGTCGAATGAGATCGTCTTCTCGCAGGGAAACTTCTCGGCGACCAACAATCCCATGGATATGGTAATCCAGGGGCGCGGTTTTTTCCAGGTCCGGCGGCCTTCTGGCGACCTAGCGTATACGCGAGCGGGGTCGTTCCACGTCGACCGCGACGGCAATGTGGTGACCTCCGAGGGAGACGCCTTGGAGCCGCAGATCACCCTTCCGTCCGATGCCCAATCGATCTCGATCGCGCCCGACGGCACAGTGAGCTTCAATCAGCCGGGACAGACGGCAGCGCAACTGGCCGGGCAGGTACAGTTGGCGAATTTCCAAAATCCCGCCGGCTTAAACAGCATCGGCAAGAATCTGTTCACGCCCACCGACGCCTCCGGGGAACCCACGGTAGGGAACCCGGGGGGGCAGGAAGGCATCGGCTCGATTCTGCAAGGCTACCTCGAACAGTCGAACGTAAGCGTCGTCGATGAATTCATCAACCTGATCGTGAGTCAACGAGCCTACGAAGCGAATTCTCGAGTCGTTAAAGCGGCGGACGAAATGTACCAACAGGCGAATAATGTCACACGGTAGAGGCATGACACTTCACTCGGCCAGGTTGTTTCTGGCCTTACTGCCGGCAGTGCCGCCGGATGCCGCCGCGGCGGAAGCTTGCCTTCCCGTTTCCGGGTTGCGGATTACCGCAAGGGACCTTGCTCCTTTGATCCCCGCCTTTGCGGACACGGCGGTGGCGGAGGACCTTGGACCTTCTCCAGCCCCAGGATACCGGCGCAACATTACGGCGGCCGGAATCGCGGCCTGGGCCGCCCGAAACGGTCTCGCCGCGACGGGCGCGGCCGGAACTTGCTTCGAATGGCCTCTCGAGCCGATCCGCCGCGAGCAGATCGCTGCGGCGTTGTCTGCCGCACTTCCCTCCGGCACGGCGGTGGAGGTTGTTGACCACAGCCGCTTTCCAGCTCCGGCCGGCGTGATCAGGTTCCCGCGCTCCGGTGTGAGTCTCCCGACGGGAACTTCCTCCGGCCGCCCCGTGATCTGGCGGGGCCTCCTGAGTTACGCGCCCGGTAAGAGCGTTCCCGTTTGGGCAAAAATCCGGGCATCCATCTCCGTTTCGAGGGCGGTGGCGGCAGAAGTCCTTCCGGCGTTGAAGACGATCGCGTCCAATCAGGTCCGCGTTGAAACGGCGGATGTGTTCCCGCTCACGGAAGCCACGCTGCTTGATCTGAAGGACATCATCGGCAAGGCTCCTCGAAGGTCGCTTCGCTCCGGGCAAGTCCTCACCAAGGATCTGCTCACCGACGCACTCGAGGTCGAGCGCGGGGCCCATATCGCGGTCCAGGCGCAAAGCGGGGGTGCCATGTTGCGGTTTTCGGCAGTCGCGCTCAGCGGCGGACGGAGAGGCGAGACGATCCTTTTACGGAACCCTTCAAGCGGGCGCAATTTCAAGGCGGAGATCATTTCGAAAGGTCAGGCGGCTGCGATCGAACCGGCTCCTGTTGGAGGAAAACAATGATGGCTCATCAACCGATTGGGCACCTCCTTGCGGTGGCGCTGGCCCTTCAGATTACCGCGCAGGCCGGACTGCGGCTCAAATTGAAGCCCGAGCCGGTTGAATCGCCTCTGGACCGGTACATTCGGGAGGCGGTGGGGAGTTCCGGCCCTTCCGTCCGGGATGAGACTGCGCCCACTGGTTCATTGTGGAGTCCGGCCGCGTCCTTGACGGACGCGTCGCGCGATCTACGAGCCTCCCGCGTGGACGACATCCTCACAGTGGTCGTTTCCGAACGCGCCGCGGCAACCTCAAAGGGTTCCGTGAAGACATCGCGAAGTTCGGATGCGAGAGGTTCGGTCTCTTCGATCCTTGGACCTACCAAGCTGAAGGGCCCGCTGGCCGATCTCGCTAGCGCGTCCTCAAATCAATCGCTCGACGGACAAGGGGCGACCACTCGCGAAAGCACGCTCACGACCACGCTTTCCGCGCGGGTGACCCATGTTCTGCCAAACGGCTATCTCGTCGTCGAAGGGTCGAAGGACACGATGGTCAATTCGGAGCGGCAGACCGTGATCGTGCGCGGAGTCGCGCGACCGTGGGACGTAAGTACCGGGAATCAAGTCAGGTCGGATCGGCTGGCTCAGCTTGAAGTGCGGATCAACGGAAAAGGCGTCGTGAACGACGCGGTTCGCCGGCCGTTCATCCTGTACAGGATCCTGCTCGGTCTGCTTCCATTTTAGCAAGTGGGATATCAAAACATGTTCCGAAAACTGCTACTCTTCCTTTGTGCATCAGCGGCGGCACCGATGCCGGTTCCCGCGGCCGTGCGGGTAAAGGAACTAGCCTCGCTCGAAGGCGTCCGGGAAAACCAGTTAATCGGGTACGGTCTGGTTGTGGGGCTCGCCGGCACGGGCGACCGTCGCCAGACCGCGTTTCCAGCTCAGAGCCTGACCAATATGCTCGAAAGAATGGGCGTGACGGTGCCTCCAACCGCCATCAGCGTCAAAAACACGGCGGCGGTAATGGTAACCGCGACGCTCCCGGCATTCTCGCAATCGGGAGCACGTATCGATGTCACCGCGGCTTCGATGGGCGACGCGTCGAACTTGCAGGGCGGACTGCTCCTGCTGACTTCGCTTCGGGGAGCGAACGGGCAGGTCTATGCCGTCGCCCAGGGGCCGGTCGTAACGGGCGGGTTTTCCGCAGGGAGAGGGGGAAATTCACAGAGCGTGAACCATCCGACGGTCGGGCGCGTGGCAGCCGGGGGCCTGGTAGAGCGATCTCCACCTTCGGTGGCGCCACCGTCCGTCATCAAGCTGCAGTTGCGGCGTCCGGATTTCACAACCGCATCGCGCATGGCGGAGGCCCTGAACAAGAGGTTTGGCTCTGAACGGGTACCGGTAGCGCGCGCCGAGAATCCCGCTCTGGTCTCCGTCACCACCCCGGAGAGCTACACGGAGAAGCGAGTCGATTTCATCGCCGCGATCGAAGCCGTCCCGGTCGATGCCGATCGCGTCGCCAAAATCGTCGTCAATGAAAGGACAGGTACGATCGTGCTCGGCAGAGATGTCAGGATTGCCCCCATGGCCGTGTTGCACGGCAACCTCAGTGTTGAGATCCAGACGACCTTCGCGGTCTCTCAGCCGCCCGCGCTGTCCGGCGGAAAGACAGCCATTGTTCCCGAGGTTGCGGTTTCCGCCAGGGAGGAAAAGGCGCGAAATGTCGTATTGAAGGAGGGAGCCACCGTGGATGATCTGGTGAAGGCGCTGGTCTCGATCGGCTCGACGCCGCGCGAAGTGATTGCGATCCTGCAGAGCCTAAGGGCGGCTGGGGCCCTCGAAGCCGAACTGGAGCTGATCTAATGGACGCCCTCTCGCTCTTACCGGCCACGCCCGGCGTGGGTTCGCGGTCGAGTTCGTCAAATGCGCTTCGCGGCGACGAGGCCAAGGTGCGGGACTCCGCGAGCCAGTTTGAAGCGCTGCTGGTCGCTCAGATGCTGAAGAACGCCCGGGAGTCGAGCGTCCAGGGATCGGAAGCGGAATCCGGCGACCAGGCAGGGACCTCGCTAATGGAAATGGCGGAGGAGAGTATGGCCCAAGCCCTGACTTCGCGAGGTGGACTGGGTATCGCCTCGATGATCATGAAACAGTTGCGGCTGGCCAGCCCTAATGTTTCGGAAATTCCCGCCGATAAGGTTCAACGTACGGAATAACGGGAAGGAGGCGGCATGCGCATTGACGAATTTAAACCCCATGATCAAAAGATTCGTCGAACGGACTCACAAGCGACTCGCGAGTACCGGGCCTCCGCCGAGTCCGGCGCGCTCTCGGGCGATCACGTAGCCCTCTCGAATCTCTCCCAGGCACTCCTGGGGTTCAGCCCACAGCCGGCGCGGGTGGCAAGACTCCAAGCGGAAGTTCAGTCCGGAACCTACCATATAGCGGCGGATCAGATCAGCCGCCGATTGATCGCTGAAGTAGCTGGTAACTGAATCGCCTACTCGCCGATGAGGTGCATGACCACGCTCCGCCTATGCGGTGCCTCACGGTGCTCGAATACAAAAATCCCCTGCCAATTACCTAAAACCAACGCCCCCTCCAATACCGGAATCGAGATCTGGGTCGCCGTCAGAGCGGCCCTGATATGGGCGGGCATGTCGTCGGAACCCTCGGCATCATGCTTGTACCATTGTTCGTTCTCAGGAGCGATCCTCTCGAAAAACTCGTTCAGGTCCCGTGTAACCGTCGGATCCGCGTTCTCCTGAATTGTCAGCGATGCCGAGGTGTGCTGAATGAACAGCGTCAGCAAGCCGGTGTCGGGATCGCGCTCCGAGACCCAATCCGCCACCTGCCGGGTAATCGCGTACAGCCCTTTTCCGCGCGTTGCGATGTGCAGGCGATGGATACTCTGAATCACTCGACCGTTACGCTCTTTGCCAAATTCCTGGGCTGATCTACGTCGCACCCAAGTCGCACTGCGATATGGTACGCCAAAAGCTGGAGAGGCACAATCTCGAGGATCGGCAGCAGCAATTCGTTGGACGCCGGTATCTCGATCACGTGGTCGGACATTTTTGCCACCTCCTCGTCGCCTTCGGTCGCGATCGAAACAACAATACCTTCTCGAGCCTTCACCTCCTGGATGTTCGACAAGGTCTTCTCGTAGAGAATCCGGCTTTCGGGGCTTCGCGGATCGCGGGCGGCCAGTACCACTACGGGAAGTTTCTCGTCGATCAGAGCGTTTGGCCCGTGTTTCATCTCGCCGGCAGGGTAACCCTCGGCGTGAATGTAGGAGATCTCCTTGAGTTTAAGTGCCCCCTCAAGCGCGATCGGAAAATGAATTCCACGGCCGAGGAACAGGAAGTCCTTTGCACGGAATAGCTTGCGGGCGAGTTCTTCAAGGTGCACGTCGTGTGAGAGCACGCTCTCGATCTTGCCCGGCAGCCGGAGCAGGTCCTGTACCAGCGCGCGCGACACATCCTCACCCAGGCTCTCCCGAACTTCGGCCAGGTACATGGCAAGGATGTACAAAGCGGTCAGTTGTCCGGTAAACGCCTTGGTCGAAGCAACGCCAATCTCGGGCCCGGCGTGGGTAAAGATTGTTCCGGCGGCTTCGCGGGTCACCATCGATCCCACCACATTGCAGATCGCGAGTGTCCTCGATCCCTTGCTCTTCGCCTCACGCTGCGCTGCCAACGTGTCCGCAGTTTCGCCCGATTGCGAGATAACGACCGTCAGTGTATCGGCGCTCACGATCGGATCGCGGTACCGGAACTCGCTTCCGTAATCGACTTCCACCGGAATACGGGCCAGTTTCTCGATCATGAATTTGCCCGCGAGAGCAGCGTGCCAACTGGTGCCGCAGGCCAGGATTTTCACTTGTCGGAACGCCTTAAACTGCTTCGACGAAATGTCCATTTCATCGAGGAAAATGCGGCCGGATTCCTGCCC
Organism: Acidobacteriota bacterium; assembly: GCA_005808865.1. Classification (GTDB taxonomy): domain Bacteria; phylum Acidobacteriota; class Terriglobia; order Bryobacterales; family Bryobacteraceae; genus SYKU01. The sequence goes on from SYKU01000362.1 coordinate 27,610, forward strand.
CACGCGGCCGAGCGTGGTGTCTCGGACGGACCGCGGCTGCTCGTAGATTTCCTTGAGCATAAAGTGCTTGTAGCCGCCCTTTTCCGCCATGATCGGATCCCAGAGGATGTGTGAGACCTGACGGTTCACCGGAACGCCGGAAAAGTCCGTCAACTGCACTCCTTCCTTGCTCAGGATGGCCATATCGCCGTCCGCCAGGAAAAACATGTCGCGCGTGTAGCTAAGAATCGCCGGTACGTCGGAGGCAACAAAATATTCGTTGTCGCCCAGTCCGATCACCACCGGCGGGCCGGAACGGGCCACGATAATCTTGCCGGGATCGGTTCGGGAAATAATCGCCATCGCAAAGACGCCCTTCAGTTCGGTGAGCGCCGCCCGGACGGCCTCCTCCAGTTTTCCCTGAAACCGTTTCTCCACCAGGTGGGCGATAATTTCGGTATCGGTTTCGGTTTTGAACAGGTGGCCTTCGCTCTGGAGTTGGTGTTTCAGGACGAGGTAGTTCTCGATAATTCCGTTGTGAACTACCACGATATCGTCCTTGCAATCGCGATGTGGGTGCGCGTTCTCCTCCGTCGGACGGCCGTGGGTCGCCCAACGCGTGTGCCCGATGCCGAAGGCGCCCTCAACCGGGTTCAGGCGTATCACTTCTTCGAGATTCCGCAGCTTCCCCGAGGCGCGCCGGATCAGAAGTTCGCGATTGTCGCACAGGACCGCCAGTCCAGCCGAATCGTAACCGCGGTATTCCAGCCGTCGAAGCCCATCCAGGATGATAGGAACAGCATTACGCTCTCCGATGTAACCCACAATGCCACACATGGCCCTATTATAAGCTGCGCCAGCGGCGACTGCGCTATACTCCCCGAATATGAGGTGCAATAGGATTGCCTTTTTCGGAATTGAGTTCGCGAAGTCATCAGTGTTGCTTCTTGCAGCCGGCGCATTAGCTCACGCCGAACACCTGACCAATATCAAGCAACTTACCTTCGGGGGGCAGAACGCGGAGGCCTATTGGTCTCCGGATGGAAAGCAGCTTGTGTTTCAATCGACGCGCAAGCCCTACGAATGCGACCAGATTTTCGTGATGAACGCGGATGGATCCGGTCAGCGTCTGGTCTCGACGGGCAAGGGACGCACTACCTGCGGGTACTTCCACGGCGACGGAAAGCGCATCGTGTACGCCTCGACCCACGAAGCGGGAGCGGGCTGTCCCGCGCCGCCGGACCGGAGCAAAGGCTACGTTTGGGGCGTGTTTACCGGTTTTGACATATACCTCGCCACGCTCGATGGGAAGATCGAAAAGAGATTGACGGCCTCGCCAGGCTATGATGCGGAAGCGACGGTCAACTGGAAAACGGGCAATATCGTGTACACTTCGATGGCGTCTGGAGATCTGGACCTTTGGACGATGCGCGCGGACGGCTCCCGCAAGAAGCGCATTACAAAATCCGAAGGCTACGACGGCGGAGCTGTGTTTTCCCGCGACGGGACAACGATGGTATGGCGGGCCAATCATCCGGCGACTCCCGGGGCCATGGCCCGCTACCGGGAGCTCCTCAAAGACAACCTCACGGCTCCGATGAAGATGGAATTGATGACATCTGCCGCCGGTGGCCGCAACCCACGCGTGATCACGGACTTCGGATGCGCCAGCTTTGCCCCCACATTCACGCCCGACGGAAAAAAGGTCCTCTTCGCGTCCAACAAGCACGACTGCGACGGACGGCGATTTGAGTTGTTTCTGATAAATTCGGATGGATCGGCACTCGAACAGGCGACCAATTTCGGGGGATTCACTTCTTTCCCCGAGTTCTCACCGGACGGCCGGAAGGTAGTGTTCTGTTCGGACCGGAATGCAAAAGAGCGTTACGAGTTCAACATCTTCGTCGCCGATTGGCAATAGCCCTCGATCGTCTCATTTAGCCACGTGGTTTCACGTACTATAAGTACTCCCGTGCTTGTTCGAGCATTTTCCAATCCAGAAATGAGCCTGAAATCGAGATTTGATTCCAATGCGGAGTGAGCCTGAAATCGACGGCTCAGTTGCGTGAGTGAAGCCTCCTTTTTTA
>SYKU01000363.1 GCA_005808865.1 Acidobacteriota bacterium
CATCGGTACGGGGAGAATACAGGCGTTGACTCCGCCCAGGTAGCGGTAGAGCGGAGTTCCCTGGCTCGCGGCTGCCGCGCGCGCGGTGGCCATGGAAACGGCCAGAATGGCATTCGCGCCGAGACGTCCTTTGTTGTGAGTGCCGTCGACGTCTATCATGCGGTGGTCGATGGCGGACTGCCGCGAGGCATCGAGGCCGACGAGCGCGGGAGCCAAGTCGAAATTGATGTGAGCCGCAGCCCTGAGCGTTCCCTTTCCCAGATAGCGGGCATTGTCTCCGTCGCGCAACTCAACGGCTTCATGCGCGCCAGTGGATGCGCCGGACGGGACCGCGGCGCGGCCCATGCTCCCATCGGCCAAATGAACGTCGGCCTCGACGGTTGGGTTTCCTCTTGAATCCAGAACTTCTCTTCCAACTACCTTTACGATGTCTGAAACCACGAATGACTCCTCTGTTTGGTGTGTTGCGTTACGATGACGCTGCGACGACCACGATTCCCGAATCGGTCACGTGGTGGCCTTTGGCGCGATCGGCTTCGGTGTCGAAGCCGATCGTGCTCGATTCCGGAATCTTCACGCCGGCGCCGATGATTGCTCGCCGGATACGGCTATAACGTCCAATTTCCGCTCCAGGCATGAGGATTGAAAATTCCACTTCACAAAAACTGTTGACGCGGACGCCGGGTGAGAGCACGCTGCGAACCACGCGTCCTCCGGAAACGATGCATCCGGACGAGACGATAGAGTCGAGAGCGACGCCCATGCGGCGGCCCTCCTGCGCGAAGACAAACTTCGCCGGCGGCTGCTGCTCCACGTACGTGCGGATTGGCCAGGAGCGGTCGTACAAATTGAATTCGGGGTCGACGGATACCAGATCCATGTTCGCCTCGTAGAATGCGTCGATGGTACCCACATCGCGCCAATAGCGGGCGGCCTTTCCGTTGATGTCGCGAAAGTCGTAGGCCACGATGCGCGTGCTCGCGCAACTGTTCGGGATGACGTCCTTACCGAAATCGTGCGAGGACGCGGGATTGCCGGCGTCTTCGGAGAGCAGGCGCAGGAGAACTTCAGTGTCGAAGACGTAGATACCCATCGACGCGCTGATGGCGTCGGGATTGAAAGGCGAACGCACCGGATGGCCGTGGCGCGGCTTTTCCTCGAAGCCCGTGATGCGATAGCTCGCGTCGATTTCCGCGACGCCGAATTGCTCCGCCTGTTCCGGAGACACGGCGAGCGTAGCCACCGTGATCCCAGCTCTCTGTTCGCGGTGCCAACGAATCATCTCGTGATAATCCATCTTGTAGATGTGGTCACCCGACAGGATGAGGGTTAACTCGGGACCCTCCGCGGTAATGCTCTGGGAGTTCTGGAACACGGCATCGGCCGTGCCAAGGTACCAGTCATCGCCGATGCGTTTCATTGGGGGAAGCACTTCGATGTACTCTCCAAGTTCGGGCGACAGGATATTCCAGCCGCCGCGAATGTGGCGGGTGAGATCGAGCGACTTGTACTGGGTGAGAGTGAGGATGCGGCGGATTCCGGAATTGATGCAGTTAGAGAGCGTGAAGTCGATGATGCGATACGCGCCGCCGAACGCGACGGCGGGCTTCGCCATGTCGCGGGTAAGAGGGTAAAGCCGCTCCCCCGCGCCGCCAGCCAGGAGAATCGCCAGGACGCTATTCATTTGTGCGTTGCCACGCAGGCGGTATTTGAGCGGCTCCGATTCCAACTAGTGTAGAATTGGACTGGTAGACTCAAGAATCAATCTTAGCATCTTTGGGTAATTGAACCCTTGGATTCATCGAATTTCGAGCCGTTGGGGGGTGTATTTTCATTGGCTGAAGTTAGACTTCAGGAAGGCGAGACGCTGGAGAACGCGTTACGCCGTTTCAAACGTAAGGTCCAGACGGAGGACATTATCAAGGAGGTCAAGAAGCACTCCTTTTACCTCAAGCCGGGCGAGCGCAAGCGGGTCAAGCAGGCGCTGGCGCGAAAGCGGAACCGCAAGAAGAGCCGTCGCGATCCCGAATAATTCTGCAAAATAGCCCTTGCAACCCGGCTCAATTCGACATAAGATAGGCGGGACTAAGGATACCGGCGGATGGAAGTTCCTTCCGCCGGACTAGACCAGGGAGCCAGCAATGTCGGAATTTCGGGACCGGGTACTCAATTGTGCCGACTGCAATGCGGAGTTCGTATTCACAGCCGGTGAACAACAGTTCTACTACGACAAGGGTTTCAAGAACGAACCAAAGCGCTGCAAAAACTGCAAGTCCAAGCGCCAGGACAACCATTCAGGGGGAAACCACAGAGTAGAGACATCGGCTCTGTGTTCTCAGTGTGGCCGCGAAACCACGGTACCGTTTAAGCCGACGCAAGGCCGCCCTGTATTTTGCCGCGAGTGCTTTCAGACCAGAAAAGTGGCTTCCGGCGCTACGGCGGGCGGCTAGAAGCCCATCCCCGCGCCCAGCGAGCCAGGCTTTGTCCCCAGCCTTGCTGCGCGAAGCTCGGCTGGCAAAGACATCACGCTGTCCCCGGCGCGGAATGGGCCTATGCGCCGGAGACTGGCACAGCCGCGAGCCTCAGCTTGGCGTGTGCGCTCAACCCTGGATTTCGCGGCGAAGTACGGTCGGAAGACCCGGTGGAGTACGTCTGCATGGAGACGCCGGACGGCGAATATTATTGGCTCTCGCATAATACAGTGACAATAGGATCAAAAAGAAAGACCGGCGTGACGGAGGAAAGAGAAGGGCAGCAGGCGAGTGTAGCTGACTCTTTGTAAGCCACGCCGAAAGCGGGCAGCCGCCTCAGTCATCCTGTCGGGACAGTAGTTGGCCATCTCGCGGCTTTTCACGTTGTTCCAGATCCCTTCGGCGGGGTTGAGATCGGGAGCGTAGCTGGGTAGCCATTCGATGGTCAGCCAGGCGCGTTGCTCTCGAAGGTAATCCTGCATAAGCCGGCTGCGATGGGCGGGGAGCCGGTCCCAAACCAGAATGACCCGGCTTCGGGCCACGAAGGTCTTGAGTTGTTTGAGGAAGCCGATCAGACTCTGGGCGTCAAAGCTTCCCGGCTTGGTTCTGCAGAACAGGCGGCTGCGGCTCCCGTCCCAGCGATATCCCAGTGCGGCGGCGACCGAAGTCTTACTCCAGTGATTGCCTCTCGATCTCAGAACCGGGGTTTGGCCCCGCGGCGCCCAGGTGGTCCGGACCGAGGGCTTCTGGGTGAAGCCGGACTCGTCCTGGAAGTAGATCCAGGCTTTCTGTTGCTCAGCGTTTTTTTTAACTCTGGCCAGCGAACGTTGTTCCAGTACTCAACTTTTTCTTCGCTCCGCTCCCGGGCCTGTTGAATGGGCTTCTGCACGGTCCAGTCGATCGATCCGAGAATCCTCCATACGTGGCCGGAGTGAAACTGCACACCGGTCACACGCCGGATCACTTCGGTCACTCGTGGTAGCGTCCACAGTTCGGCCCCATAGCCGTGTGCGCCGGCTCCTTCCAGCAGTGCCTCCTCCACCTTTCGGAGCTGGCCTGGCGACAAACGCGGCTTCCGCCCGGCACGCCCCGCGCTTTTCAGTGCTTTGGCGCCGTCCTTCTTCCACTCGTGATACCAACGGCATACACTCTGCCGGCTGGTCCTGAGCTGGCGGGCCACTGATGCCAGCACAGTCTCCCCTTTGGCGAACAGACGGGCAGCCTGCTTCCGTCTCTGCTCCAGAGCCTCGAAGTCACGACGTTGAATCACCATGACTTCAGCATAGCTCCCCGGTGGCTTTCCTGTCACTATATTATACGAAATTCAAATAGGCCGGGCTCGACGCGGCCAAACGCATGCGCCCGCGGACGCTTCTCTGCTGCGAGATGGGCGGAAAACCACTCTCAGCCGAACACGGCGCACCGTCGTGCCTGGCGATTCCCGGTTAACTGGGGTTGAAATCTATCGACAACTCGGAGGTTGCGACCCAAATGCCCGCAGCCTGCGTTGCTTGCGGCCTCAACGCCAGATCACTGGTGGGGAGGCTCCTCAGGTCCCCGAACGCGCCTTCATTGCCGAGGGCTGTACCAGACTCCAGTCGCCGCTTGATCTATAGAAATCGCCACGGACAGGTAGGACGGCGGCGGTCCCGGCCTCCGACGGGGAAGACTTCAGTCGGCCACGCAGATGCACCACATTCCCGCTATAATTCCCTCAAATGTCTCCCCGATTGCTGTTGCTCCTATTCGCCGTGCTTCATCCTCTGACCACTCGGGCGCAGAACTCCTACGGCCGGTTCACGGGCCGCGTATCCGACCAACAGGGGGCCGTTGTCTCTGGTGCGAAAGTTATGATCAGGCAGGCGGAGACCAACGGAACCGCCACTACCGCCACAAATCAGGAAGGCGTTTTCGATTTCCTCAATCAATTGCCGGGCTCCTATGTCTTGTCCGTCGAGTTCGAGGGCTTCAAGAAACACACGCGTTCGGGCCTGGCGCTGCGGGTCGGCGATATCGTCGAGATCAACGTCGCGCTGGAATTGGGCGCTGTTACGGATAGTGTTTCCGTGACCGGTGAATCCCCAATCCTGGAGACCAGCACGGCTAGCCTGGGACAGGTCGTAGACAACCGGATGATCAGCGAGATGCCGCTGGCCGGACGCGGAGTCAACTATCTGATGCAGCTTTCGCCCGGGGCGGTTTCCACCAACGCTCCGATGCATGGATGGCTGCCGCAGGCGCGCGGTTCGGTATCGGACGTCGCCGTGGCCGGAACGCGGACGCGATCGAGCGAGTTCACCCTTGACGGCATTCCGAACATGAGTGGAGACGGCGTGATCGCGTTTCAGCCGCCGCCGGAGATGATTCAGGAGTTCCGGGTACAAACCGCGGCCTATGATGCCTCCCTCGGCCGCTTCGCCGGGGCCAGTGTGAACATGGTGTTGAAGTCGGGCGCCAACGCCTACCACGGCACCCTGTGGGGCTCCCACTTGAGCCGCCCGTTGATGACGCATCCGTTCTTCATCAACAGCAATCTCCACAGCACGGCCACCAACCGGGCGGGCGAGACCTTCGAGGCAAAACGTTCCCGGCTTTGGCCGGCTTCCCGCACCAATCGTTATCGCGTTCAGGTGGGCGGCCCGGTTCGCATTCCCAAGCTTTACGACGGACGTAACCGGACGTTTTTCAGCTATGGCAACGAGTTGATGGAACGAAATTTTAACAACCAGAGCAACACGACTGTGCCGACCGAAGAGCAGCGCCGGGGAGACTTTTCGCGGCTGCTGGCGCTCGGGGCGAGTTATCAGATCTACGATCCAGCCTCGGTGATGCCGGTGGCCGGCGGCCGTTTCCAAAGGACGCCTCTGCCCGGCAATATCGTGCCGAACAGCCGGATCAGCCCGATTTCACAGCGCCTGCTTGCCTACTACCCTCCGCCAAACACCGCCGGGACGGCCGACTTCCGGAACAACTTCGTCACCGCGACGCCGGCGTTGATTGACTACTGGAGCCACATGCTGCGCGCTGACCAGGTAGTCAACGAACGGAACCGGTTCTACGTGTCGTTCAGCACGATGCGCACCGATGGCGACCAGGGCCGGACGCTGAATAACGACGCGATCGCCGCCATCACCGTGAACCTCTACAACTCCATTGCATTCGACTATGTCTGGACGTTGAACCCCGCCACGGTCGCCAACTTCCGTTACGGTGTCACGCGGCAATCCAACAGCGGCAATGGGCCGACGCAGGGGCTTGACCTGACCACCCTCGGGCTGCCGTCCTCCTTTGCCAACCGCTTGGACAGGACGCTTACCTCGCTGCCGGAAATCGACATCGGCGGGATGGTGACCATTGGGACGAACCTGCCGAGCAAGAGCGGATTCACGGCCCAGATTGTCAGTGGTACGATGTCGCAAACGAAGGGCAACCACACGTTGCGCTACGGCGGGGAGTACCGAGCGGTTTTGGACAACTCGTTCAACTATGGCAACTACTCGGGCCAGTATTCGTTTGGCAGCGCGTGGACACGCGGGCCTCTGGACAATTCGCCGGTCGCGCCGATCGGCCAGGGCATGGCGTCGTTCCTGTTCGGCCTGCCGGCAAGCGGTTTCGTGGACGTCCAGGACTCGATCGCCGAGAAGTCGGCTTACTCCGGATTCTTTGTCCACGACGACTGGAAGGCGGCGCGGAAACTGACGTTGAATATCGGACTTCGCTACGAGTTGGAGCAGGGGATTACGGAGCGATATAACCGCGCCAACCGCGGGATTGATTTCACTACGGAGAATCCGGCCAATGCCGCTGTTCGCGCCGCGTACGCACGGAACCCGATTCCGGAAGTGGCCCCGGCCAACTTCAATCTGCGCGGCGGATTGCTGTTCGCCGGCGCCGGCGGGCAACCGCGAGGCTTGTGGGATCCGGACCGGAACAACGTTTCGCCGCGGTTCGGTTTGGCCTATCAGTTGACTCCAACGACCGTGGTCCGGGCCGGTTACGGCATCTTCTTCGAGCCCCTTGGGGCCGATCGGGCCGATTCGACACAAGTGGGATTCAGCCAGCGCACGAACATGAATCCATCTATCGACAACGGCCAGACGTTTCGTGCGACCCTTGCCAATCCCTATCCGGACGGCTTCATTGCGGCGCAGCGTTCTTCCGCCGGCTTGGCCACGAATCTCGGTCTGGCGCTTTCCTCGGTGTATCCGCGGCGGCGGAACGCGTACATGCAGCGCTGGAGCGTGAATGTGCAGCGGCAGTTGGCGCGGAACTTGGTGGTGGAGGTTGGCTATCTGGCCAATCGCGGCACCGGACTGGGCGTGCCATATGATTTCAATCTCCTGCCCGCGCAGTACCTGAGCCGCAGCCCGGAGCGCGATGTGAACACGGTGAACTTCCTGAGTGCGAACATCGTCAATCCGTTTCGCGGGATTCCGCAGTTTTCGCAGAGCCCGGCGTTCCTGAACAATCAGTTCGTTTCCCGGGCATCTCTGTTGCGTCCGTATCCGCATTTTAACGGCCTCACCATGACGATCAACGATGGCTTTTCCTGGTACCACGCCGGTACGCTGCGCGTGGAGCGCCGCTTCGCCCGTGGCTTCTCGGTGGGCGGGCATTGGACCTGGTCGAAGTTCATGGAAGCGGTGGATCGCTTGAACCCGCAGGACCTGCATCCCCATCATGCGATCTCGCCGCAGGACCGGCCGCATCACATCGCGCTTAATGGGATGTGGGAGCTCCCGTTTGGGAAGGGAAGGGCTTGGATGAACGGCGCCTCGCGCTGGCTCGACGCGGTGGCAGGCGGCTGGAGCATCAACGCGATCTATCAGTGGCAGAGCGGCCCGCCCATCAACTTCGGCAACGTGATCTATCGTGGCAACGTGAAGGACATGGTGATTCCCTACGCCGACCGGGCGGTGGGGCTCTGGTTCAATACTAGCGGCTTCGAACGCGACCCGGGCAAGCAGTTGGAAAACAACCTACGGACGTTCCCGTTGCGGTTTACCGGTCTGCGAGCCGATGGATGGAACAACTGGGATCTTTCGCTCTATAAGACGATTTCCATCACGGAGCGGTGCAAGCTGCAATTGCGAGCCGAAGCCGTGGACGCTTTGAATCATGCGCACTTCAGCGGGCCGAATACGGCGCCTACGAATACGCTGTTTGGAACGGCGAACGGAACGATTTGGAGTGAGCAGCGGAAGATTACGGTGGCCGCGCGGGTTACCTTTTAATTTAAGCCGTCAACTTCCACGTGTGCGGCCACCCGCGGCTCACCGTGTCCGCTCCCACTCCGTTGGCAAACTCGAACCGTCCGCTCCGGCGCTCCTCTGACGGCTCCTCCCCGATCGGAAACCGTCCCTATGGCCCGAAGGCCAACCAAGGGTTGCACCTCCGTCCGAAACCTCGGAACTTGAGCCGGCGAGTGCCCCGGAAACTCCGCGCATCAAGCAGGAGACGCCAAAACCGTGGACACGGCGCATTGTGGCCCGCAAGAACCTCCGTCCGAGCCCGCAAGAGCAGGCCGGTAACGTTTCGTAACGCGCGATCCTGGGCAATCCATGTCGAGTTCCTGAGCTTCCCCGTTTTTGTGCATTGCTTACGGACCCTGTTTTTTGATTGCCGTCGAACTTGGTCCGGCTGGTTGCCCGCGCTGCACGTCCTCGGGCGGCATTGGTGGCGCAAACGGCATGCACCCGCGGACGCTATGGGCGGAACCACTCTCAGCCGAACACGGCGCAACGTCGTGCCTGGCGACCCCGTTTAACTGGGGTTGAAATCTATCGGCAATTCGGAGGTTGCGACCCAAATGCCCGCTGCCTGCGTTGCGTGCGGCCTCCACGCCAGATCACTTGTGGGGAGTGGCGCATTCACTTGTACGGATTGCTCCACCGGCTCAGCTTTCTCGCCATGATGCCCACGCAGAGGTGAAGCTGCGCGATATTGGCTCCGGCGAGCAGGTTCGCTCCCACCTGCACCGTCTCCGGAGCTTCGGTTTTCTGAAGAGCCGAGACGCAGGGTATCCCGAGTATACATGCGGCGATCTGGACGCTTGTAATGTGGGTGATGATGAGCCGCGCGCCCGATGCCATCAGAGTCCATGAACCGATTTCAGGACGCTCGACGCACTCGAGCGGAGCGAAGCTGCCAGTCAGGCCGAGTTTCCGCCTCTCGACCTGCGTGAGGGGCCAGACCACGGGAAGCTCGTGGGCTTCGGCGACTTCAATAAGCGTGGAGACCAGCCGCCCGGCTCCCATGAACCGGAGCCGTGGATACGTGGGGAATTCGGCGAGAATGTAGCTTGTTTCAGGAGGCTGCTCGATCAGACCTTGACCGGCATCCTCACGGGCTGCGTCCAGCACGGCTGGAAGTTCGGCCGTCAGGATTCGTCCCGTGTCGCGAGCGCCGACGCGGGTCACGGGTAGGGACCGCGCAACTCCAACCTGCCATGCGGGGCAATCTGGGCCGCTCCCGAAAACGGTGATCGACTCGATGGCGTCTGCATCGCAAATGCCGGCGATGGCGGCGGGGAGTTTCGCGCGCGGTCCCCCAATCTCCCGGAAAATCACCGATTCCCAGGCGGCTTGCGGTGCGCTCGACTTGTAGCGCGCGGGATCACGGGACGGCAACGTCGAAATGAGCACCGGCCTTTTACCGGCGCGGAGCGCCTCACCCGCCAGTACCATCGCTTGCAGCAAATCGAGCGCATTGTCGGCGAAGAACGCGCAACCAGGCGCCGGTACACTCACGGTTTCGTCCGGTTCATCCGCTCGAGCTTACGGTACAGCGTCTTGCGTTCAATGCCAAGAACCTGGGCTGCGCGGCTCTTGTTCCCTCCCACCGCCGCCAGCACGCGTCTGATCTGCTCCATCTCCGCCTCTTCCAGCGTCTCGACCGGAGCTTCCCGCGACTCGCCGGCGGCAAGGGTATCGCTCACGGCTTCTCCATCGATACGCCCCTGCGGCGCGAGAATCGATAGGCGTTCCACCACATGCTGAAGCTGCCGCACGTTGCCTGGCCACATGTACTCTTCAAGCGCCTTCACGCCCGAATCGGTAATCCGGGCGTTGCTGTCGTAGCGCCCGTTGTACTTCTGAAGGAAGAAATTCGCCAGAAGCGGGATATCGCCGCGACGTTCGCGGAGCGGCGGCATTTTCAGGCGCACAACGAATAACCGGTACCACAGATCTTCGCGAAATTTTCCATCTTCAACCATCTTCTGGAGGTTCTTGTTGGTGGCGGCTACCACGCGCACGTCCACCTGCTTGGAACGCGTTGCGCCCACGGGCCGGATCTCACGCTCCTGAAGGAAACGCAGAAGCTTGAGTTGGAAGCTGAGTTCGACCTCGCCGATTTCATCGAGAAACACGGTGCCGCGATGCGCCGATTCGAGGAGACCGGTCCTGTCGCGATCCGCACCCGTGAAGGAACCGCGAAGGCTTCCGAAGAGTTCGCTTTCGAGCAGATTGGAAGCGATCGACCCGCAATCGACCGCCACGAACGGGCCGCCGGCTCGCCCACTGTAGCGGTGGATCATCCGGGCCACCAGTTCCTTGC
>SYKU01000364.1 GCA_005808865.1 Acidobacteriota bacterium
GCGCGAGGTTTCGTAATCGAATTATAGCATCCGGCGCTCCGGATGCCTGTCTAATGGGGCTGCCGTGCGTAGTGCTGGCGCAGCAAATCCTTGCCGTAGTCGTTTCCGTTCGGAGTCCGCGTGACGGTGTGAATATGCTCACGGTTCGGTACGGGCGGTCCCGTGAACAAATGCCGCAAGCCCACTGGACGCTGGTGATCGAACTCGATCAGAATCACCGGGCTGTGAATCCGGTAGTAGTAAACGCTTTTCTCGCTGGTGCCGCCGATCCACGCGAAATAGGTCTTGTCGAGACGCTGCCGCACCTCGTCCAGCTTCACCTTCGCGTGGCCGTCGTCCATGTTCGCGATGTACAGCCCGGCAAGTTGCATCAGCGATTCCTTCTGCGGCGCCGTAAAGGTTGAAACGGGAACTCCGGCGTAGTCGAGGACGATGTTGTCCTTGAACGCCTCCGCCAGGTTGTTGTTTCCCGTCTTCTCCGAGTCTAATATGGCCTTGCGGCGCTGCGCATCGTCAAGCGATTGAATCAATTTCAAGCCCTGGCTCTGCTCTTCCTGTAGAATCGAAGTGCCCTTGTGCTTGCCGGACGTCGCGATCACAGGTTCGGAACCGAGAAACACCGGCGTCATCACCACCTGATCGCCCATCACGAAATAGTTCAGGATCAGGTGGTGTCCGTCGAGTTGCCAGCCCCACGGCTTGCCCGCTGAAGGCTCGCCCATGACCGTGATCCAGTAGCGCCATTCGCCGTAGCGGACGAAGTCGTTGTTGTTCAACTCGCCCAGAGTGTGGTCGAGCTTCATGATGTCGCGCGAAAGCCGCATGCCCTTGGCGCTCAGCGACGCGCGCATCAGCCCGAACGCGGCTTCCTTCTGCGCGTCGGTCATGTCGATGAACCCCGAACCCTGCCTCAGATAGAAATCCTGATTCATCCACTTCCGCCACTCGTCGTCGTCTACCGCGAACTGGGTCTTCTTCCTCTGTTCGGGCGTGAGCGCCGCAAGGAACGCTGCCGCTGCTTTGCGGACGGGTTCGGTCGAGACGCCGGTGGAGCGGACTGGAAACAGGCCTGGATCAACGGTTCCACGAGCCGTAATGCCCTTAAAAGGTTCTGTAAGCCCGCGTGCCTCCGCATCCGCGGACATCTTGCGGAAGCGTTCCGTCATTCCCGCAGGCTCCTGGGAGCGGGCCGCCGTGTAGATCAGCGCCAGCACTGGCAGTGCCAGGCGTATACTCCATTTCTTCGTGCTCATCCGTACCGGATGCTATCACAGCCGTGTGCTTCGCGTAGCGCGGGCATTCGGGCCGCTACCGCCCGCCAAACCAAAAACGGTGCACCGGGGCGGGCATCACGGATTCCGCACCCATGGCGCTCTTCCAGATAATTTCATTCAGCGCGTGCATGGGCGCCTGATCGACCTCGTCCAGTTCCATCTCCATCGACGCCTTCGCTCCCCAGGCGAGCGCCGTGTTCTTTTCGTTGATGTCCCAGGTGGGAGCGGCCGCCGTGTAAGCGCGGAGGTCCGCGCGTGTCGTGAACGAGGCGTACATCGGCGGCGCCGACGCATCGTATTGCGTCATCGGCGGCAAACCCAGCAGCAGTTCAATCGTGCGCAGCATGGATGAAGTCGTGTATAGAGTTGAATCCACCACGCCTCGTTTCGCATAAGGGCTTGCGATGAGCCCGACCGTGCGGCGGGCGTCCACGTGGTCCGGGCCGTTCTGCGCGTCATCCTCAATCATGAAGATCGCCGTGTCCTTCCAGTACTTGCTTCGCGTGACCCGTTCGACGAGCAGGCCAATCGCGTGATCGGCGTTGGCCACCATCGCGCGCGGCGTAAACCCACCCGGCCGCGTACCCACCGTGTGATTCTCTGGCAGACTCATCACAATGAGACTCGGCAGCCGCTTGTTGGCATCGGCCGAGTCGTAGTTACGCTCGTACTCCTCGAACTCCCGGATGAACTCGCGCACATTGTCCGTGTCGCGCATCCCCGGGAGCTTGAACTTCGGAGCCACATGGCCGACCAGACCCCCGACGCCGGGCGAGGCATCCATGGTTGTGCCGTCGCTCGACCGCGAAGCGTACTCGCCGTAACTCCGGTATGTCAATCCGGCCTTCTGCGCCAGGTCCCAAAGATGCCCGCCGGAGGGTACGTGAGCAGCCGCCACCCGCCCGGCGCTGTGGCCGCCGTAGTTGGCGGGCCAGAGCTTCTCATTGAAGTCGGTGGCGATCGCGGAAGTGGACCAGGAGTGCCCATCGACGCTCACCTCGCCATCGCAGTACAGATTGTCGAGCAGCACCCACTGTTCGGCGAGCATGTGATGGTTCGGCGTCACCTTGCGTCCGAAGATCGCGAGCCGGGCGTCGCCATTGCCCTGTTTCATGTCGCCGAGCACCTGATCGTAGGTGCGATTCTCTTTGATCACATAGATCACATGTTTGATCGCGGAACCGATGCCCACCTGATTCGGCACGATGGTGGGCGCCTTCGGTTCGAGAGAGCGCTGGAGCAGGGCATCGTTGTACGGAACGTTGCTGTATACCTGCTTCGTCCAGTTCTTGATATCGTCCTTCAGGTTCTTGAGCGGGATGACGTTCACGGAACCCTTCTGAAGAGAGCGGACGGAATCCTCCTTGCCTTTCACTCCCAGCGGACTCGTGGGTCCCGCGACGTTCGAGTACGACCCCAGGCCCTTCGCGTTGCCGGATGCGAGACGCGGACCGGGCAGGACGGCGAGCGATGACGGATACCATCCCGACGGAATATAACCCAGGATTTGAGTGGCGTTCGGCTTCGCGACCGTCAGCACGGCGATGGCGTTATTATCGGCGTTCGCCACGAACAGAAGATTTGCATTCCGGTCAAGCGCGACCGCGTTGGGTGTCGAGCCCGGGGGAGCGCTCGGATAGAGAGCCACATTGACCGTCTCGACGATGAGGCGCTTCTTCGTGTCGATGACGGATACGGTGTTGAGGTTCCCGTTCGAGACGAAGAGCCGTCCGTCCGCGGCAAGCTCCATGTCGTTCGGGTTTTCGCTCGCGCCGATGCGCGCCACCACCTTGTTCGACGCGGTGTCGATCACCGATATGGAGCGGGCCGACCAGTTGGAGACGTAAAGAGTCGCGCCGTCGGGCGTGAGCACGAGATCGTAGGGTGACGCCTCGACCGTAATCCGGTGGAGGATCTTGCCGGTACCGGTATCGAAGACGGCGACGTAGCCCGCGAGCGGATCGTTACCCCGGTTCGCGGCATAGAGAAGCGGCCTCGAGGGATGGTGAGCCATGCCGGACCAATAGGTTTTTTCCGCGGGCGCGGAATCTTTCCATTGCGCGACGGGCGCGTCGCTCAGGCGGCCGTTCGCGTACTCGAAAGCGTACACGGGAGCGACTTGCGTGTCGCGGGCGTGGGCGGCGTTGCCGCCACTGACGAAGAGCCGCTTTCCATCCGGCGCCCACGCCAGCCCGAGCCATGCCGAGCGGAGGGGGATGCGTTGGACGGCCTCTTCGCGGGCCGGATCGATGACCACCAGCCCGTGGGGATTGAATCCGCCGTGCGTGGCGATCAAGGCCTTCCCATCGGGCGCGAGGCTCAGGTTCAAGAGCAGGTCTTCCGTGGGCACGGCCTTTCCAACCGGAGTGATGCGCCACCCGTTGGGCAACGCGTAGCCGTCCGGAAGGGCTCGGGGGAGCTGTGCGTTCAATGCCGCGCAGTGAAGCAGCAGAAGAGAGGAGAGCAGGACGGTCTTCATGGCGTTCTTGATCATATCCGATTCTTCGCAGCGCGGCTGACGCAGCAAGCAGTCAAGCCAGCGGTCTGCATTGCGCTTCGGCCGGCGGCCTGTAAGAGCTGCTCCCCCCCGCAGTCTCATCGCTGATTCGCAAGGCAGGGAACGTTCACGATTGGCGAAGTTTCCCGGTATTCCCGGGTTCATACAACGCGGCGTCTGATACACTGCAAGGCGTCATGCTCGTAATCTTGGCCGGGCTGCCGGGTACGGGGAAGAGCGCTCTCTCCCGAGCGCTGGCGAGCGAATTCGGGGGCGTGGTTATCGACAAGGACATTGTCCGCGCGGCGCTGTTTCCGCCGGACGAGGTCGAGTATTCCGAGGAACAGGACGACTTCTGCCTTTCCGTGATGCTCTCGACCGCGAAGTATTTTCTGGAAAAGGACGCGGCGCGCATCGTCTTTCTCGACGGGCGCACGTTTTCCAGAACCTATCAGATCAATGTCGCGATTGAATATGCAGAGCGAATTCACACACCGTGGCGGATTATCGAATGCGTGTGCGCCGAAGAAATAGCCCGGGTGCGTCTCGAACGCGACGTGAACGAAAACCGGCACCCTGCCCGCAACCGCAATTGGGCGCTGTACTGCGCGGTGCGGGGCGCCTTCGAACCCATAGCGCGTCCCAAATTGCTGGTGGACACGGGAAGGTCTCTCGAAGAATGCGTGCGCGGAGCAGCAGCCGGCCTGTCCGCTCGCCTCTAAGCCAGAATGTTTACCGGATAACGGATTCAAACCAGGATGTTGACGAATCGCCAACGTGCGGCATCGTTCGGTAGAAGTGTTCGGAGCTGCAGCGGAACGCGCCATTCGGCTCCTGTGAGTCCTTGGCACTATCTCATCGTTGAAGGGAAGCGCATTCATCAACTGATGCCGCGATCCCGCTCATGATCCGGGCACCGTGTTGTCGATGTTCGTCCAGTCGACACGAATCCGGAGAATCGGGTATGAACCATCTCCGCGCTTGGTGCAGGAGGCATTGGTAAGGTGTATTGCGGCCGCGGCAGTAAAATAGAACGCCCTTGGCCCGTGGCAGCGCCCCGCGCAACTACGATGTGATTCCCGCCGGGAAAAGCTGTCTTTCCCCGGCGGGCGCCCACGGACACAAAGGCCCCGAGCAGGTCACGGTGTTGCCGGGCTTTTTCGACGTGAGCGCGCGCAGAGTGGATCCGGGGCTCGCGCCGGCGTGTGGATTTTGGCGGCGCCTCGGCCCGATGCAGGTTGGGACTCGTTCGCCAGGGCCCCTACCTGGCCCGCCCTTCAAGCTATCATGTAGGTCTTGGAAGCCCAATCCTTTTCAGTCAAGCGCGCCGAAGTCGAGTTCCATAACTTCGCCTCTCTCGGGGAGCCGGAACGCGCGATCGCGGTCTACGCCGAGGAGAACCAGCGACGCGGCGCTCTGATCCGCAACCACCTCGGCTTCATGAGTCCGCTTTCTCCGTTCCTCGAAATCGGAGCGAACGCCGGCCACACCAGCTACATGCTGGCGAACGAGTTCGGCGCCGACGGCTTCGCGCTTGATATCTCCTCCGACGCGCTTCGCTACGGCGGTGTCCTGCTGGATCGCTGGGGGCTATCCCGTTCGCCTGTCCGCGTCGCCGGCGATGCCGCGAATTTGCCGTTCCACGACAACTCCCTTCGCTTTGTGATGGCGTTTCAGATGCTGTCGCAGTTCATGGATATCGAGAAGGTCTTCGTCGAAGTGAAACGCGTGCTCGCGCCCGGCGGCGTCTTTCTTTTCGCCGAAGAGCCGCTCCGCCGGCTGCTCTCCCTGCGGCTCTACCGTACGCCCTATTACGACCGCATGAAACCCTGGGAACGCAAGTTGTACGATTGGGGCCTCCTCGGGTACGTCGCGCTCGACGTGATTGGAGCCGAACAGGAGGAGAATTTCGGCATCCGCCAAAATCACAGCATGTACCTGAGCGATTGGCGCAGGTTGATCTCGAAGCACTTCGCCGCGAACGAATACGAGATTTTCGTGCCCGAGCGGGGATGGGGAGAGCGCGTCGTGAAACGCGCGGCCATCGCGCTCGATCCACATCGTTCTACGTGGCGGGCCGCCCGGTTGCTCGGCGGTACGCTCGCCGCGGCATGCAGGAAGCACGGTGAGTGCTCTGAATTCGCGAGTGTCGGCAAGTTCGAAAGTTTTCTCCGGTGCCCCGATTGCGCCGGCCGGCTCACCAGGGGCGCCGCGGACCTCCTTCAATGCGATTGCGGCTACAAGGCGCCCAACGAAGGCGGTGTCTATACACTTCTGCCCTCCGCCGAGCGCGCCGAACTCTACCCCGGCGATCGCTCCGATGCCATCGACTTCTGCCTGCCGGGGCACGAAGCGCGTCTTCTCGGAGGTTTCTACGACCTCGAAGGAGTTTTCGGGAATCGCTACCGTTGGATCGGCGCGAGAGCGTCGGCGAAGCTGACCCCCGTAAAGTCCGGCCGCCACCGCTTGCGGATCAGAGGGCACGCCCACGAGCGGAGCTTTGAATTCGGCCAGCCGGTGAGCGTTGAAGTTCTGGCCAACGGCGCGAATCTGGGTCGAACGGTAATCGAGCGCCCCGGTCTTTTCATTTACGAGGCGGACCTGCCGGACGCCGCGGAATACCGCATCGACGTCAATGCCGCGCCCGTGTGGACGGCCCCGCCCGACGACCGCTCGTTCACTGTAAATCTGTCCATGGTAAGGCTCGTTTAATCTATGAAACGTCTGTCGCTTTTCTGCGTGTCCGCCCTGTGGTTCGCCGCCTGCAAGCCGTCCGAGGAGTCGAACGTGAAGGCCATCGTCGGGGCCGTGCTGATCGATGGAACTGGAGGCGCGCCCATCAGCGATTCCGTAGTAGTGGTTGCAGGGTCGAAGATCCGCAGCGTGGGCACTCGTGCGAACGTGCCTATTCCCGCTGGTTCGGAAAAGATCGACGGCCGTGGGAGGTTCCTGCTGCCCGGTCTGATCGACCTCCACGTTCATCTCGGCTCGACCGGCGGGCCTGGGTTCCGCGCGGCTGATTATTCGCGGGAACGCGTCGAAAGGAATCTGAATCAGTACCTCTATTTCGGTATTACGTCCGTTCGCAGTATCGGGACGGAGCGCGACGCCGGTCTTGAAATCCGTAAGGACCAGCGCGACGGGAACCTGTTGACGGCCCGCTTGTTCACCTGTGGCCGCGGCTTCACCGCGCCAGGCGGGCATCCGTCGCAGGAAGTGGGCGATATCGCACGGCAGCCCGCAACGCCCGAAGAAGCGCGGACTCAGGTGACGGAACTCGCCGCGCAGCAGGTCGACGGAATAAAGATCTGGGTTGACGATCTGGGCGGCAAAGCGCCGAAGGTGAAACAACCGGTCATCGAGGCGATTCTCGATGAAGCACGGAAGCACAAGATTCCCGTCACGGCGCATATCCACTCGCTCGCGGACACGATGCACCTGGTTGAGAATGGCGCGGCCGGGTTCCTGCACATGGTGCGCGACATGGAAAACGTGGATCCCGCCTTCATTTCGCGGCTTCGCGATTTGCAGATTCCATTCGCTCCCACGCTTGTCCGGCAGGAACTGGGGTGGCTCTATGCGGAGCACCCGGAGCGCCTGGACGATCCCGACGCGGCCAATGCTTTCGAGCCGGGAGTGATTGCGGCGATTCGGGAACAGGCGAAGTCCCAGACCGGATCCGCGGGCGCGCGGGAGCTCTTCGATCGGGCTAAGCGCAACACCAGGAAGTTCGCCGCCGGCGGCGTGCCGATAGGCGTCGGCTCGGACGGAGGATCCTCGATCGATCTTCCGGGACTGATGACACATCGCGAGATGGAGCTTTTGATTGAAAGCGGCATGTCGCCGATGGAGGTGATCGTTGCGGCCACGCGCACGGGTGCGCTGGCGCTGAAGAAACTGGAGGAGATGGGGACGATCGAGCCCGGCAAGAAGGCAGATCTGCTGCTTGTGACGGCGAATCCGCTCGAGGACATCCGCAATCTGAGAAAGATTCAAGCCACCATGCTCGACGGCCAGTGGTTGGATCGCGCGCGATTGAAGATGAAGTGAGTGGCTGCGCCCCCCCTGCAACCATGCCGCGAACAGGCGCGACTCCGATTCAGATCTCCTCGAAACCCGGAGGTTCGAACTTCAGCCTCCGGCAGTTCCCCGTGACGGTGCGAACCACGTTGTCCGGCGCGCCCTGAGGATTTTGATCTCCGCGGTACTGGCAGGCGCGTCAAGTCCGCCGCCGGCAACGTTCCTTCAGTGTTATTATCGAGCCTCACGGTCTCGCTTTGACGCGTGTCCGTGCATTCAACGTCGGTACGAGGTCACGAAACGAAAATGACGCGCCTTGCCGCTCTGCTGCTCCTGATCGTGCCCCTCGCGGCGCAATCGTTCCGGATCGCGCCTGCCCCGGATGCTTACTTCGCACTTGACGTCGAGAAGACGAAGCTCTGGGCCGGACGGAAGCATGTCTTCCACTTTTCGCAATATCAGGGCGAGATTAGAGATTCGTCGGTGGTCTTTACCGTGCAATCAGCCAGCCTCTCCTGCAAGGACGACTGGGTCAAGCCAGGCCAGATCAAGGATATCGAAAAAGCCGCGCTTGACCTCCTGCAGCCAGCGAAATTCCCGGAAATCAAGTTCGTCTCCACGCGCGTCGTGCCTGGCGGAGTGGAAGGCTCGCTCACCATACGGGACGTGACAAGGCCCATCGCCATCGCCGTAAAGAGCTACGAGGGAAACGCAACGGTCAGTCTCTCCGATTTCGGTCTGAAACCCCCTTCCGGCGCACTCAGTTTTGCCATCGGAACCAAGGATCAGATGACCGTTCGATTCAAACTCCGGGCGGAGCCGGCCCAAGCACCAGCGCCGCCGTCCAAATAACCCCAAAAAAAGCACGATATATACACGCAAGGCATTCATAACAAATATCTTGTTCCGGTCAATGATTCTTTGCTGAAACCTTGTGCGATTTGTTACGTATTCGCTATATTTCACTGCTTGAGTGGCGCTGCGGGCATGTTTTCCACAGGAAATCCACGATTCTTGTGGAAAAGCCGACCGCACTCTTCCTCGGAAGTGAGGTCCTCCTCGGGCAACGATGGCTTATACTGAAAATACCCCAAATGTCCGCCTACCAACCCGAGAATCCGCTCATCGTTCAGGGGGATCACACTATCCTGGTTGAGGTGGCGAGCCCTCTCTATGAGGAGGCTCGCGATGGACTCGTGAGGTTCGCCGAACTGGTGAAGGCCCCGGAGCACATCCACACCTACCGGGTGACGCCGCTCTCGGTTTGGAATGCGTGCGCCGCGGGCGTGCCGCAGTCCGAAATCTGCGAAACACTGGAACGGTTTTCGAAATACACCGTTCCGCCGCACGTTCTCATCGAGATCCGCGACTTCGCCTCGCGGTACGGCCGAGTCAAGCTGCTGCGGCACCCGAGCGGCGCGCTTGTCCTTAGCGCTAATGACCGGCCGCTCGCCGAAGAGATCGCCCGCAACAAACACGTCGCGCCGTTTCTCAGCCAACGGCTCTCGCCGCTTGAGTTCCTCATAAATGCCTCCGCGCGCGGAGAGATCAAACAGGCACTCGTGAAGATCGGCTTCCCCGCCGAGGATCTGGCGGGATACACCACCGGCGAGGCTCTCACTCTTGCGCTCCGCGAGACTTCGTTGTCGGGCCGCAGCTTCACCTTGCGCCACTATCAGTCGGACGCAGTAGGCGCGTTTCACGCCGGCGGCAGCACGCGCGGCGGATCCGGGGTCGTGACTCTGCCTTGCGGCGCAGGCAAGACCATCGTGGGAATGGCGTGCATGGAACAGGTGCAGGCTTCTACCCTGATACTGACCACCAGCGTAACCGCCGTGCGGCAGTGGGCCGCCGAGCTGCTCGACAAAACTACGCTGACAGCGGATCTGATCGGCGAGTACACCGGGATCTCGAAGGATGTCCGGCCGGTTACGATCGCCACTTATCAGATCATGACCTGGCGCTCCAGGCAGGGCGACGATTTTCCGCACCTCTCCCTGTTCAACGAGCGGAACTGGGGCCTGATCATATACGACGAAGTGCATCTTTTGCCCGCGCCCGTTTTCCGTATCACGGCGGGCTTGCAGGCGCGCCGCCGCCTGGGCTTGACCGCGACGCTTGTCCGGGAGGATGGCCGCGAGGAAGACGTCTTCGCCCTGATTGGGCCCAAAAAGGCGGACGTTCCCTGGAAGGTGCTCGAGGGTCAGGGGTGGATCGCGGAAGCCGCCTGCACTGAGGTCCGGCTGCCTATGCCGCTCGATCTCCGGATGCCATATGCGGTTGCCGACGACCGTCAGAAGTTCCGCATCGCGTCGGAGAATCCGGACAAAATCGAGGTTGTGCGCAAGTTACTCGAACGCCACAAGGGAGAACCGGCGCTCGTCATCGGGATGTACATCGATCAACTCCAACGTCTGGCGGGTCCTCTCGGACTACCGGTGCTGATGGGTACCACTCCGCAGCGCAAGCGCGACGAGTTATACGAGGCGTTCAAGGCGGGGCGGATTCCCGTTCTTGCCGTATCGAAAGTGGCAAACTTCGCGGTTGACCTGCCCGACGCATCGGTGGCGATTCAAATATCGGGCACGTTCGGATCGCGTCAGGAAGAAGCGCAGCGGCTGGGACGGATACTTCGACCCAAGAGCGGCGCGAATCAGGCGCATTTTTATTCCGTCGTCTCGGCCGATACGGTGGAGCAGGACTTCGCGCTGAAGCGACAGTTGTTTCTGTGTGAGCAGGGCTACGGTTATTCGATCATCGATTCGGGCGACATTGAGTGAAGGTCCTTGACATCAACTGGAACGGGTTCCTCGGCAGTCTGGCGCTATGGCGCACTCTCCCATTCGACGAACGGCGAGCTTTCCTCTGCTCCAGTCAGGCGTCCGCGGGTTCACCGCTCGAACAACATCAGCCGTTCGCCCGCGTAATGCGCGCACTCTACGCGAACCCCGTTCATGAAGTGTCTTCGCGTAAGGCGTTCGACGAATACATTGATGCACACTTCACGGTAAACGAAAGATCCGCGTTCGGAACGCCCCAAGCGGCTCGTAGCGATATTCACGGGGCGCTGTTCAGAAAGTTGACCTCGCACAGCGATTGGCTACGGCCCTTCGTTCTGGACGCGACCATGGGGTGGGAGGGCCCTTACATCGCCTTTGGCCAGCGCGGCTATCTTACAACGCCGTCGGTCTTGAAGGCCACGCAACAGATCGTGGCCCTGACAGCCCGGGACGGTCCCTTGGCGATAGCCAAGCTGCCGGAACAATTTCAAGGTGTGGCTCCCGCCGTGCTGGCGGGAGCTATTCACGCGTCGCTTCGCTACATGCTTCTCTTCGCCTCAATCCGAGGCGAAGACCTGGAGCCCGTAATTGGTCCTTGGCCGATACGGGCGCCCCAGGCCGAAAGGGCACGGGAGTTCTCGCCGGTCGAGGCGCGTGACGTGTATCACGAACCCTTCCTGCTTGAAGACATGACCGCGGCCCTGGCGGCCTGCATCACGGAACCCTTCCGCCTGCGCTCCGATTTCACGCTTTATGCGAAAGCGGGGAAGCAGATCGGCCCCGCGATGTCCGTCCACCCGGAGTGGGTGACTGCGACGTTTGCAATAGGGCGTGAAGACAGAATCACGACAGCGGTGAATTTCCTTCAAGCCGCCAAACTTGCCGATACCAGAAAAGCCGGCGCCGGAGAACGATATCTTATGGCCTCCGAGCGCGGAATGGCCTGGTTGCCGCGCCAGCCGAAGGAGCGGCTCAAGGACTTCGTCCGCTTTTTCCGCGCGCCGGAGCCCGGCCAGCACGCGACAGACTCTTTTTCGTACCACTTTCTTCCGTATCGTGTGGATTGGCCATCGTATATGGGCCAATCGCCCGACATTCCGAAAGCCGTGGCCGCGGCTTTCCTCGACGTCCCCGCCGGCGTTTTCGTCACAGTGAAGAACCTCCTGGACCGGAACTCGATTGAGCGCAATCCGTTGGCGCCACTCATGACGAGGCGCGGCTTCTATTCGATACGAATCGGGAGACACTTGCTGAGCCGGCCGGACGAAGAGGAGATCGAAAGTGTGTGGCATCGGTTGCTGTCCGAATTCCTCACGCAACGTCTGCTGCCACTGGGGGGTGTAGCGGTCGGGATCGGTTCCGGGAATGAGATCTGCTTCTCGGTCACGCCCGTGGGGCGCTATCTGCTAACCGGCGAGGGCGATTTCGAATACGGCGCCTCGGAAGCCGCGGAAGTGGTGGTGCAGCCGAATTTCGACGTCGTGTTCCTATCCCAGGCGACATCGGCGGAAGCGGAGATCTCGCGATTCGGGGAGAGGAAAGGCCGGAAACTCGGCGTGCTGTTTCACATCAACAAGAAGTCGATCTTGTCGGCGGCCAACACTGGGCTGACGGCCGACAACGTGATGGAAGTCCTGACCAGGGTTTGCTCGCGTGAAGTTCCCGCAAATGTCGAGAGGGAGATTCGCGGGTGGTTCGGCGCGTGCCGCCGCGTGAAGACGCGGAACGCCCTGTTGCTCGAATGTCCGGACAAGGAGACAGCGCTTCGCGTGCTCGCGGCGGCCCGCGGAAGAGTTCGAGCGCTTTCCGAAACTGTACTCGAACTGGAGAACACCGGCGAGAGAGCCGCCCTGACGAAGAAGCTTCGGGACTCTGGTATTTTTTTCTAGACGGTGGACCAAAACTATGCGACATATCATCGTGCTCTTCGGCGCAGTCTTCGCCTCGCTCCTGAAGGGTCAGGCTCCCGAGGCAAGCTCGATGACGGAGCGCGTAGGCGACACGGGATTCATCCAGGTGGAGGCCGAAAGCTTTCGAAAGCTGACGCCCAAACAGCAGGAACTCGTCTACTGGCTGAGCGAGGCCTCGATTGCCATTGACCCTATCATTTACGATCAGCTCTCGCGCTTCGGACTGCGGCAAAAACGCCTCCTCGAAACCGCCACCACCGGGCCGGCGGGGCGGCGGTTCGCATCCTTCACGAAGCTCTTCCTCGCCAATCGCGGCAATCGCAACGACACCACCGCCCAGAAGTTCCTCCCTGACTTTGGGTTCGACGAATTCAGGCAGGCTCTACCTGAAAACCTCCGCAAGGAAGCGGATGAACTGAGGCCGTCGCTATTCGACCCGGGATTCGAACCGCTCATGACAGCCAAGAGTCCGCGAAGCGGTCTTGATATCCTGCAAGCGAGCGCCAATAACTTCTACTCCGGCGTTTCGCTTGCGGATTTAAAAGGCTTCACCGAACGCTATCCGTTGAATTCGCGCCTCGTGATGGGGGCCGGCGGCCGCCCCGAAGAGCAGGTTTACAGAGCTGGAACGCCCGACGGCAAGATCGCGCCGGGCCTCTACGCGATGTACCTGACAAAGGCAATCGGATTTCTCGAAAGGGCGGCCGCGTGCGCGGAACCTGCTCAGGCCGCGGTCATCGGGAACCTGATTCGCTTCTATCGGACCGGCGAGTTTCAGGACTGGCTTACTTTCGGCGCGTCCTGGGTTCAGAACGACGCCTCGGTTGATTTCACCAACGGGTTCATCGAGGTCTATCGCGACGCGCGCGGGGCCAAGGGCACTTCGCAAAGCTTTGTGTCGATTACCGACGAACGCCTGAATCGCCTGATGGCCAAGATCGCCGGAAACGCACAGTACTTCGAAAATAAAGCGCCCTGGGCGGATCGGTACAGGAAACAGGGCGTGAAGCCGCCACTGGCGAGAGCCGTCGAGACGGTGGCCGAGACCGGAGATTTCCACGTCACCACCATCGGAGTCAATCTGCCCAACGAGAACGAGATTCACCAGAAGTACGGGACGAAGAGTTTCCTGTTCACCGGCAGTATGCGCGCGCTCAACCGGGCGGCGGGATATTCCTCGCTCCAGGAGTTCGCTTCCTCGGAAGATGAAACCGCTATCGGCCGAAAGTACGGTGAGGAGGCCGAGGATTTGATGACGGCGATGCACGAGATCATCGGGCACGGCTCGGGCCAACCCAATCCGAAGCTCGCGAAGGACGCGCGTTTCTATCTGAAAGAGTACTTCTCGACACTCGAAGAAGCGCGCGCGGACCTGATGGCGTTATGGAACGTCACGGACCCGAAGCTGAGCGAACTCGACCTCATCACGAGTCCGAACGTGGGGAAAGCGATGTACGATTCCGCCGCGCGCGCCCCGCTCACGCAACTGCGCCGCATTCCGAAGGGGGACACAATTGAAGAGGATCACCAGCGTGGCCGCCAGTTGATCGCGCATTACGTGATGGACAGGACCGGCGCCATCGAGCGCGTGGAACGGGACGGCAAAGCGTACATGAGGGTGCGCGACTACGGCAGGATGCGTGAAGGCATCGGCGCGCTACTCGCCGAGTTGATGCGGATCAAAGCCGAGGGCGACTACGAGGCGATCAAAGCGCTTATCGACAAGTACGGCGTACGTTTCGATCCGAAGCTGCGCGATCAGGTGGTGGCCAGGTTCAGGCGGCTCAACGTGCCGACATACTGGGCGGGCGTCAATCCGGACCTTACGGCCACGTTCGGCCCGGACGGGAAAGTGGTCCGCGTTGACATTTCGTATCCGCGCGATTTCCTGAAGCAGCAACTGTGGTATTCGGCCATGTACGCGTCAGGCGGGCGGTAGGCGCGAATGCGGCCGGTACGCTTTAGAGCAAATTGGATTCGATCGGAATCGACCTCATCCGCGCGGTCTCAGAGGGAATGCCGTGAAGGGTTCCCGTTCCAGGCGGGTTGTGACGAGGGCGGGTTACGCCGGATCGCGCGCCATCCGGCAGACGGGGGTGCAGCTCGCGCTGAAGTTCATGCCCTGACGGCCGCGCCTGATTCACTTCGCCGCTTGTTCGGAAAAAGCGTACAGCGCCTCTTCCGTGCGCAGGTAGATGACGCCGCCTGACAGCGCGGGGGTCGCATAACAGCCCTCGCCCAGATCGTTTACGGCCAGTACTTCCCATTCGCCCGCCGCGCGCAGTACGGACACCTTTCCCTCTTCGTTTGCAAGCCACACCTTGCCGTCGGCGGCCACCGGCGACGACGAATATCCGCCAAGCGCATCTTTGAGCCGCTCCGCCTTGATCACGTTGCCCGTGGCGGCGTCGTGCGTCGTGAGAATGCCTCCGTTCCGCGCGACATATAACACGTTTTGGTAGGCAAGAGTCGAAGGAACGACGCTCGTGAAGTTCTTGTCGTATCGCCACAAGATGCGCGCGCCGTCCTTTTCGATGCGCACGGCCATCAGGCAATTCGGGCCCAGAACCCGATTCGCGAAGATGTACCATTCGTCCTCGGAAACGATGCCGTCGCGGTTCCCGGCATTCTTGCCGATGTTGTTCAGTACTGGATCGTCGGCGTATTCGTCGGGGGAGATCTTGCCATCCTTGTTTTTATCATGCCGTTCGAGACGGGGCTTGAATGGCATGGGCGTTTCCACTCCGTAGCCAAACGTGTACACGGTGTCGCCATCGAGTACTGGACTCGCGACGACCGCGACCGCCAACCCAGGCAAAGTCACCATGCGCCGCCCGTCCTTGATCCCATGAATGCCGAACATCCCTCGGCTTACCGTAACGATCCGCGGACCGGAACCCGCTGCCTGATGGAGTAGCGGAGTTCCCCAGCCTTCGGATTCCTCGCGCGCGGTTTTCCAGCGCATTTCGCCGCTATCGAGGCTGAACGCCGCAATGTAGGAGTTCTCCCATTGATCAGCGACCAGAATCACGGAATCGCCGGCAATGATCGGAGACGCTGCGAGCCCCTGCGAGTTCATGAACGGACCGAGCGGCGTCTTCCATCGTAATCTTCCAGAGGCATCGTATGAAACGAAGCCGTAGTCCTTGAAGAATATGTACACGTTTTCGCCATCGGTTACGGGCGTGGGCGCCGCCTCATGATTCAGCCGGTTCGCGATTTCGGTATGCGGCCTGTCGATGGACCGTTCCCATAGCAACTTTCCGCTCTTGCGGTTGAAACACTGGGTATAAAGTTTCCCCTGATCGGACGCGGTGAGAAAAATCTGCGTGCGCGTGAGAATCGGCGAAGACTTCCCCGGCCTGACCGGCGTGCGCCAGGCGATGTTCTTGCCCCTGCCGAACACGACCGGAAAGCCGCGGTCTTGCGACACGCCCGAACCGTTCGGTCCCCGAAACCGGGGCCAGACCGTCGGCTCCTGGCCCAGCGCGGCGCCCGCCAGGCAGAGAAGAAAAAGAAATGGCCGCGGAAAATTGCACATTCCGAGATTGTCCCACGGCGCTTGCGTGTTGGGGCGGCGCGGCATCGCGTCGAACTCGGAACCAAATCCGGTCGTGCCGCCTTCAACGGCTTTGATCCTGCGATGCCTGCTCATCCCGCACTCATAACCACGGACAGCGCACTGCGCGCCGCCGCGCGTTATTCTATAATGCGGTTTCAGCTTGTCTAAGGAAGGTATCCATGGAAGCGCAAGACAGACGAAAATTCCTGCAGGCAGCCACGTTGGCCGCGCTTGCTCCCAGCTCTCGCATCCTCGGCGCGAACGATAAAGTAAACGTCGCCGTCATCGGCGTTGGCGGACGCGGTACCGCGCACCTCGGCTACTACGCGACGCTCGATCAGGCGCACATCGCGGCGGTTTGCGACCCGAATCAGGCCGCCCAGGAGCGGGCCGTCGCGCGCGTCGAGAAAGCCCGCGGCCACAAACCGAAGGTCTATAGCGACATGCGCGAGGTCTTCGCCGACAAGACCATCGACGCCGTCTCAATCGCCACGCCTAATCACTGGCACGCGCTCGCCACCATCTGGGCCTGTCAGGCGGGTAAGGACGTCTATTGCGAAAAGCCCGCCAGCCACAATATCTTCGAAGCACGTCAGATGGTGGCGGCCGCGCGCAAGTACAAGCGCATGGTGCAGATCGGTTCGCAGAGCCGCAGCATCTCGCACAAGCAGAAGGCTATCCAGTTGCTGAAGGACGGCGCGATCGGCGAAGTTTATCTTGCGAAGGCGCTTTGCTTTAAGAGACGGAATTCGATCGGTCACAAGGCCGATGAACCCACTCCGCCGGGCTTGAATTGGGATCTGTTCCTTGGGCCCGCGCCGATGCGGCCCTACAACGAACTGCGTTTCCGCTACAACTGGCACTGGTTCTGGGATACTGGCAACGGCGATATCGGCAACCAGGGTGTGCACGAGATGGACGTGGCGCACTGGGGTCTCGGAGTCGAGGGCATGCCAAACTGGACGGTTTCGACCGGCGGCAAGATGGTGTACGACGACGATCAGGAAACGCCGAACACCCAACTCGCAACGCTCGACTACGGCAAGAAGCAGATCGTGTTCGAAGTGCGTGGGCTGGTGACGGGCCCTGAAGGAGGACTCGAATTGCGCGGCGGCAATTGCGTCGGCAATATCTTCCTCGGCAGTGACGGCCACCTTGCGGTTGACGCAAGCGGCTTCAAACTGTTCAAGGGACAGAAGGGCGAACTCGCCATGGACGTGAAGGCCGAAAAAGGCGAAACCTCAGTCCACATGCAGAATTTCCTCGACGCCGTGAAGAGCCGCGACCACACGAAGCTGACCGCGGAGATTGCGATCGGCGCCAACTCGGCCGCGTTGTGCCACCTGGCGAATATCAGCTACCGGCTGGGCAGAAGGCTGAACTGGGACAAGAAGGCGGATCGCTTCGTCAACGACAAGGAAGCGGATCAGATGATCGGCAGAAAATACCGCGGCCCGTACGTTGTGCCCGAGAAGGTGTAGCAGGTCGGCTGCCGCCAGTTTGTTCTGACGAAACGAACGGTTTTGCAGCTCTCAGGATAGTTCGCTCAAGTCCGGTGCCTCCTCGCGGCGGCTCTTCCGCTCGCCGCTGATCCCGTCGATCACCGGTTTCCACTTCCCGCGGCGCACCGGAAGTTGCCGCCCGAAGCCCAATACAGCGCGTCGTGCGGCGATTTGACTCTGCAAGTACCATCGGCATCACATCGCGTCCATCGATCCTGCGGTCTTGTGACGTCCGGCTCGGAATTACCTGCTTCGCAGGAATCCGGCGAGGTCTTGTCGTTCGAGCCAAGATGCCATTTGCGAAGATCCCGTGGTGTAGCCGTTTCGTTTCAGGATCGAGGCAATCGTCTTCTCCGCACGCGGCAGATCCGGCCCCTTTGCTGGGCACGCCGGCGCGGATCGCGTAGCGTCCGGTGAGCATCGAAGCCATCAAAGGAGCGCACATCGGCGCTAACTATAAATAACCAAGGGCTTCGCCCTTGAAATCGCAAGGAGGGGGACTGGCTTAACAGAGGCTTAACAACGTTACGTCAACGTTAAGCCGCGTAATCGTTTGAGCGAAATCTGAGAGATGAATTCTCAAAATCGACGACGCTAGAAACTTAACGCGGCCAGAATGAATAATCTCCCGTAAAGGCCCAAATGAACCACAGTTTGGGGTCTCTCTGGAAAAACGCCCTGTCGGCATCCCAACTAACGCCCATCTGAACCCAAAAACTCTAGCCTTCGTACTGCCTGTGAGACATGCCGGCTGGATTCTTCCTCTGACCGTGCGCCGTTGATTTCTCTGCTGTGCGAATTTCGACTTTCGCTGTGAGGGATTCCTACGATGGTCGTCTCGCCTGCATTCGTTACTTCACGGCCCACACGGAAAGGCTGCGGAAGCGTTCAAACTCTCAGCCGTAGGCACTAGTACCTAGTTGCATAAGTCAGAGTACTTGGCTTTGGGGCCGGAAGGGAACACGACTGCCTTCTTCCATTCAAACGGCGCTGCCTTTTCGTTGTAGACTTCAACAAAGTCGTCGATCGCTTGCCGCACTTGCCGC